>DATDSD010000038.1:0-2390 GCA_035291405.1 Patescibacteria group bacterium | reverse complement strand
TCAAATTCACTTTTTATGTAGTCTGAATCAGTTTCTGAATACCTTCTTTCAATATTTCCAATAATTCCCTCATATTTTTGCCAAATTTTAGTAGGTCTTCCCCACCTATTTGTTCCCTCTACCTGATAGTCTTTATTTCCTGTGCCATTTAGTAAAATGTCTATCTGATCTTTAGTTAATTCTTTGATCGGAATATGAGGATTTATATTATTTTCTTCACACATCTTAGTCACTGTTTTTGCATACCATGTCTCATGATCAAACATAGACGAAAAAGGCAAAATTCCACCCTCCATAATTGAAAGTTCTAAGGAAAAAACCAAATTAGGTTCAACCTTAAGAAGTTTCCCTAGCCCTGTACAAGTTGGACATGCACCATGTGGAGAATTAAAAGAAAAACTCCTAGGCTCAATCTCAGGAAGAGAAATATTATCTTTTGGACAAGAAAACTTCTCTGAAAAAAGATGGTCTATAAAGTCTTTTGGATAATCTGGAATTACAAAACTATTATCTTTAATTTCAGAAACAATTAAATATCCATCAGCTAGTTTTAAAGCTTGGCTTACTGAATCAAAAAGTCTTGATTTAATACTTGACTTTATCTTTTCATCTTTATTTAATTTATTAGCTTCAATTGATAATTTATCTATAACAACATCAATTGTGTGTTTATTTGTTTTAATTAGGGAAAAATCTTCACTTAAATCTTTGTAAACTCCATCAATTCTTATTTTTGAATAACCTTTAGACTTTAAATTTTCAAAAAGAGTACTAAATTCTCCTTTTCGATCTTTAACAACGGGAGCTAAGAGATAAAATCTACCACTCATCATCATAATTTTGTTTACAATTTGCTCTAGGGTTTGCATGGCTATTTCATCACCACAAACAGGACAATGTGGATGACCTACTCTTGCAAAAAGAAGCCTTAAATAATCATATATTTCAGTAACTGTTCCAACCGTTGAACGGGGGTTTCTTGATGTTGTCTTTTGGTCAATTGAAATTGCTGGAGAAAGGCCTGTTATTGAATCTACATCAGGCTTTTCCATGATACCTAAAAACTGACGTGCATATGTTGAAAGGCTTTCTACATATCTTCTTTGACCCTCGGCATACAATGTGTCAAACGCAAAAGAACTTTTTCCAGATCCTGATACGCCTGTTAAGACAACTAGTTTATTTTTAGGAATATCAAGGTCAACATTTTTTAAATTATGCTGTCTTGCTCCGCGTACTTTAATATAGTCATTAGTCATATGTCATAAGTCAACAAAAACTTCCTCTGCGTTAGCAAAGGATGTTACAATTATACATCATGAACCTTGTCCAAACACTTATTCTTTCTGTAGTTGAAGGTATAACAGAATTTTTACCCATAAGCTCAACAGGACATTTGATATTAGTCTCAGACTTATTAAAAATTACTCAGACTGAATTTATTAAATCTTTTGATATTATTATTCAACTAGGGGCAATTTTATCTGTTGTTGCTATCTATTTTAATAAATTAATAAAAAGCAGAGATATCTGGAAGCAAATAATTATTGCTTTTTTACCATCTGCTATCTTTGGAGCCTTATTTTATAAACTAATAAAAACATATCTTATTGGCAATTCTTTAGTTGTTGTATTAAGTTTGTTTATAGGCGGAATTGTGATGATACTATTTGAGAAATATCATAAAGATAAAGAAAAAGAATTAAATTTAAAGCATTATCTATTAATAGGTCTTTTTCAAGTTGTTTCCATGATTCCCGGTGTCTCACGTGCTTTTGCAACCATATTTGGAGGCATGGTTGTTGGAATGAGTAGAAAGAAAGCTACTGAATTTTCATTCTTTCTGGCAATACCTACAATGCTTGGGGCAACAGTACTTGATCTAATTAAAACTGATATATCTATTTGGACAAATAGTAACTTGGTAACATTGTTTCTTGGTTTTCTAGCAAGCTTTGCTACCGCTTATGTAGTTGTTAAATGGTTAATCAAATTCGTTCAAACACACAACTTTATAAGATTTGGTTGGTACAGGATTATTTTAGCACTTCTTTTTATTCTATTTCTTAGCTGAAAAGCTGAAAGTCTCCATTGAAATTATTAACGTCCTCTGCTGTAGCTGGGGGAATAGTACTCGACCCAGATTCAAAAATTATGTCTTGACCAGTGTTTTTTAAATATCCTCCCCTGGCACCATTTAAATTTATACCTAGTCGAGTTGCAAAAAACTCATGCGTCTCATGGTCCTTTAGAATTACTTTCGTACAAACATGTATTGTCTGTTTTTCTGGATCCAATATAAATTTATAAGATATTCCGCGTCTGACTTCGTTAACGACCGATTGTCTTTCCATTTTTACAATTGTATCTTATCTGTCAAGATTTTTGAT
>DATDSD010000037.1:0-5079 GCA_035291405.1 Patescibacteria group bacterium | reverse complement strand
CAAAATTTATTTTTGTTCCCTCATCAACTCCTGCTGGAATTTTAATCTTTCTCTTTTTTCCTTCAATATTAAATTCTTTTTCAACGCCTTTAACCGCTTCCATAAATTCAAGTTTTAAAGAATACCTTGGAATCTGTCTTGCCCTTTGGGCCCCACCGAAAGGATTTCCCCCACCAAAAAAACTTTCAAAGATATCAAAAGGATCACCAAAATCAGTGTTACCAAAAGGATTTTGTTGTCCACCAGATGAAGACCAAGTATATGTAAATGGACCACCTTGTCCACCAAATCCTCCAGCAAATGGATTGCCACCGCCTCTTCCCCCCATTCCTCCGGGAGCAAAAGCATCATGGCCGTAATTATCATATGCCGACTTTTTATTGGAATCAGAGAGAACTTGGTAAGCCTCATTTATTTCTTTGAATTTTCTCTCAGCCTCTTCTTTGTCAGCTCCCTGATGTCTATCTGGATGCCACTCCAAAGCTTTTTTTCTATACGCATTTTTTATTTCTTGGGTACTGGCAGATTTAGTTATCCCAAGTAAATCGTAATAATCGTTTTTTGTGGACATATTTTTATTTATTGTTTGGTTTATTTATCATCTCTTCAGTTTGTTTCTTTTTTTGAGATCTACGATAATTCTCAATATCTGCCGCTATAGCTGAAGGTGTAGGACACACATTACCCTTGCCTGTCAATCCTTTTGTTTGAAACTCGTAATAACTTTTAACATCCCCCCCAAAACCGGCTTCACCAGGAAGTTTTGGTATATGATTATAAACATTAATTTGGCTATCCTTACGGGTATCCATTACTTATACTATGAAGTTATTCTACCACTTCACCCTCTTCAACCTTTGAATCGTCTTTTTTCTTTTCTTCAGTCTTTGGTTCTTCTGCCGCCGGTTGTCCTTCACCTTGGGGTGGAGGGGTTTGATTGGCATACATTGCCTTACCGACTTCACTTAAGGTCTCTGAGAGTTCTTTTGTCTTAGCTTCAAGATCTTCTTTTGATCCTGTCTCAAGAATGTCTTTAAGATCTTTAACTTTTTCATTAACTTTCTCAACAGCGTCTTTTGGAGCCTTGTCTCCAGCATCCTTAATTGATTTTTCTGCAGTGACAATCATTGCATCAGCATTATTTTTGGCTTTTATAGTTTCTGCTTTTTTCTCATCATCTGCTTTATTTTTCTCAGCATCTTCCTGTGCTCTTTTAACTTCTTCATCCGTTAAGCCAACAGAACCTGTAATTTTAATGTTTTGTGTTTTTCCTGTAGCTTTATCTTTTGCAGTAACGGTTAATATTCCGTTTGCATCCAAGTCAAACATAACTTCAATCTGAGGAACTCCCCTTGGGGCTGGTGGAATTCCGTCAAGAACAAACCTACCAAGTGCTTTGTTGTCATTACTTAAAGGTCTTTCTCCTTGTGTAATATGAATTTCAACTTGTGTTTGATTATCGGTTGCAGTTGAAAATACTTCGGTCTTGCTGGTTGGAACAGTGGTATTTCTTGGAATCATTGGTGTAGCAACGCCCCCCATTGTCTCAATTGCCAAGGTTAGAGGTGTTACATCTAAAAGTAAAATATCTTTAACATCTCCCGCCAAGACTCCTGCTTGTATTGCTGCTCCTACTGCAACAACTTCATCAGGATTTACAGATTTATTGGGTTCTTTTCCAAAAAACTTTTTAACTTCCTCTACAACTTTTGGCATTCTTGTCATCCCACCAACCATGATAACTTCATCAATATCTGATGCTTTTACTCCGGCATCTTTTAATGCATTTTCAACAGGTTTAATGGTTTTAGCAATTAAATCATCAACAATTGACTCTAACTTTGCCCTGGTTAATTTCATTGTTAAATGAATTGGTTGTCCATCTTTTTGTGTGATATATGGTTGGTTTATTTCTACTTCTTCTGCTGCTGAAAGTTCAATTTTTGCTTTTTCTGCGGCATCCCTTACTCTTTGAAGGGCTTGTTTATCAAGCCTTATGTCCATTGAATTTTCTTTCTTGAATTCTTCAGCAATGTAATCAACTATTTTTTCATCAAAATCGTCTCCTCCAAGGTGGGTGTCTCCGTTTGTTGCTTTCACTTCAAAAACACCGTCTCCAAGTTCAAGGATAGAGATATCAAATGTTCCTCCACCCAAGTCATAGACTGCAATTTTTTCAGCTTTTTTCTTATCCAAACCATAGGCCAAAGCCGCAGCTGTTGGCTCATTAATTATTCTTTCTACCTTAAGTCCCGCAATTTCACCGGCCTGTTTAGTTGCTTGTCTTTGTGAATCGTCAAAGTAGGCAGGAACTGTAATGACTGCTCTGTCTACTGTTTCCCCCAGATACTTTTCAGCATCTTTTTTAAGCTTCATCAAAACACGAGCCGAAATTTCTTGTGGAGTATAGGTCTTGCCGTCGATCTCAACATCGGCCATTCCGCCTTTTCCTGAAACAATTTTGTAAGAAACCATTTTTTGAGTTCTTTCTACTTCTTTGTCTTCAAACCTTCTGCCCATTAATCTTTTAACCGAAGAAACGGTATTTGTGGAATTTAGAATCATCTGCCTTTTGGCTACATCTCCTACTAAATTTTTAACAATTTCAACAACTGATGGGGTTGTATTTTTACCAGTATCAGAAGCAGAAATTACTTTGGGTTGTCCACCCTCCATTACTGCTACACAGCTATTTGTTGTTCCTAAATCAATTCCAATAATTTTACTCATGTTATTTATTTTCCTCTCCTTCTATTTTATTAACTCCATCTTTTTGGTCAAGATTCTTTTTGAAAACTTTGACTTTGGCAAAACGAACCACCTCTTCACCAAATTTCCATCCAGAAAGTACAATCTCTGAGATCATATTATTATCCTCTTCTTTGTCGGTTTCAAGTGTATCAATAGCTTCATGCAAGTGCTCATTAAATTTCTCACCAATTTGAGGTTTTACCTCAATAAAACCATCTTCTTTAAAGATTATCTCAAGTTGGCCAACAATTATTGCAATCCCCTGATCACCTAAATGTTTTTGAGCTTCTCTTAAACTATCAAGAATAGGTAATAACTTTAACACAAATGAAATACTTGCCAATTTATACATTGTGTTTCTTTCTTCATCAGATCTTTTCTTTAAGTTTGCGTAATCTGCCAAAGCTCTTGCGAGTTGGTTTTTTAATTCTTCGTTTCCTTTTAAATTTAGATTTTTATTTTCTTTAATTTGTTTTTTCATAATTTTATTTTGGTTTTAATTTTTTATATTAATTTTATAATCCCATTATATCTTCCAACATACTCCTATAATATCTTATTGTTGGAACTATGTTTGCATATGACTGTCTAACTGGTCCAATTACTCCCAACGCTCCATTTTTGTCTTTTACTTTAAAATGTGCCGCAACAATACCAACCGGCATATTTCTAAATCCCATATCTTCAGTAAACAAAACATCAAAAGGAGTTTCTAGTGGAAACCTATTGAAAAACAAGTCTATTAATTGATCTTCTTCGTCCATAAATCCGAAAAGTGAAGCACATGCCGCTAAATCTTTAAATTCGGGGTACAAAAAGATATTCGCATGTCCCGCCTGCCATACATTTCCATCATCTGTTGCAGCAATTGCCATTCCTCCTGTTTTTTCTGCAAGAGAGTGAGTCATCTCGTTTAAAAACTTTCCCAAGTTTGCCCTATCATCCCAAACTTCTTCTTTTGCTTTAACTTCATCGGCTAAACTTAATTGTTTTTCTTCCATTAGCTGATCAACATAGAATTTCATTGCACCTGAAGTTGGAACTCGGCCAGCTGAAGTATGAGGTTGTTTTAAAAATCCATTCTTTGTTAAATTTGACATCTCATTTCTAATGGTTGCGGGGGACACACCCAAATTGTATTTTTTCTCCAAGGAATCTGATCCGACAGGTTCTGCTGTTTCTATATACTCATCTATCAAAGCTTTTAATATTTGTGTCTGACGAGATGTTAATGCATTCATATTAATTAATAATAAAAATTGTTATTAGCAGTATCATAATATGAGTGCTAAGTCTTGTCAAGAGGAAATTTGACGGGCTATCTAGACACCATCTTGGGTAGTATTATTAGCATCAACAGCTGAACTAAATTTTTGTCCCAAAAGCATTCGTTTAAATAAATTGATAAAGGTTTCCAGTTCTTTTGATTTAAAGATTTTCAATATTAAAATATAAACTGACATTCCAACTATTCCCACAATGGCCGTTAAAACCAAAAGATTCACTGTATATCTAGTATCCAACACAAATTTTTCAAAAGGCAAATCAACATTTGTTATAAAAGATAATTTCTTAATCCAAACTGATTTATCAAAAAATTTCAAAATAAAAAACATAACACTACCTGAAACAAAACCTGCTAATAATGACTTTACAATTGGAATGTAAAGATTCCTTTTTGCACCATCATGTATTCTTTTGGTTATAAGAATAAATAAAATAGCTGATTGAATAATTGCAGATATAGAAAATGCAAGAGCTAGACTCCAAACTGGGAATTTGTAAATTATAACTAATACATAATCTAAAATAATATTTAAAAGTAATGTGGAAACAGAAACCAAAACTGGAGTTTTAGTATCATGCATGGCATAAAAAGATCTAGCTAAAATAGAATTGGCAGCCTGGGAAAAAATTCCAATTGCAAAAGCGGAAACCACTAATGATGTCTCAACTGTTGAATCCCATGTAAAAATGTCTGTTCCAAAAATAAGTCTAACCACCGGAATTTTTGCAACCATTAAAAAGGCAACAATTGGGGTCATCAAAAAAACAACTTGATTTAAAGTCTCAAATAATGTCTTTTTGAATGCGGGTAAATCATCAGCTTGGCGGGCTAGAGTTGGAAGGGCTGCCTTAGCAATTGATGTACCAAATAAACCAACTGGTAAAAGTTGAACTGAATTGCCAAAAGTAAAATACGTATAAGCTGGTGCTGAGATAAGTGAGGCTAGTGTTAATTCCACAAATTTGGCAACCTGCAGAAATGAAACTTCAATTATTCTAGGAATTGAAAGCTTGGCAATTTTTCTAACCTCTGGTGTTATT
>DATDSD010000036.1:0-2546 GCA_035291405.1 Patescibacteria group bacterium | reverse complement strand
TACCCCTAATATATAGGTCTGTTTGCTAACAATAACCACATATGAATCTACAATCATGTCGTGCCACGCTCTTACTTCTTTATCAAAAAATATCCAAAGGAAACCTAACCATAAAAATGCACCTGAGACCATATAACCCATTTGATTTCTAAAGAAAGCTCTCCAAAAACTTAAATTTTGACCGTTTGGATTAACGATCCTTGTGCCGGTCAGAAGTTTACCCACTGTTCCTCCAAATTGTGAGATAAAAAATGAATTAATAGTTACCATTATCATGTTATTAATTAAAACTAAAATGATAATAGGCCACAATCTATCTAAAACATTCTCAATATTACTCGAGTATGACAAACGATAGACAAGATAAGTTGAAGGGATAATAAATAATGTAAGATCAATTAACCCAGAAAGTATTCTTAATATTGGTTTTGCTATGTTATTCATATTTGTTTTTCTTCTTTGTCTATTATTTGTTTAAAAAACAAGTTCCAATTTCCATAATTAAAAACTGTAAATACTGCTCTAATTGCCATATTAATTGAGCCAAGTAAAAAGAAAAGCACAATTATCGCAAATATTTGCGAGGCTGAAGGCATGTTAAAACCATCTTTAAAAATCGGGTAAATTATTAAAAAGCCAGGAATGGCAAATAAAATAAGTAAAGCTATCATTCCTAAACAGCCGACAGAAAAACCAATAAATCCATTAATAATTCCCATTATAAATGTTGGAAAGAAATTACCCTTACTTAGGCTAAAACCTTTCTTCCAAGCTTCCCATGGACTTAGGCCTTTAAGAACCATTAGTCTCTCGGCATAGGTGGAGACCATTGTAAAAATGGCAATTATAATAATAAAAACAAAGGCTAATAAAATCCCTAACAAAACTAATAATATTGTAGAAGAACTACCGGCAAATGAATAAATTAAAAACCCCAAACCAACAGCAATTAAGGCTCCAAATAACACCAAGAGGGTCATCCCAGTAGAAATTAGTCCAAAAATAATAATCTTTTTAATATTTGAAATACCATATGGAGAAATTGATTTTAAAGTTACTTCTTTCTCGTTATCTGCATCTTCTAAACCTTGTATTAATGCTCCCTTTGCCCAACTGGTTAAAATCCAGATAACAACTGTACCAAAAAGAATTACTAAGAAAATAACCACACCAATAACAAACCAATTTATAGCTGGAAAATTTGAAAGCCAATTTTGTAATGAATCAGTAGCTATTCCCAAGACATATGATGTTTTATCTTTAATATCCTCTACTGGTATTGGGGCAGGAGATTGGGAGGGTAAGGTTGTTGACGTACTAGAGCTTGAGCCTCCCCCGCCACCACCACTTCCACTTCCTCCTCCAAAAGCAGCTATAACCACTCCCACAACCCAGAGCCATTTATTCTTCTTTGTGATTTCCCAAGATCTTTTGATTATCTTGGAGTAATCAATATCCTTCATATTTTTATATGTTTTGAGGTTGAACTTTAATAACTATTGTATGAGCAATTTTATCATGCCATCCTTGTTTTTTTGAATCCCATATTACCCAAAAATACCCCAATGAAAAAACTAAACTAGAAACAAACTTGCCCACAATTTCTCTTAAAAATGCAGTTCCATATCCCGGAACTGAATTGTCACTTTCTTTAACAACTTTTATTTTCACTGCTTTTTTACCAAGAGTTTGTCCCTTTGAACCAGTGAAATATATATAATAAAAAATCATAAATCCATAACCTATTAAATTAACCACCACACTAATAATCATTGAGACTGAACCATTAGTAGATGGTGATGGTGCACCAAGTAAAGCCATCAAAATTCCAGAAATAAAACCTAGTATAAAAATTGGGATTGAAACAATTATTGCATCAATAAAACCAGCTAAAATTCTTGACCATGTTGTGGCATATTGAATTTCAGACCGTGGTTCAGGTTGTTGAACCTGAGGTATTGATGTTGGAATTGCAACAGGAGCTGGTGTTGGTGTTGCAGTAGGAGTTGGAGTAGAAACTATTGTGTTATTCGGATCCATATAATTTAGTATCTATTCTTAAAAAACCTTTGTCAACACCTAAAGACCCTCATCTCTTAATTCATCTATTATTCTTTTTTGTATTCTCGTTAATTTTTCAGGAACCATAATATTTAGCTTTACATACTGGTCTCCTTTACCCCCATGATGAAGATTTGTTACCCCCTTACCCCTAAGCCTAATCATTGTTCCGGATCCGGCTCCTTCTCTTATTTTCAATTTTACTTCTTCTTCAACTGTAGGAACTTTAATTGTTCCACCCAAGACTGCCATTGAATAGGGAATTGTGACATTAATATAAATATCATCACCATTCCTTTCAAAAAACTTATGGGGAGCTACATTTACCGATAAGGTAAAATCTCCAAAATTTATTTTTGTTCCCTCATCAACTCCTGCTGGAATTTTAATCTTTCTCTTTTTTCCTTCAATATTAAATTCTTTTTCAACGCCTTTAACCGCTTCCATAAATTCAAGTTTTAAAGAATACCTTGGAATCTGTCTTG
>DATDSD010000035.1:0-8964 GCA_035291405.1 Patescibacteria group bacterium | reverse complement strand
ATCAACAATGGCCAATTGCCACGGCAGACGTACAAGAAGAAAATACAACAATTGCAATTATGATAAACGGTAAACTAAGATCTACTATAATATTAAATAAATCTGTCAGTCTAAATAAACAAAGAGAAATTGAAAGAATAGCAAAAGACGATGAAAAGGTTGGAAAGTATTTAGAAAACCAAAAAATTAAGAAAGTGTTTTACGTAACTGGCAAGGCCATTAACTTTGTCATTTAAAAATATTCAGATTTATTTGTTCTCCATTCTTCCTACATATTCTCCGGAATTGAGAAATCTTTTTTTGAAATCTTCTTGAAGTTTTTTAGTTAAGGCTTTAGGGAAAAGATTATCGGGAAGGCAATTTATATCAAGCCACGTAGACCATTTCTTATCTCCGTGTTCAGGATCGAGATAATGCTCAAGTTCTTCAAATTTATTAATGTCTCCTAAGATAAATAACTCCAAACTATGTTCATCTTTTTCCGATTGAAGAAAATCTCTGATATAAAGAATCTTTTTGAATTCCAGTTTAATCTCCTCTCCAAGTTCTTCTTTTATTTCTCTTTGGGCTCCCTCCAAAACAGTCTCTCCGTATTCCAGTTTTCCTCCAATGTAATAGTAATAGTCTTCTAGCGAATCATATGTCACAAGAAGCTTTCCATTTTTAACAATTATCATTCTTAATCTGATTTTTATTCTTGGTTTATCTTCCATATCTACAAAACTTTAATTACTTTGTTGGTGAGCGCTCCTTCTTTATCATGATCAAAAAATCCGAAGATAAAGGCATTAGGATTACTGGAAATAATTTTGATATATTCTTTGGTGTCGGTAGTGGTTTGATATGAGCCTATTTCTTTTGGATCAATCCAGTGAAAAGTCCCGTCTTTATTTGGTTCTATATTTACCTGATTTGAGATTTTGACAATAAAATAGATATTCACCCATTCGGAATCATCTGGAGGATACGGATGCTGGGTTACGGAATAAGGTCTAATCGATTCAAATTTCGTAAGTCCGGTTTCTTCTTTAATTTCCCGAAGGAGAGCATCGTAAAAACTTTCGTGAGGTTCTACCTTTCCTCCAATTCCAGCGTAAAGTCCGGGATCAAGTTTCTTGGTGTCTGCTCTTTTAAGCATTAATATTTTACCGTTGCACCAAATAAGGGCGTTAACAGCCATAACTGTTTTATAGTTAGTGTATTTTGAATAATCTCCCATACTAGCTATTCTATCAGTTTCTCAAATTTATCAATATTAGGTTTCTTTATTTTATAAACAGTATGGCCTCTTCTTTTCTTAATTTCTTTCACCTTTATATTATTTAAGTTGCATACTTTAGGTATAAGACGGTTCAAGGCACTTACCACAACTATCCAATACTCGCCATTGGGATTAAGAAGTTTATATGGATCTAAAATAAATTCTTTGGTAATGGCTTCATCGCCAATTTTTGCTGGAATGTTAGAAACTATTAAATCAAATGTTTTATCTTTTACCTCCTCGACACCCAAACTACTTATGGCAATTGCATTAATGATTTTATTTTTTGCAATATTGCATTTAGCGTAACGAACCGCAAGAAGATCTTTATCAACCATTACAACTTCTGCCTGTGCGTCATTTTTTGCAAGAATTATTCCAAGAGGTCCATACCCACATCCAAGATCTAAAATACTTTTAGGCTTACTCGGAGTAATGGCACGAATTAATATGTCAGTACCATGATCTATGTCAAAGGTTGAAAATAATGTTTCGGCGACATCAAATTTAAATATTTCTTTATCAAACGGATAAATAATTTCTTTTTTAAAATATACATCCATAAGTAAATTATACAAGATGATTAACTGCCCCAATTTCTTTCAAAGTAAATCCAGTATTATTTTTAATAAGTGTTGTTATTGAGCATTCTTTAATCAATTTATCCAATTGTTCAGGAAAGTCTGATATAAATTTTCTAAGTTCGTTATCTGAAAATAAATTTCTCAATAAATCACAAATAACTCCTCCGTGGGTGATTATGGCAACATTGGAATCGGGGAGGGATGTTGATATCTCAGATATTACATCAAGTGCATCTTTTCCTGATTGTAGTGAAGAATGACCTACTTTAGGTTTAAACTCTCTATGGAAGTTAGAGTATTCCCACTCTTTCAAAAATTCTTCTAATGTTTGGTTAGGAATTGAACCCCAATTCATTCTTTCCCTTAATCTGTCGTCAAAAACAATCGCGACTTTTAGGATTTTATTAATAATCTCTGCGGTTTCTTTAGTTCTTGCGAAAGTACTAGAATAAATTTTAATAATCTTCCTATCTTTTAAAAACTCGGCTGTTTTTTCTGCTTGCTCTTTTCCTAATTCGGTAAGTCCGGGATCTCCGGATTCTCCCACTTTCTGTCCGTGTCTGATTAAATAAAAAGTATTCATTTCGATTTGAGTTTAACATATATCTAAGATAATATTAGGTTTGAAAATGATAATTTATTTTGTAAGACACGGGGAATCTGAAGGAAACAAAAAAGGGCTTCATCAAGGCCCGGAAGTTCCCCTCTCCGAAGAAGGAATTAAACAAGGTCAGGTTCTTGCCGAAAGACTTAAAAAACATAAAATCGACAGTATCTACTCAAGCCCAATGATTAGGGCAATACAAACAGCGGAAATAATTTCCGATAAGTTAAAAATTCAGGTTGAGTCTTGGGAAAACTTGAAAGAAATAAGAAATCCCAGTGAAATCTGGGGGAAATTGGCAGAGGATAAAAAGATTTTGGAAATTAGAGAATTAGCCAGAAAGGAATTTCTTAGAGGAAATGAGCGTTATTCAGACGAGGAAACTTTTGAAGAACTAAATAAAAGAGCAAAAGGAGTACTTGAACACCTACTCCTGCATCACAAAGAGCAAAACGTATTATGTGTGTCCCACGCAACCATGATAAAAATGATCATCTGTAAAGCAATATTTGGGAAAAGTTTAACTCCGGAAATATTTTTACAATTAAGAGAGCATTTATGGCTTAAAAATACCGGAATTACTGTTTGCGAATATATAGACAAATGGGGGTGGACTCTTGTCAACTGGAATGATACCTCTCATATTTAAATGGTTAATTCATTAGGTTTTTTAGGTCAGAAAGTAAATGTTGTTATTGATAGACCCCTCGGTTCAAAACACCCTCAACATGGTTTTATTTACGAAGTTAATTACGGCTATATTCCAAATACAAAATCTCCTGATGGGGAAGAGCAGGATGTATATGTTTTAGGAATAGACAAACCGAGTGATAAAATAATAGGGGTTTGTATTGCCGTAATTCATAGAACAAATGACAATGACGACAAGTTAGTGGTTACTCCAAACGGTGAAGATTTTTCAGATGAAGAAATAGAAAAGTTAGTTGAATTTCAAGAAAAGTATTTTAAGCATGTGATTTTGAGAAAATTGCTGTAACTTCAAAGGATTCCATCGCAAATTAGCTCCGCGAGTAGTAAAATATACTTGATGCGAACAGTCGAAACTGATTCTAGAATTGTAATTGACAGACTTCTTAGAGAGGCCGGTTGGAGTATTGAAGATAAGAGCCAAGTTTCCACAGAAGAACCGGCGGCTGATGGTCGTGCAGATTATCTTCTTTTAGATTCAAGAAGCAGGCCTCTAGCAGTAATTGAGGCCAAAAAATTTTCAGTAAATCCAAACTTAGCTCAAGAACAAGCAAAAGAGTACGCTAAATCAATCGACGCCCCGTTTATATTTCTCTCCAATGGAGAAACAATATTCTTCTGGGATTATAAAAATTCAAATGCAAGACAAATAGATTCATTCTATGGTAGAGATGACCTAGAAAGAAGAAATGTCTTATCGAAACAATCAAAACCCCTAGAAGAAATTCCCATCCCTGAAAACTTCTATCATTTCAACAAAGATATTAGAGTAAGACCATATCAAAAGGAGGCGGTTCTGGCTGTAGATAAAGCTATTTCGAAAGGAAAAAGAAGGATGCTTATTGAAATGGCTACAGGAACAGGAAAAACACTGACAATTGCAATAATTTTGAAAAGGTTGTTTGAAGCGGGTCTAACTCAAAAAGTTTTATTTCTTGTTGACCGTAAAAATCTTGCAGAACAAGCTAAAGAAGTCCTAGCAGAATATTTGAAAGGTTATGAACCAAAAGTATGGTATGGGGGCAAACCAAAAGAACTGGGCAGAATAGTTATCGGTACCCTGCCAACAATTGCTTCCCAGCTTGAAAGATTTTCTCCAGGTCATTTTGATGTTGTCATAACCGATGAATGTCATAGGTCGATTTACAATATTTATAGAGATTTATTAAACCATTTTGATGCTTTACAGATTGGTCTAACGGCAACACCCAATTTAGGCCATTATGAGTATTTTAATGAAAAAGAGAAAAAGCTTGTTCGTAACACTTATGAATTCTATGATTGTTGGAATCATGCCTCAAAAAGCGGTGAACCTACGTTTGCTTATGACATTGTTGGCGGAATTAAGGACGGTTTCTTAGCAAAATATAATATCTACCTTGCTAAAACAAGAATTACGGTTCAGGGTGTTAATTATGACGGAGTTGACTATAAACCATCGGATCTCGAAAGGAAAATTACAATTCGTTCAAGAAATAGACTAATGGTTGAAGAATTTAGGCTTCACGAGACTCAATTAGGAGGAACTCATCCAAGAAAAACTTTGGTTTTTGCAGTTACCAAAAATCATGCGGCCCAACTAAAGGAACATTTTGATGCAGTTTTTCCGGAATATAAAGGTGAATATGCCAAAATAATTACTTCTGACACTCAAAATTCCGATCAAATACTAGCAGATTTTAAAAAACAAGCTTTTCCAATTTGTCTTATCTCAGTTGGAATGCTTGATACGGGAATTGATGCTCCAAGCGTCGAGAATATTGTAATGATGAGGCCTACAGTTTCTGCAATTCTTTATCAACAAATTAGAGGCAGGGGTTCTCGTCTAGACCCCAATATTAATAAAACCAGCTTCTTGGTTTATGATTTTGTCGATAACGCTTCAAGGTTTAACGATCCGATGCTTGCGGATGCAATTCCAGGAGAAAAGTTTCTTCCGTCAGACTTTAGTAAACAAGTTGAGGAAGCAAGAAAAAGGAAACCGTTTGATTTCATAATTGTTCCGGAAAGTGAGGTTTCTGATGAGATTACATCAAGAGAAACAATTAATGTTGGACCTGAGGGAATGGCAATTGACAGAAAAACCTATACAGAAAAATTTGTAGAAACGGTTAAGTCAATGAAAACGGAACCGGTGGTTCAAAAAATTCTGGGTGATAAAGTTTTAACCAGCGAAGAAATTCAAAAACTAATCGAGAAATTAAACTCTCCTGAATATTATTTTAATCAAGAAAATTTGCAAGAAGCCTATAAAGAACCTACCGGATCCGTAGTAGATTTTATTAAGGCCGTGTTTGATAAATATAAATTTCCAACCAAAAAAGAAAGAATAGAAGATGTTTACTCCTCTTGGCTTAGACAGAAAAACTTCACACCTCAGCAAACGAGATTATTAGCTCAGCTTAGAGATAGATTCGTTGCCGGGGATGAAAAAATTGATGCAGAGGATTTTACGAAACCACCCTTTTCTGATCAGGGTGGACTTCAACTCGCAATTTCTTTATTTGGTGAAGAAAATCTTATAGAAGTTTTAGATGAGTTGAGTGAAACTATTTTTATCTGAGAAGATGACAAAGGACGAATTATTAAATACAGTCGATAGACTTGCCGATAAATTCTTCGCAAACGGAATAGTTGCACCAACTGCCTATATTGAACAAATAAGCTTTCTTTTCTTTGCCAAGATGTTAGAGGAACAAGAGAACGACAGGATTCAAGCCGCAAAAATGATGAAGAAACCTTACAAATCTATATTTGACGGGAAAAATGAGAAGTTTAGATGGTCTGTCTGGTCTAAAATGCCGGACACGCAATCAATGTTTAAGTTTGTTAGAGATGAACTAATAACTTTTTTTCAGAGTGGAATTCAAAATCATGAAGATGTTAAAAAGTTCTTTCAAGAAGTCAGATTTTTAATTCCCGACGCAATTCTTCTCTCGGAGGTTGTAGACGTCATTAGCAAGATCGAATTTAACAAAATTGATATTGACGTAAAAGGAGACATGTACGAGCATTTAACTGCAAGGTTGACAACTGCTGGAAGAATTGGATCATTTAGAACCCCAAGACACATTATTAGAACGATTGTAAAGATGGTTGATCCTAAATTGGGACAAAGGATCTGTGATCCTGCTTGTGGAACCGCTGGCTTTGTACTCGCAGCCTATGAACATATTAAATCTCAGAATTCAAAAACAACTCTGGAAGAAATTACGTCAGATAATGGAGATAAGTATCAAAAAGGTAAAGGAGATTTATTGGGAGAAAAAGACTGGAACACCTTACAAGAAAGTACCTTCTGGGGTTTTGACGTTTCTCCTGACAGTATAAAAATTGCAATTATGAACATGCTTCTTCATGGGCTTGCGGCTAAAAATGTTTATAGAAGAGATTCTCTTGCAGGAGGAGCGGATGCCGAGGAAGAAATGAATTGGGACGTAGTTCTTGCCAATCCACCATTCGCGGGAGAAGTGTCTCTTGAGAGACTTAGAACTGTTTTGCCGGTTAAAGCAAAAGATTCTTCAATTCTTTTTGTGGGGCTAATGATTGAGTCTTTGAAGTTTGGTGGAACTTGTGGAGTAATTGTAAATGAAGGCTTACTTTTTGGCAGAAATAGATCGGGTGTTGCATTAAGAAAGCTATTATTGAAGAAAATGGAACTGCAAGCTGTGGTTTCACTTCCTCAAGGAGTTTTTAATCCATACGCAGGAGTAAAAACAAGCTTCCTAATAT
The DNA here is from genome assembly GCA_035291405.1 of Patescibacteria group bacterium. Lineage (GTDB taxonomy): Bacteria > Patescibacteriota > Microgenomatia > UBA8517 > UBA8517 > UBA12026. Next base: position 2,075 of record DATDSD010000035.1, on the reverse strand, counting down.
TCAAAAATACGGGTAAACCCACACGAAGAGTTTGGTTTTATGAAGTTGAAAGTGATGGATATACAAAGGGAACCAATAGAAAGCCCGATCCATTCAAAAATGATCTTCCCGATCTTCTTTCCAAATGGCCAGAAAGAAAAGTATCAGAACAGAGCTGGATTGTGAATGTTAATAGAGTCAAAGAAAATGATTTTATCCTAAGTTCAAGTACGTACAAGCCAGAGTCGGGTGGAGATAAACAAAACCTCAGAGAACCAAGTGAAATATTAAAAGAAATAGATAGCATAGATTTGGAATATAAAGATTTAAGGATAAAAATTGAAAAGTTGTTAATAAAAGGAATATAGAGTATGGCTGAAATCCAATTAACGAAAATAAGATCCATTTATGGAGAGATAAAAGGATTTTTGGAATCTTTACCTCAATCAATCAACGCGGGTCCTTATATTATCCCAAAATTTAACGTAGATAACTACAACTCTTCTGTAGACAACCTATCAGGTGTTACCAACACTGACTATTCTCGTTTTAAAATTCCCGATTCTGAAATAAGAAGCATGACAAACATAAGAATTGTCAAATCACAGATGATGGGAGTAATAAGAAAATTAGAAGCAGAATATGGATTTAATTCTGAAAGCACTTTTAACACATCTCCCGGAATTGTAATTTTTAATAAAAATCAAAACGAAATGTCGTTGCAGATTAATTACACGATAGACAATTTAATAGAACAAGGTGAAAACAAGGAAAGCAAAAACAAGCTTAGTGAATTAAAAGAAGAGCTAGGTAAAACAGATAAAAACTGGGAGAAAATTAAAAGTATCCTTATTTGGATAATCAATTTTAGTAAAGAACTTTTTCTTAAGATAATCCCAATAATTTTAGAGAAAAAGCTCTGATGAGTAATATACAAACAGTAAACCTTTTTCTTAAAAATGAAAAAGGGGACTTGTACAGAATTTATAAAATTTCTCACGGTAATGATAAATATGGTGAAAATTATTTTAAGGTGATGGTGCCTGATCTAATTGGTAGGAAAATATATACTCACAAAACATCCAAATATATTAAACCTCCAGATTTGAAAGCATTTTTCAGCTCAAAAAGAGAATTAAATATTGATCTGTTCCATGAATACACATATCACTATGAAAGTGGTGTGGCACATTTTAAAAATAATCGGGGAAATCACCTATATCAAATAAAGAATTTACCTGTGTTACACGAAAACAAATTTTTGAATTTTATTCGGTTTATAATACACGATCTGAGTAGGTTCAAGGTGTATAAAGGACGGGTTACAGAAAATGACTTAGTTTTAGAATTACCATTAAATAACCTGGGTAGACTAATAAACCTATATCTATTAGAAAATGTAAATATTAAGATTGTTAATGACGATGAACGTGTAAGTTTAATAGGAAGTTATAAAATAAACGTTGAAGGAACAAGTAAATATTTAATCGTTCAAGAATTTTGTTATGTCCAACCTCAATTGAAGGAGGATAGAATTGGCTTTAGTCTGTTCGTGTTTAATGATACGGCGATTAAATTACAATCTAAGGAAATTAAGTCATTATGACAAATAATTGGCCAAAAAAATTAGGAGAAGTTGCTGACATTTTGATGGGTCAATCGCCTCCATCATCTACTTACAATAATGAAGGTGTTGGATTACCGTTTTTTCAAGGAAAAGCTGAATTTGGCGATTTGTATCCGAAAGTCGATAGATATTGTTCCGTTCCCGTAAGAATTGCTGAAAACAGAGACATCCTTCTTTCAGTCAGAGCGCCAGTTGGCCCGATAAATATAGCTCAAGAAAAAACATGTATTGGTAGAGGTCTTAGCGCCATTCGGGCCAAAAAAGAGCAAGCTAATCAATGGTATTTATATTATCTTCTTAAACAACATGAAGATAATTGGGAAGGATCGTCAGGAAGTACATTTCAGGCTATAAACAAAACGACAATTGAAAATCTACAAATTCCACTTCCAAACCTAAATGCCCAGAAAATAATCGTAGAGAGATTGGATGTAATAAGAAAAGCACAAGAACTTTGTGATACTCAAAT
>DATDSD010000034.1:0-10107 GCA_035291405.1 Patescibacteria group bacterium | reverse complement strand
AAAACTGAAATTTTGTTTATTAATTTTGTTAATTTTACTGTTGAAACAGGTACCGTTAAATCTTCAGGAATTAAATTTATTCTTTTCTCCATTTTTTATTCCTCTCGCATAGCTAAACCAGCAGCCGTACCATAATATGATGAATAGGGAATCAAACTTTTGGCTGTTTCAGAATCTATGGTAAATTTACTAAAGGGATCACCTATTACAGTTTCAAGACTTAATAGATCAGTAAGATAACTTTGAATTTCAGGCATAAAAGAAGCTCCACCAGTGAGAATAACTGAAGAAGGCATTTCGGTTTGCCCTTCTGTCTGATAAAAATGAATTGCTTTCTTAATTTCATCAACAACCATTCTCATGACAGGATCTAGTGCATTTTTAATTTTACCTTCTAACTGACTAGTAGAAAGCCCGTATGTTTTTTTGTATTCTTCAGCTTGTTCTGGAGTTACACCCATTCCCTGCGACACAGCTCTGGTAAAAGCCTCACCAGCAACAGGAATGGATCTTGTGAAGTAAATTTTTGAATTTTTAACAATCGCCATATTGGTTGAATTTGCACCCAAATCTAAAATCAGTGATGTCCCAGTAGCAGGAGCTAAACTTCTTGATAAGGCTATTAATTCAGTTTCAGCTGAGATTGGATTTAGACCAGCAAGTCTTACAATTTTTATATACTTTTCAACAATTGTCTTAGGAACTGCAATAAGTAAAACTAAAATTTCAGCAGGATTTTCCTTTTTTTCTAAAACAACGTGCTGTATAACAGCCTCATTTAAGGGTATTGGAATATATTGTTCTGCTTCCCACTTAATAGCTGCAACTACTTCTTCATCTGTCAGCATTGGAAACTTAATGACCCTAGAAAAAACAAGACGTTCTGGAAGACCGATATTCACATCCTTTGAACTAATTTTTATTTGACTTACTGTTTTTTTAAGCAGTTCTCCCGCCTTTGCAAATTCATCTTCAGCTATCATTTTTTCAGGAGCAGTGCCATTAAAACCAACAGCCCCCGAGACTAGTAGTTGCCAAGAATTAGAGGATTTTTTAGCCTCTATAACTTTAATACTTTTTGAACCAATATCTATTCCAACCATGGGCAGTTTTATTTAAATTTACTTTATTCTATTCTAGAGAAAATTATTGAACTATTCCAGTACCACTATACAGTGCATTGCCAAAAATTGGCGGTACAACTGGATGCAATTGATATACACTTATTCTTCTGTTTGCATCTCCGTATGAACCTGTTGAATCAATCACAGAACCCTGAGAGGGAAGTACTGCTCCACCAGTTACAACCAATCCTACTTTATGAGGTGTAGTGTTATAAAGCATTTTAACTGTTGCATATATTGGTTGGACTAATGCTGTATTGGGAATTCCTAAATTATCTTCAAAATTTACAGTTCTATGAAATTGAAATCTATCAGTTCCAATTACTTGGACACCACTATACGCAGCTAAAAATTTATTATCATTTAGTCTTCTTGAAGAGAAAGTATCATAAGTTGCTCTTGCCACTTTTAAGGTTGTAAGGTCGGGAGAATTCCCAACCAAATTTGAATAATAAACTGTAAGTTCAATTGCGGGTGTATTCGCAGCACTATCTGAGGTACCTTCATCCCCCCAACGTAATACTATTTGATCTCCAGTAAAACAGGAGCTGGCTACACAGGTTAAATTGCCATTATCATCATGCTCCACAAACCAAAAAGTTGCCAATTCTCCGGATTTAAGACTAATAGGATACGTAACATAAGTTTGTCCAGCTGCAAAATCAGTTACAGAAGCCTCAAAGCCTGCACCACCTATTTCTTGAGAACCTGTTGAACCTGCTACTAAGGCTCTTTCAATTCCTGCCTCAGCTGCAGAAAAGGCTCTCATTGCATTTTCATCTTTAATAGAAAGAGAAATATCAGTAACTGAACGGGACAGAATATACATAACAACAACTAGAACAACAGAAAGAGAAAGAAGAACAATCAATACCGCTTGGCCTTTTTGACATCTATATCTCATGTATTAAATATAACACAGAATCACCTCTGTAAACTAATTTTTAAAAGATTCTTATACAACATCAAGATTAATCTCAAAATTTAACAATTTATTTTGATTGCCATCAAGTATCTCATCATGCATATGCTTTGAAATAATTTGAAAAATAATTTACAGTCTGGGGACGTAAATTGACTCTTTTTTGGCTACTTATTTCTTTGAAAATATCATTAACCCTCTTAATACTCAAAATATTCTCCAAATATAAATAATCTTCCCAATTGCCATAATTTAATATACTTTCAACAATTGCTTTTTCGCTCAAATTATCATAGTTTTTTGTATACCAGATTAGATATGGCTTATTTTTAATAAATTCTTGAAGTTTTGTCATAACCTTACCAATTTTAGCACATCACTAAGTTTTTTTATGCTATAATTTAGACATGACAAGAAAAGTTGCAGATAATTACAAAAAATACATCACAAAAAAGGTGAATGATAAAAGTTTCTTTAAATTTTTTAGATCAATTATGCCTGAAATTATAACAAGAACAACTAATCTAGAGGGTGAAAAGGCAAACAAACAATTTATTTCGTCATTGTTTATTGATAACTGATGCCTAAAGGATCAACATCTTACAAAGATACTAAATTTGGTATCGTACCCCGAAGTAAACTCGTCAAATTAGAAATTGAAGGTGTTAAAAAAGGTCTTGAATTTATTTACAAACTTTCTGTAAAAAATAAAAAAATCAAAATTACTCCAGAATTAATTAAAAAAATTCATAGAATTTCTTTTGGATGGATCTTCCCAAAATGGGCAGGGAAATTTAGGACTATCCAAGTAACTTTTTCCGAGAAAGAAGCACCCTCATATTTTAAAATTAACGAATTAGTAATTAATTTATGTTTGGATTTAGACGAACAAATAAAACATCTGCCTATTGAAACCAGTGATAAATATTTATCCGAAATTATAAAGTTGCTCGCACAATTTCAGCATAGATTTGTATTTATTCATCCTTTTAATGACTACAATGGTAGAACGGCTAGATTATTAACCACTCTTCTGCTATTGAATTTCAGGTTGCCGTTGATTGAAATCAAATCTTCAACAAAACTAGATAGAAAAAAGTACATACGAGCCATGCAAGAGGCGGATGAGGGTAATTATTCGAATTTAGAAAAATTAATTGCAACAGCATTAGAAGAAGGTTTACAAAAATTTGACAAATGAAGATGGTTAAGTTATTATAGGATATATTAGAGACTTGGTTCAGTGGGGGTTGATAAGCTGGACTGTTATAATATATGATACAGGAACAAACTATGCCAGTAGAATTTAGAGTTGGTCATCGTACAAACGACATTACAGATCCCAGCTGGGTTGAAAAAATAAGTACAACTCGCGAGCAACTTGGTATCCAAGCTGAGACGAGAGTTGCTGAAGCTGCTCGTGTTTCAGCTCAAACTTCAGAAATATTTTTCCCATCAATTTCTATAGAAGCTGGTTTAAAAAATATGTTAAGTACTGTACGTGACGGAATTGTTTTTTATCCAGAACTTCCAAATAATCTTCATTTCGACGGAACTGATAATCAAGTTAGATTGGGTATGGCTCATCAAAATTTTAATATTGCTCCGCCACCTAATTTGACCGGTGAGGTTAAAAGAATGTTTGCTGTACAAGCAAAACAAACAGTGCAGTCTATTCTTGAATCTCATAGATTGGACACCCTTGATAGATTAATGGAACACTCCAAATCTAGAGTACTACCAACAGATGATGGGGCGATTGATAAACAAGCTGTTGCAGTATTACTAGATTCAAATTTGAAAGCTGTACGGCAAGGTATGAGGAACCTCGAAACGCTCTCACAAGGACGAATACCAAAATCTGTTAACGATGAAACACGAGAAAAAATCGAACTATCCCAAAAGATGAGGAAAGATTTTAAACTAACAGTGCATAAGGGTGCAAAAAGTGCTGTTATATCTGCAACCGTTGGAAAAGATGTTGAAGAAGCATACAAAAAATTAAAACAAAGGGCTACTAGAAATCTAGCCATAGCGGGTGGCGGAAGTGTTGGAATTACTTTTATGTGCGGCGTTGTTGCCCGTCCACTACCAATTGAAGTATCATCAACCCAGACGGCTACATCAACAGCCGAAACATCCACTTCTACCCCTGAACTTCCTGCGGCCACATCGATGAAACCAGCAGATGTGCAAAATTTTTTGTCGTCTTGTAAAGATAAATGTGAAGGGGTTAGACCTGAAGATGTGGCAAGTTTTGATTTTGGTGCGGAACAAATTCTATTTTTTACAGATACTGACGGTGTAAACGTAGGTAGAATTAAAGGCAAGGATGGAGTTTGGCAACCAATTTATGGTGGTTATGCACCTGATGGATCATTTGTAACATGGCTTCGCCCCACGACAGAAGTCACACCAGTTGCTCCAAATTTGGGAGTGATTGGATCAGAAAATGTCTTTTTGATTGATTTAAATAATCTATCAAACGAAAAGAATTATCTAACAGCACACTATACATCTCCAGATAGTAAAGTATTTGATTTTAAAATATCAATTTCCTCTACTGGTAAAGTAGACTTTGCAAAACCTATTAAATTTGAAGTTCCACCATCAATCCCTGAAGCAACCTCAACACCAGAAGTCAAAATGACTTTGGAGGATTGGGAAAAAGTGTTTACCGGTGGGGTTATTATTGGACACTTCGACGGTAAAGAATATAAAACGGAAAGTTTGTTTGATGGAAAAGACTATATCATCATGCAAAACCCAACAGAAATAATGATTTTACCGTCTGGTACTGAGATTATGATTTTAAACCCATCGGGGGAAATAACTATATTTGCAAACCCTGACGAGGCAGCTAAAAGAGCAGGAGAAGGAGCGATTATTGTAATACCAGACCCAAATATCGCCCACAACGATATAACTGACGCTGTCGTATATGCATTAAATTCTGCATTTAGACAATGGGAAAAGGATAAAAATTCTACTGTACATGCTCAGTTTGGTGAATTTAATCCTACTAAATATGATTCTGTCATGATTTTTATTGATAATATTCCCTACACAACAGATGTTAGTGGTCGGATTATATGCCCAATACTTGAACCGCCGAAGTATTATGTTGTTGTGGGGGAGGGTATGAATTATCGATCAGATGAGGTCGGTATAACTGACCTGATATATTGGCTTGATCAACTAATTTCGAAGGGTTATCTTGGTATTAGTGTCAAAGCCAACCAAGAGGTACTTGACTTTGCCTATCCACCAAGTAAATAAAGTTCGCTTTCTTACTTCTAAAAGGTCTTGCAACGTGGTAATATTTTATTAATGAGTGTGCCAAAATATAAATATTTCATCATTTTAATTTTAACTTTATTCATGGAGTTATTGATATCGCCAAAAACTTCTTTTGCCGTTCAGTGTGCAGATATACAGCAGTCATATACTTATGATTGTTCCGATACTTGTCAGCCATTGACAAGAACGGATGAATTTGCTTGCGTTGATAATAATGACGGTAAAGGCTGTGTAACAACATATGCATGGGTTGGCTGCTATTTGGAGGGTAATTCGTGTATAAAAGAAGAGAGTAATGTCACGATTCCCTGTGGTTCTGGCGGTGGTGGGGGAAGTACTTGTAGTAATTCTGATTGGACGGCACCACAATTTATTGCTATTCATTGGTCCACTGGTACAGGGGGTAAAATGAAGGCTACTATTTCTTTTACTAGCGGCGGGGCAAATACAGTTAGTATAGGAGCTAGTTCAAACTGGGTTAGTGCAACAGCATACTGTAATCCAGCTTTTGGTGCTTTAGATGGATGTATTATTTTCACCGGACTGGGTGGAAACGGTACTAATGTATCTTCACCTTTAGTTGTTGATGGCTTCACCAAGGGAACTGTTTATTATTTTAGTATAGCTGGCCTCGGTCCCCCAGGGTGTTATGGGGCAGGTGAGGACAAAACAAGAATTTCTTCTTGTGTTATGACTCCAACAACAATGGATTTTAAATCTGGTGACCCAGCAGAAACTTTAGCATCAGAAGTTGTTTCAAAATATGTTTGGGGAACAAGCCCTACAAATGTTCGTGTAGGATTTGTGCAAAACCCCGCAGGAATTGTTGCTTTTAATCCGCTTAGTATAACTAACACCTATCCATATCAAACAAGTGTTAGCCCAGCGGTAGCACAGGGTTCAACTGTCTTAAAATCAAATGTCTATCTTAATAATGTTCTTGATTGTGCATCAAATTATACAAGTGTAACTATTACCCAACCAACTTGTAGCATAAATCTTTTACCTTCTACTGTTGTAACAAGAAATGAGGGAGGAGCATCTGTCGCTTATAGAGCTTCTGTTACCGTAGATCCTCCAGGAACTACTATCAATCGTGTTAATTTTTCTACAATTGCTGCTGTTGGTACTCCTGTAGCGGCTAATGTCTCACCAACTTATGATACTACCCCAGATCTTAATGGTTATTACACCACAACCGCAAATATAGTTTCTAACATTAACCCCCCACCAAATCCATATGAAGTAACAATTAAAGCAAGTGCAAATATTGGAGGTAGAGTTGACGTTTGTAATAAAACCTCCACTTTAAAAGTAAATGATGTTCCCGTAGTTACTCTTGATGCTCCATGGTGGAAAGTAATCGATGGAGATATTACAACAAATGAAAATATAGTTTCAAAAGTTGAATCAGCTTCAAAGCTGATAGATAATGGGGACGGGGGATATCCTGGAGTTCCTGTTTATGGTACTTCCTTAACTACTCAACCTGGTGGTATTTCTTCCCTTGGTTGGAATGCAAATACTCAGACTTTTCAACCAAAAAGTTTTGATTATTCCTATTTTGAAGGATTAATTCCCGAAGATGTAGATTTTGGTGATATTGGTAATTTATCCAATGGCAACGGAACTCCAATACACTACGGTTATGAATGGTACAAAGTAGAGGGAACATTAGATACTCCAGTACTTACTTATATAAATTTTGGGAATAGAAAAGTAATTTTATTTGTGTCAGGAGATCTTAATATTAAAAATGAAATATTTGTAACTGATGGGGTAGGTTTTTTTGGCGCATTTGTGGGAGGAAACATTAATGTAGATGGGGGAATTACAAGAGCTGCAAATCCATCACTTGAAGGCATATATCTAACTGATGGGGATTTCTCAACAGGCGAAGGAGCATCAAAATTATGGGTAAGAGGATCAATCGCTGCTCTAGGAGGATTTAACCTTCGAAGAAATTTGGCAGATGATGCAACTGCTGCTGAAATTTTTGAATTTGCTCCTGATCAAGTCTTACTTTTCCCCAAAGTTCTTATGTTTAAACGCACCAAATGGGCTGAAGTAGCACCGTAGTTGTAGTATAATATTATAATATGAGTTTACCAAAGTTCTTAGCTCCTTACTTAGCTTCATATGATTTGGACAAACTTGACTTAGAAAAAAATAAAGAGATGATTATCACTGAGATTTTGAACAAGGGTGATGGTAAAGCTTTAAAATGGCTTGCAAATAACTATACAAAAATGGACATCAAACAGACAGTTGCCACACCAATGAAGGGTTCTTGGTTTAGAAGTGTTTTAAAATATTGGCATAAAATTTTTGCAATTGACCCGTCTCCAAGTCAATTTAATAAAGCAATTATCGATTTTAACGCTTAAATGACCAATTTTTACAATACTGTTTTAGACAAATATCAACAAAGCATACTACCGCAGTTAAGTTTTTTGACAAACGATGGTTTTTATCTTGCGGGTGGAACCGCTCTTTCAATACAAATTGGACACAGAACATCAGTAGATTTTGATTTTTTGTTCAAAAGCATTTTGAATCTACTAATCTTGTAGGCCAAGTCAATAGTGTTTTTAATAAAAACGTCAAAATCACAGCAATTGAAAAAGATATTGTAATTTCAATAATCAATCACGTTGATTGTTCTTTTTTTTGGTTACGATATCCACTCATCAGAAAGCCTGTAAATTATTTAGGTATAGATTTAGCCAGTTTAGAGGATATTTCCGCCATGAAACTATTAACTGTAAGTCATAGGCCAGCAATAAGAGATTATATTGATATATATTACTTATTACAAAAGTTTAGTCTAAAGGAGATGTTTGGTTTTCTACAACAAAAATATAAGAGAGCAAATGAATACTTAATACTTAGGGCTCTTACTTATTACAATGATGTTATGGAAGATAAAAATAAAAGACCTATTAAAATGTTAGATTCAAAATTTTCTTGGAATGTTGCTAAGAAAAAAATTTTAGACGAGGTTAAAAAATATCAACTGGAAATGCTCACAAAAGTTTAGTAGTTCCTACCAACAATTTGTGTTTCTGTAGTTATTGATCCTTTTTCTGTAGAAGTTGAGGTGTTGTCTTCAGCAACAATTGTAATCTTAACTAGTGGGGGAATATCTAGATTAGTTTGACTGCAGCTAAATGAACAGGTGGTTACAGAAATATCAGGAGATGTTAATCTTAATAATGCACTTCCGGAAGCAATGTAATCTCCCGCATCAACACAGGTAAATGATGTATTTATTCCCTCCAACGATGTATAAACCAAATTTGTAGCTGTTGAATTAACACAATCAACATATTCTGCATTTCTAATCTGCCTTTCAATTGTTGATAGAGCAAAATTTACATTTTCTCTGACACGTACCAATGAATCACTTTTTTTAGCCCCCCTTAAAGTTAAAAATATTGATCTTGTTGCAAGTATTCCAATAGCTGCAAAGATTGTGATGACAACAAGAATTTCAATTAGACTTAAGCCTTTATTTATTTTGGTTTTCATTGTTCTCTTGCGTCAGAAAAATAGGTAATAGATCTTGCTTCATGCCTTCCTTTTGAATCATCCCAATAAGTGACAACGTCTGCAATTATAATGTATTTATCAATTACGTCTTCTTCTTTACTAAAACTTACCTCTCTTCTAAAAATAGAGTTTGCATCTATGGTTTGCCCTGGACCACAGACAGCAGGACGATTCCAATTTAAAGTAGCTATCAAACAATAGGTAAACCCTGGAGTAGCTTTTTCTTTAAAATCAATATAATCACTCTCTTTTTGTTTTCTTAACCACTCTATAGCTTCTTGGGTATATTTACTTGCAAGTGTTTTATTTCGAGATGCCAAAGAATTTGAAATAGAATTTGTGGAAAGTATGACAACAGCAACAACTATGAGAGTAATTATAAAAATTGCCAAAATCACCTCAAATAAACTTTGTCCTTTTATATTTTTCATTTTACGTCTCCCCCTTTTCCAACAGTAACTGTAGATTGTTTATTAATTTTGGAGTTGGTCATTGTAATTATTACTTCAGACGTTAAATTCGTGCCCTGACCCAATACTTTAAAGGTAATTGAGCTAGTGACGGGAGAGGTAGTAAGAGCTACTTCATTTGCAGTCAAATCAACTGTTTTTAAAAGAATATCACTTGCACAATCAGCATATAGACTATAAGAGGCAGAGGATATATTAATTTTATAACCATCAAGAGTAGTGCAGGATCCAATCTTTTCTCCCGCTAAAGCTTTTTGCTGAATGAGTCTAAGATCTGAAATAAGCGCCTTTGTAACTCCCGATAACGCCTGCCTTCTGGAAAAATCTCTATAACTTGCAAAACCTACAGAAAAAACAATTGAGATTATTGATATTCCAACCAGGAGTTCGATAAGAGTATATGCACAATTTCTATAACTTAAATACTTATGGACAGTATCTTTCTTCATGGATTAGTCACTACATAATTACAAACATCTCCACCACAGGGAGCACCACACCAAATATCTGTCCCACCCTGTTCTAGTGATGCACAAAGAATATATTCATCAGTCATCTTTAGGTAAACATAACCTTTGGTAGACAATGGGTCGGCGGGTATTTTTGTAATATAAGTATTTTCTGCAAGACAACTAAGTGTACCATTCCCCACTAAAGACCCATTGCCGGACGTAACATCAAGAGTTGTAGGATATGTATTGCAGTCTGCTTTATAAAGCTCCAGACCCGATCTGATCAA
>DATDSD010000033.1:0-10685 GCA_035291405.1 Patescibacteria group bacterium | reverse complement strand
GGAATAAAGACCAAAGGCAATAAAAATAGGCCTAGAAAAAACAAATATTCTTCAATTATTTTAAGTAATTTCATATTTAAATATTATCACTTTTAAGATCAATAATCCACCAGTTAAATTCTACGTCGGTATCAATTGCTTCACTAAAACCAACTGTAAAAGTTCCAACGTCTTTGCTCTTTACATATAGTACTTTATTTTGGGTTGAGGAAACGGGTGTAACATAGATTAAGCCTTCGGTTTTAAGTTTAGGGTTATTAATCTTTATTTCAGTCTGACCAGCTGCAAGAACTGCTTTTCCTGCAATTGAGTTGGTGGCAATTTCTCCCGGGTTGATCTGAGCAGACTCTGTTGCTATTACGGAATCTGAATTTGCAACAACTAAATTATTAACTGTTAGGTCTCCAGCAACTTCGACATTTCCTTCAAAATAGACATTACCCAAGGTATCAATTTTTACCTTACCTGCCATTATCTCAACAGGCATTGCGGCCAAAGACTGAATGCCTAAGACGGAGTCAAGAGAATTAATAGACTTGGTTGCTAGATTGTCAGATACAAATAGGGAAGTCATGGCTGCCTGACCAGTTACAAACAAGTCTCTAGTTTGAATACTATCTGCAATTAATGTACCTGAGTCTGTAGCAGTATTAACCTCCCAAGACGCGCTTTGAGCTAAAATGTTCTGGTTTGATTCAACTTCTTTTAACAAATCTTCAATTTCTGATAATTTTGAAGATTCAATCTTGTCTGCATACAAAGTTCCTGCGACAGTTGCATCGTTTTCTACCTCCAAAGTATTAGCGGTGACTTTACCTGTTGCATCAATTGAGGCAACTTCGCTGTCATCTTCTCCCTTTATAACTAATTTACTTGCTTCTTGATCGTTGTCGGGTTGTAAATCAACAACCAAATCACTATTGGTAATAGGGGAGATTAGATTTGTTTTTATTTCCTTTGTTTCAAACCTTGTTGCCAATGTTTCATATCTTATGGCTAAATCTTGAATCGCCTTTGTTAATATTGGAATAAGCCCAATTTGGTTAATGCTTTTATAACCAGTTTCTTCATCTGTTGAGACAACATTTGGTATAAGTTCCTCTACCTCTTGAGCTATAAAACCAAGATTTTTATATTCAGTACTTTCATTTTTCCAGTCAAATTCAACGGGTCTTAGATTCATAACGGTATCAAGACCGAAGGACACATTTTCAATATTTTTCTTTAGACGAACATCCGAAGTGCAAGATATAGTACCTGTTGTAGCTAATGAACAACCTGTTGTATTATCACTTAAAAATCTTGCTATAACTCCATTTTCGGGGGCCAACACATCAAGCATATATGCAGGAGCCAGACGCCCCACACCAAGTCTTCCTGCATTGGAAATTGCTGTGTTGACGGCTGATCTGTAGATATAAACATTGTCAATGTAGCCGTTAAATGAAGCGTCCGGAGTAAAAATTAAATCTGCATCATTTGCTGTGGCGTCAATAGTAATATCATATGAAGCATTGGCGCTAATATAATCGTGGGCCGCAGTTCCAATCTTGGGGGTAACGGTACCGGCGGTTCTTCCTCCAACAGTAAAGGTTACTCTGTAGATTTGATTGTTGTCGATATAACCGGCTGTTAGATTACAAGATAAATCAGCAGTATTTAATACCGTATGAAGAGCTGTCCCTCCACTACGGGCCCAACCTGTCCCATATGTCCAGCAAGTAGTGGCGTTAGTAAAAGTAATATCATCGGCGTCTTGGTCATTTAAATTTGCAGACTCTGCAGCTTGAACTTCAAAAGCGTTTGACGATGGGAGATCTGTATTAGGAGAAATTTCAAAAATTGCAGAAGGTGTTGTGGTATTGACTCCAACCTTTCCGCTGGTTGGTTGAAGAATAACATAACTATTTGTTTTTGTTGCGTTACTAGTCCCTTCAAGAGTAAGATTACCACTCGCGGAATCTGATCCGTAAATAGTGGCGTTATCTGAAGTAAAAGTTAGGGTAGTGGCTCCTCCCAGAGCAAGGGCGGAAGATGTCGTAAGCGTAGCCAATGAAGAGGCTGTTATGGTTGTTGTCCCCGAGAGGGTAGTCGTAGTATTTGTTAAGGTGGTTGTGGCACCAAGAGTAATTCTTGTTACGTCACTTGCATCAGTAATATCACTTCCTCTAACCCTTAAATCACCATTAACGTCTAATTGTTGTGTTCCTGCCGCTGTCATGCCGACACCAACATTACCAGTTGCGCCATCAATATTCATTAAAACTGAAGGAGTAAGTGCACCATCATCGCTTAGTCCTGTGTTACCATAAAAGAAGATATCTCCACCATACATATTAATACCTGAGAAAGTAGTATCTCGGGCTATCCAAGCGCCGGAGGTATATTCTCCCCCTGCTAGCATGACCAATTGACTGTCCACTGTTGATAATAGAAAACCTCCATTATTAATAGTTTCACCTATATGTACGGCCGTGCTTGTGGTATCACCAGTTGTAACATCTAATTGGTTGGCTGGTGTTGCTGTTCCTATGCCGACTCTATCACTAGAAGCATCAACAATTAAGGTGTTTGTGTCCCAAATAAGTGAATTTCCTGAAGCTAAGGTGTTGGTTAAAGCCCCCGTCATTGTATCTCCTGCTTTTTCTACCCAGATGTCTCCCGCTCCTCCCGCGACAAGCCCCAATCCTGTTCTGGCATCGGCAGGGGAAGTGGGGTTGTAGTTTGTTCCATCTGCCATTAAAAAGTAATTTGCTGTGTTTGTTCCCATATATAGATCATCTCCTGAAATTGTTAAATCTCCTGTTAATTCTGTAGTTGCGGTTGTTAATTTAATAATGTTGTCTGTTGAATTTTCTATAGTTTCTCCATTAGCCAAAGTTAAAACACCAGAATTTGTGATTGTAAATTTAGGTGATCCTGAGGCGGAAGCTGTAAAAATATCAGCAACAGTACTTTTTTGTTGATTGACCATTAAAGCTGCAATTCCATCGTTTGTGGGGTTTTCAATTAACCATGAGCCATATGCCAAAGTATTGTAACTATTTACATTTGCAGGATTGGGAGCAAAGCTGATCATTGTAGTTCCTACGGAATCGTATATGTCTTTTCCTATCAATTTTAAGTCTCCTGAGATAGCAGTATATGTAGCAGTTAAAGTTAATGTATCATCAGTATTGTTATCAATTGTTTCATCATTTTGTAATACAATGTCATTGGTAATTCCAGTATTTGTAATATCAATTCCATTACCAGAAGTTCCATTGACAGTTAGTATTCCAGAAAGAGCAATTGTTCCATCTGTTTGGTTATCTATTGTTTCAGCATTTTCCAAAATTATTTCTGCGGTTCCAATATCTGCTGCATCAAAGTTAATACCATATGTAAAATCTGTTCCTGCACCACCCGCCGTAAACAATATTGCACTACCTACTGCATCATCAGCATCGGCATTATTAAGTGAAATCAAAGAGTCTACAGCTTCAGTTGAATCCACATTATCAAGATATAACCCATATTGTGCAGTTGTCGCAGATCCTGTATCGGAAGCTGTAAAATTCATGACGAATCCATTTTCAGAAGTATCATTGGTAAAAGTTTTGTTATATGTTATTTCTTCTCCTGCTCCTGCAGCAATTGAAGTATCAGCATCCAGTGCCATTCCATCCTTAAATTCAGTAAAGTCAAGTGAATTGGCGGCAATACTAAAGGTTCCTGAGATAGTTCCACTACAAGTTAAATTACCTGTTGCGTTATCAATTGTACATCCTGTTGATCCTGACCCTCCTGCAATATTTACATCTCCTGTTCCCGAGCCTGCAATATTAACCCCACCCGTTGATGTTCCTGCAATGTTAACTGCGTCTGCACCCTTACTATCAATTGAAAGGGCAATATCAGTATCTCCACCTGTTGCTGCAAGTGTTACAACTCCTCCTGTTGCAGCATTGGCAATTGTTAATTCATTAACTGCTGAAGCATTAGAGGTAAACCTCAAAAATTCGTTGCCATTGGTATCTAAAATATCAGCACCTGTGATTTGAAGATCATCTGAAATAATGGTCTTGGTGCCTGAACCATCAATTGTCAAATTGCCATCAGTATCAACACCAAAAGTTGTGTTATCTGTAGCATCAAATGATAGTTTTAGTTGATTACCTGCATGAAATACTTCTAGTTTTGTATCAGGATCAGCAACTCCAATTCCTACATTGTCACTTGATGCATCAACAAAAAGTAAATTAGCATCAGTATCACCCTCAACTCTTAAATCTGTACTAGCATCCCCACCCTCATTAAAAACAATATTTCCTGCATTAGTTTGAATTGCATAGTTTGAAGTTCCGCCAATATTAATGTCTGGCATCTTTAGTCCATAAGCATTAGTTACAGTTCCGCTATTTGAAAGAGTGCCAATGTTATATCCTACCCACTGTGATAGCGTTGTACCGCTTCCAACAGTAAATCCTGCGGAATAATTATTTCCATATGAAACTGTTCCTTTTGATGCATCGAGTGTTAATGTTGACGAAGCTCCATTAAGTGTTGTTATAGCGTTTGCACTAGATTGTCTGGCACCAATATTCATTGATGTCCCTGTTGTTAATGTGCCAGTACCTGTTCCATTAAATTGTAGAGTACCATTAATACCTATTAAAGAACTTAATGCTCCGCTTGAATTACCTGCCGCTGCTAAAAAGTCAAGTGCTGATGCATTGGAATAAGTTGAATTTGCAACATTTGTATATCCGCGAATAGCCACCTCACTTGATGCACCTGCCAATCTGTATGCTTGTAATGCATATGTTGAGGATGGAGCAGTGCCTATTCCTACGGCTCCATTGGTTGTATCTACTATAAAAGTGTTATCTTTTACTCCATCTTGTTCTACAAAAAATGCTGTTGTGGAATTTGCATTTATTTTCAAAGCTCCAGTCATTGTATCTCCTGCCTTTTCTACCCAAATATCTCCTGTTCCTCCTGCAGTTAGTCCTAATCCTGTTCTTGCATCTGCTGGGGAAGTGGGATTGTAGTTTGTTCCATCAGCCATTAGAAAGTAATTTGCAGTGTTTGTTGTCATATAAAGATCATCTCCTGAAATTGTTAAATCTCCTGTTACAGTTAAAGCGGAGGCTGATAATGTTGCATAGTCTGTTCCGTCATCATCTTCAAAGGTTATGGTATCTGCAGTTTGACCTATTATTGCTTCACCATTTTCCAAAACTATCTCACGGGTTAAATTTGCCGCTGAAAAGTCAATTCCATCGGTAAAGTCAGTTCCAGCTCCACCTGCTCCAAAGAGTATCCCATCAGTTACAGCTTCGTTTGCATCGTTGTTCACAATGGTTAATAACGATTCTGTAGTTCCTGTTGAGCCTGCGTCATCTACATTATTAAGTACAAGTAATTGTTGTGTTCCTCCATCAGTTCCAGCATCATTTGTTATTTGAAAAGTTAAACCATTAAATGCTGCTGAACTGGCAGCTGTATTCCAACTTAAAGTTTCTGCATATTCGGCAAAGGCAATGTCTGCTGCAGCATCAGGATCTCCAATATCATCCCATGCTGTTGCTCCACCATCATCACTTCCGCAAGTTAAGACTCCCCCAACAGTTTCAAGTGATGTACATGAAGCAAAGTCAGTTAAAATTATTTGATCAACCGCATTAATTGTGATGTCTGTTCCTGCTCCTGTTGTTTGTAGTGTTAAACCAGCTCCGTCAACAACTAAGACTCCATCAGCTGTGATATTGTCTCCATTAACATTTAAATCTCCTGCGGTTACAATATCTCCATCAGCCTCAACATCAAAATTAGCAAAGTTAATTAAAGATCCCGTCCCAGCTCCGTTTATGATGACATCGTCAAGAGCAGAACCGATATTAACAGTATCTTTGGTTGTATTGTTTGTGGCTATATTAAAAGTGTTTCCACCCGTTCCTGTTCCTACATTAAAAGTTGTTGCTGAATTAGAAGTACCTAATCCAATTGTTGTTCCTGTAAATGAAATTGTTCCATCAGCGGTAATGTTTCCAATTCCTGTCATGTCTCCTGTTGCGTTGATATCCCAATCTGAAGAATCAAGGACTAAAGTGTCTCCGTTATCTCCAATTGTTAAAGCCGCTGAAGGATTAATGTTTCCTCCACCAATTGCTACATCTCCTGCAGTTGTAATATTTCCCGCGTCGTTTACTGAAAATTTGGAAGTGGGGGAGACTCCAGACTTAAAATCTATGAAGTTATATCCGGTAGCAGCTGATGCAACAGTTCCTCCGTATAACGCCCCTGAAGTTATGTTTGCATTTGTTGCATTGATAAATCCGTTTGCACTACCTCCTGCAGCTGCCCCTTCAAATGTTAGATCCAAGGTCCCTGTACCGTCAGGATTAATGGTTATGATACCGTTTGATGTGTTTGGAGTAGTTAACGTCAAAGCAACTCCTTCAACAGCAAATGTGCCTGACGTTGATTGTATCTTGGGAGAAGCAGCCGCAATTACAAGTTCACCGCTGGAATTAAGATAGGGAACAGTTGATGTTCCGGTTCCAAGTGGAAAGCCCTGAAGAGTTTCTGAGTTTAGGGCATATCCAACCGTTGCAATTTGAATTCTGGGTGCTGCCTCCGCATCTGCCCCTACAGTTACACCTACCCAGACTGAAGCATTTTCTGAAAATACCGATGAAGCAATAGCCCCACCACAAGTAGAACCCAATAGAGTTGAAAATATTCCGTCACCGTCTGGAGTTATGGAACAAGCAGTTGAATCCCACAATGTAGTACCGCCGGAGGAAGCAGTATAAAGTTTAAAGGTAATATCTCTGGCTGTTGTAATAGGATTACCTAGGTTATTGGTAAGCCTTCCTTGAAAGGATAAGTATCTGTTGGGGGTAACAGGAGTTGAAGGATAGGCAAGGGACGATTTTGCAGTATTTATGACCTGATCGTAAAAGGCATAGCCTGCAACAGCACAGAATAAGACCAAGATAGCAATATGAATATAATTAGCAACAGGATATGAATGATATGTTTTATACCAGTTTGGTCGATTAAAAAAAATCTTTTCGAATAATCCTTGAAGTTTAGGTCTTGCGTCAAATTTAGCAATAATGGTTTCTTGTATTAGCCTATACGGAGAAGATTTTAATATTTTATTAAGATTGTTTTTAAGAGTAAAAATTTTTGGTATGTTCTCAACACCTAACATAAAATTCTTGTCCAAAAACTGTGAGTAAGCACGAAGGGTAGAAAGCCTTCTGTTAATTGTTGAGGGTGGGGTAGTCTTAACTTGAGAACTAACAAACTCTTTAATCAGGTTGTTATCAAGTCTTTTATTCTTTGCCCAAGAGAGAAAATTATTTAAATCAGATTTGTAAAACTTAATGGATTTCTTTGAAACACCATGCAATATCAAATATTTTAAAAAATTATTAACCTGGTCATTATTTACAATTTTCCGCATGTTATTTATATAGCCTTGAATTATATTGATTATACTTATCTATACTAATATTAATATACATAATGAAGCTGTCAAGTGCCTAAATGTTATTGTTGATGAGCATAGTTTTATATCATATTTCACACGACAAATAACTTTATTTCCGCACTCATATTTAATAACTTAACTATATCAATAACTATCTATTGCCACACATATAACATGCATATTTATTCCTATAGGATCTATTTTTAGGTGCCTAGGTTCAATTAATGTTAGTTATGCGGTAAATTGCGGAGAATAAATTGACTGTTTGTGTATTATTTGTTAGCTATCGGAAAATAAATGTATTAACGCAGGACGTAAGGATATTATTTTTTTATATTTTGAATTTAAACTTTTGGAAAAATTGGCGGTTAATTACTTTAATTGCTAAGGTAGAATTGGGGTTGTTTTGGCCCTTGTTTATGGAGTATATTTATTTTGTGGAATCAGAAAACGAAAACAAGTCCAAAAAGATAACTATATGGGTATTTGCTGTTTCTATATTAGTTATTATTTTAATAATAATTTTATTATTTATCAACCAGAGAACTTCCATTACTCCAAAGGCTAGAAAAGTCAATGTAAGCTCTTCAATTTCTATTGCTAATTCGTATGTTTTTTCTTCACCTGTTCGGGCCAAAGCAAATGGAGACTTAATTAGAGTTACTGTATTCGTTTTAGATGAGAAAGGAGGCGGTATTGTTGACAAGAAGGTGTCAATACGAGAGGGTAGTGGACTAACAGTAAGGGAGATACAGGCGTTAACAGATGAAGTGGGTAAAGCCATTTTTGATATTAGTTCAACTAAAACCGGTGTTTTTTATCTTGAAGTTGAAGCTGCAGGTATAATCTTACCTCAGAGGACTAAAGTTGTTTTTGATTAATTATGGAAACCACTGCTCCAGATGTCACAATTGATACTACGATTGGCCAGGTGATTGTTCCATCAACGCCAACAGCTACACCAACTTCAACAGCTACCGCAACTTCAACTTCTGTCTCAAGTACAACTTCACCTACCTCTACAGCGACACCAACAGTAACACCTACTGCCGGTCCCTACATGTTACCCATACCACCTTTAAGAAGATTCAAATCGCCGACTCTTTCTATCTACGGTTATGGTCCAGCTGAAGCCGAAGTAAGCCTAACCGGTATTGGTGTTTCTGAAAGAGTAGTCTCTCAAAAAAACGGCTTTTTCCGTTTTGATGCAATTTACTCATACACTGCTTTTTATCCAGAACTTTGTTTACAGGCTATAGATTCTGAAAAAAGGGTTACACAACCTTCTTGTATTCCTGGCCTTCCACTTGACTGCAGTATTCCGCTTGAAGTGGGTCCAATTTTACTTTCTCCTACCATCTCATTAGATAAAAACAATGTGGTTGTAGGGGACACAAGTTTGGTAACCGGATTTTCTATTCCAGATTCCAAGGTAAATGTCTATATGGCTAAAGACCAAGGCAATAGTCTTTCTCTTGTAAGTACAGTAAATGCTTACTATATTCCCGATTATGAAGTCCAAGCAAAAAGTGACGGTAGTTATGAATTTTCTCTTCCCAGCTCAGACGCTACAACATACAAGCTTTTTACCTCAGGAAGAATAGGGGAAGACTTAACTGCAAAAAGTACTACTTTAACTTATTTTGTAATATCGGAAGTGGAATCCGGTCTTTGGAACTTAAAAGATTTCCTTTTAATCAATAGAATTTGGCTTCTAATTATCTTAGAGCTACTTGTCATCATGGTTCTAGGAATAAAGGTCTTAAAAGAGCCCACAAGAAGAAAGAAAGGTAGTAAAAAGATAATTGCTCGATATATTAAGACGGGGGTCTAAAAATACTTATTTTGGAAGTTTGTCTTTGAATTTATCTTTAAGTGTTTCAAGTTCTGTTATTTCTTCTTCAAGCTTTTCCTCCAACTTAACCTGCTTGGCTTTAAACCTCTTGACTATGAGGGTAACACCCATAGATATGATTATTAAACCAAGAACAATGATGATGATTAAGGTTATTGGAACTACCCAGACAAATTGATTGATAGTTAAAGTCTTTCCCTGATCACCATAGGCTGCTGTAAGGCTTGCAATGTATCTACCAAACATCCAAGTTTTACCTAAACTACCCTCATACACTCTTTTGGTGTTTGGGAATATATTCTTTGATTCCAAGGTTACATTGTCAACTTCTTTACCAAACCAGTTGGTAAGTGTTAATTGTCCGGCAGGAGTAATGTGAAGTCCACCTTTATTTAAAATCTCAAAGTAAACGGGAATCGGTCCAAATTCCAAAAAGGCAGGAGCCTTAAAGGCATCTATGAAAGCTGATTCATAAACAGAACCATTTATTCTAATTGACAAAAGTCCTACAATTCTTGAAGAAATTGCCTGAACTCCTTCGTTGTCAACTTGAGATTCAGGAATCTGTCCAGTTTGCTCGAACATAACGGCAACATACCTTCCTCCGGGTTGAGTATCTTTAGGTACTGTCACTTTGAAATTTACTCTTAAAACATCACCTGCTGGAATTGTTGCTTTACTGAAAGGCAACTTAACCCAATCATTTTCCTGATCTTCAAGTAAAACAGGGGAGCCATCTTTACCTGTGACTATAAAGTCAATTGCTCTTATGTTACCGGAAACTGGCACATTTGATTCGTTAAAAAATTTAATAGACAAGTTCTCAGTTTCGCCCGCATCTAGGGCTACATTTTGTCTTGCTGGAGCAACAACTAAAGGAATTCTGTCTTGGGCCTTAACATTAGCTACAAAGATAGTAATCGCACTTAAAGATATGATTAGGGCAAGTATTTTTTTCATATTTTTTAAAAGGTTGGCACTGCTGTGTACTTTACTTTATTATAGTAATATCCAGCTGGTTGTGTAGCAGTAATATCTATTCTATAGCAAACATAGACACTTGATCCGGCAACTGGACCGGCATTAGCCATTAACTCTGCACCAGAATCAGCTCTTGCTTCAGTCGCTTCTTGATCAGCGAACTGTTTTGCGTTAAAGTTGGCTCCTGAATCATCCCATTCAAAATAAGCATCTGTTCCTGCGCCTGATACATCTTCAAGAGAATAACCAAGCCCTGGATAACTATTAGGATCAGTCGTCCAGTCTTGTAAAGTTACATGAGTACAAGGTGTGGCGCCACAAGTGGTATCTTGAATACAACTTATAGATTCACCAGCGGTAGCT
>DATDSD010000032.1:0-6103 GCA_035291405.1 Patescibacteria group bacterium | reverse complement strand
TCTTTTTTATTTGCAAAAAACAATTTATAAGGCCTATAAAAAACAATCAAACCACAAATTAATGCTGAAACTGAAAGCATTACAAGAACGGCAATAGGACCAATAAGCGAATCAACTCTTCCAAAAATTTCATTCCCTTTCCACATCACAAGGCCAACAAGACTACAATAAAAAGTTATGAATAATGCTTGTAATATACCTAATTTGCATTCTTTCTTCATAATTTTATTATACACTTACAATGCAATTTAAATCACACTGTGTTTAACTAATAGATTAAGTAGCTCTTCATTCCTATCTCTTTGTCTTTTTCTTGATTTTTCAGTCGTTATTATCATGTTAAGGCCACCTTGTTGATTTTCCAGCACTACAAAAGTACCTTTCCTGTCTGTCATCCTTGCAATATCTCTAAAGACTTCTCTAGTTAACAAAGTAGTCGGTAAAGAATCATTTTTATTTAATCCTACAGGAACATGAAAGGATACAGGAACGGGATCGTTTTTTGAATCAATTACATCCAGCAAATTACCCACACTTTTCCTTACTTTACTCCAAATAACCTTAGGTCTATCATTATTTCCCATTTTTATAAATTCATTAAACAAATGAAATAAATCAACCATTAATCCAGCGTTAATGCCATTTTCTCTAAGTTCACGAACTACTTCATAAGTTCTTTCTAATGAGCCAGGATCGGGATGGTTTTCTATTCTCAGATCGTTAATTACTCTTCTGTTTTTACCAAGAGCATTTGCATGTTTTCTTGTTTCAGGTTCATGGATAAGTACATATCCTCCATTGTTACCAAAGTTATGAAATAAATTATCAGTGGTCATTAACATACTATTTACAATCCCTGTTAATAACCTATCAGAACGACTACTTGAACAAAGATTATTACCAGTTTTACCATGAAATCCACCAATTTTGATTCCTTCCTTATCAGCTTTTTCAAGTAACCCACAAATCCAAATCCATGAGATTGCTTCAAATCCAGCAAAATTTTTATGTTCTATTGCCGGTTCCCAAACCTCTTTCCAATGTCTAGGTATTCCTAAAACACCCGAGGAATCGGTTGAAACCATGAATCTTTCTGCCATTTTGGAAGTATATCAAATATTTTTTTCTACGCAATTAAAATATCGAAAATCACAAACAAACCCCCACTTATAAAAGGCGGGGGCTTATTCTAAAACACTATCTTATCCCTATCTTGGCATTCCCATACCACGTCCTTCTCCACGACCAACGGGGCCTAGATAATCACGAAGTTTGGTCTCATCAATACCTTGTTCTGAAAACCAAGCTTGTAACTCTCCTCTATTCTGTTGTCTTTCTCCCATATGCTCTTCCACTTTTGATAGAAGTGCTTGTTTTTGGGCTTCTGTTATAACACCATCGTTAACAGCCTGAGACAATTGCTCTCCTCTTTCTGTCTTCATTTCTTCTTCTCTTTCGTCTCTGACTGACTCAAAAACTGCCTCTACATCAGTTTCACTAAGATTAAACTTTTGGGCAATTCTACTAATTAATGTTTGGTGCATTGGATTTTCTTCATCTGCCAAAACGAAATTTGTTCCAAAATATCCAACAGATGCCACTACTCCTAGAGCCAAAATTATTGCAAGTACTTTTTTACTAGGGCTTTGACTAGTTAAAATTTGTTTATTCATAAATTAATCACCTCCCTTACTAATTACTTATTAGATAATATCGTTCTTAACTGAAGATAACCTTAAAAGTGGAGCCTTTAGATAATTTACTTTCAACTTTTATCTTTGCAGAGTGCTGATCTACTATTTGTTTTGCAATTGATAATCCCAAACCATACCCATCTTTCCCCATTGCTTTGTCTCCTCTATAGAATCTATCAAAAATATGTGGAAGATCTTTTTCTGAAATTCCAATACCTTTGTCTTTAACTTCTAGAATCCCAGGTTTCCTAGTTACAATTTCAACATCTTTACCATCACTGTATTTAATTGCATTGTCTATTAAAATTCTAGAAAGTTCTGTTAGAGAATCTTTGTCTCCGTTTATAATCACTTTTTCTAAATTAAATTTAACTTTATTTTTGCCGGCCGTCTCTTTAACAATATCTGCTAAATTAACTTTCGAGAATTTCAAATTTCCTGACCTATTTTGAAATTTGTTTAATTCTAATAAATAGTTAGAAAGTTGTGTCATTTTATCTACCTCTTCCAAGTTGCTTTTAATCAAATCTTTAGCTGTTTTCAATTTAAGTTCTTTATCGCGAAGCGCTACTTCTATTTCTGTTTTAAGTGATGAAAGCGGAGTTCTTAATTCATGACTGGCATTACTTATGAATTCTTTTTGTTCCTCCATCATTTCTGATATTGGCTTTAATGTTTTTCCAGATAGAAAATATCCAGACACACCTGAGACACAAAGAATAAATGCATTCAAAGTCAAAAGTGAGAGAAAAATTCTTGATTTAGTCTCAGTAATTAAATCTGGATCAATCAAGAAAGCGGAGTTTGGACGTCTGATTCGCTGCATGTTTTCAATCCTTGTTAATTCTATAGTTGCACCTTGATAGATAATAAAACTAAAAAACAAAGAGATTGTCATGATGATAACTAAATAATAAAGTGTTAATTTTGTTCTGGCTTTTGTAAACATACTTATCCTATTTTATAACCAAATCCTCTGATTGTTTTGATTATGTCTTTTCCTAATTTATTTCTTAAGTATTTTACAAATACTTCAACTGTGTTAGGTAAAATTTCAGCTTCATAATCCCAAACATGAGAAATTATATTGTCTTTAGAAACTATTTTTCCCTTATTTTTCATCATGTACTCCAGTAATTGGTATTCTTTTTTAGATAATTGAATTATTTTCCCAAGTCTTTTAACTTCTTGATTTTTAGTGTCAAGCTCTAAGTCTTTAATTCTAAAGGTTTCATTTATAATTTCTGTTGGTCTTCTAACTAGAGCTTTGACACGAGCCACAAGCTCCTCAAAAGAAAATGGTTTAACTAAATAATCGTCTGCTCCAGAATTAAAGCCTTCTAGTTTATCGTTTATCTCTCCTTTTGCAGTAAGCATCAAAGTTGGTGTATGTACATTGTTTCTTCTTAAATCACGTAAAATTGATATTCCGTTCTTTTTGGGAAGCATAATATCTAAAATTATTAAATCATATTCTTCAGATGATGCCAAATCATATCCACTTTCACCATCATAGGCAGTGTCACATACAAAAGATTCTTGTTCAAATCCTTTTTTTAAAGAATTAGCAATTTTGTGTTCGTCTTCTACAATTAATAATTTCATAGCCAACTT
The DNA here is from genome assembly GCA_035291405.1 of Patescibacteria group bacterium. Lineage (GTDB taxonomy): Bacteria > Patescibacteriota > Microgenomatia > UBA8517 > UBA8517 > UBA12026. The sequence goes on along the minus strand of DATDSD010000032.1, from coordinate 2,795 downwards.
ATTGCTCAATTATACTCCTGAAGCTTAATAATACCTTAAAGGATTAGAGTGCTAAGGCAAGAGAAATTAAAATCATAATTATCCCAAACCCTGCACCCAAGATTGTTGGGAAGTTTGCACCAGTTTCTGGTATTGGCATGGTGGAAGACGTTGCTGTTGCGGATCTTGATGTTGCTGTTGCCGTTGCTCCAGTACCACTACAATTACAATCTGTATCTGATGAACATTGTGGATTTCTACAAAAACCTTGGTAACAATAAAGTTCAGCATTACAGTTAAGATTGCTTCCACAAGTTCCTCCACAAGAATTAGGCGCACCTGTAGGTGTAACAGTTGCGGTAGCTGTTGGTGTAGACGTTGGAGTCCTTGTTGGAACACCAGAGCCTGTTGTTGTAGCAGTTGCTGTAGCAGTTGCTGTAGGACCCGTTGAACAGTAAATCTTGAAATTATCAAACTTTGCTAAAGCGTATGTTCCTGTAAGTTGGGTGCTTGTATTAAGAGCTGTTAAATGTATTGATTCTATTTTTTTTGTAAGTGTACCTTGTGGTTCAAAAAATACTGGATAACTAGATCCAGATTTTTTATAAATCTTAAATTTGCCAGACTTACGTTCTACTTTAATCGTAACAGGACCTCTAGGTAAAGTGACATTTTTAATTTCTGGTGATGAACCAGCAACACCTAAGGCAGCCGTAAGGTCGTACGTTCCGTCATTCGTTTTTCGTCTAAAAACCGTGAGTCTATCAGATTCATCATCATCGGTTAAAAATATAACTATTGCACCTGCGCCCCCAGTTCCAGTTTTCTCTAAATCTGTAATATCAAACTCCACAACAAAATCCCCCGTTAATGAATCCTTAGTGACCAATCCATCATAATCAGCTGGACTGCTAGTAGTACCTAATTCCTCCCTTTTAACAACCAATACACCATTCACTGCATTTGTATCACCATATTTATTCCACTTTGTGGTATTAATTGTTGTGAATTCATCAGTAAAACCTTGACTACATGTAATGTCAGCTTCAGGAGATACACTCAATCTCGAAAATGTTTCCAATGTACAAGCTTTCATGTCAGTTGTCCAATTACCACCGGCAGAAGGACAGCAATAATTTTTAGTTCCACAGAAGGAGATCTTACCCTCTCCATCACAAATACTTTCAACGGGAGAATTATCTGATTGTGGTGGATGACAATTTCTTAAAATATTTGGGCTCCCTGCAACGGGACATTGCTCAACAGTAGGATCAGTACAAGAAACAATTTTTGCTTTCTCCCTGATATCTTGTTGCTGTTTAACAAGAAGTATTCCAGCAATAATGCCTATGGCCAAAACAATAATACCAATAATTGCACCAATTACTTTCCAATTGGCTTTTCCTCCCTTTTTCCCTGAAGACAAACCCACAACATTTATTTCTGTCTCTGCCATATCGTTTTAATATTGACACATTTTGTCTCTTGAAATCAAGTGTCTAAATCTATTTAATATCTTAATATGACTACAAAATATAAAGACTATTTTGAAAGGATGATAGATAATAATAAAGAAGATTTTAAAAAGTTTAACGTGCTGTATAACAAATACATAAAAAGCCAAGATGAGTTACAAGATCAATTTAATAATGAAGGTAAAAAAATACTTGAAATAATTAGGCAGTGGGAGGGAAAACTTTGTTCCCAAACAGAGAAAGCCGGATTTGGTAATTATTCTACAAATCTCTCAGAGAAATTTTGGACAGAAGTCAGAAAAACATACCCATTAATTGACTATATTGGAGTGATAGTTAAAAAATCTCCAACGCAACCGGAATTTTCAATCAAAAAAATAAAATTTTCTAGTTCTTAGTAGGTTCTTTGCAACTAAATACTTTTTATTATTTGGCAGGTTTGTCAGAAACATCAAAACCTAAACTTATTATCTCATCCCTAATTTTGTCAGCTTCAATAAATTTCTTTTCTTTTCTTAATTCATCCCTTTTTTGAATTAAGGCTTTAATATTTTCCGGCGTTTCAACCTTTGATTTTGAAACCTGAGATAAACCAAGACCAAAGACATCATCAAATGAAATTGCTAAATCATATTTATCTTGACTTGGAATATTACTTTTTAACATTTCCCAAAGAATAGCCAATGCTTGAGGAACATTAATATCATCAGCAAGCGCATTACTAAAATTTTCTCTAAATTCTTCAATTTTTTGATTCTTTTCTTCTGATAAGATGGTTCTACTTTCTTCCGCTTTGGCAGAATTAATAAGATTTTTTAAATTATTTAGTGCACTTTGTGCAGAATCTAAAGATTCAAACGAAAACCTTAATCCTTTTTTATAATGTGAAGTTAAAATTAAATATCTCATTGCAAGTGGATCATATCCTTTTTCAATTAGCTCCCCTGCTGTTACATAATTTCCCAAACTTTTACTCATCTTTTCTCCATCTTTTCCTGTTAACCAACCATTATGTAACCAATAGTTGGCAGTTTTGTGACCAAAAGCTGCATATCCTTGGGCTATTTCGTTAGTATGATGAACCTTGATATGTTCAATTCCACCAGTATGAATGTCAAAATTCTCGCCTAAATATTTTGTTGACATCGCGGTACACTCTATGTGCCAACCAGGGTATCCTACTCCCCATGGGCTATCCCATCTCATAGTGTGTTTAGAGTTAATTGCCCAAAGGAAAAAATCCCATGGAAGCTTTTTGTCATGATCTATCTCAATATCATCTCTTGTTTTTAATTCTTCCAAATTTAAATTTCCAAATTTTGCATAGTCTGGAAATTTTGC
>DATDSD010000031.1:0-2615 GCA_035291405.1 Patescibacteria group bacterium | reverse complement strand
ATGTTTTCAATTGATCCTGTTACAAACTTAAAAGATAGAATCGTAATTGATGCTGTTTGGGGATTAGGTGAGATGATTGTGCAAGGAAGCTATATTCCTGATCATTATGTTGTACAGAAAGATACTTTTGCCATTCTTTCTAAAGAAGCAAATACTCAAAAGAAGTTATTAACTAAAAGAAATGGAAAAACAGAAGAGATAGATGTTCCTAAAAAACTTTGGGACAAAATTAAAATTACTGATGAAGATATTATAGCTTTAGCTAAACTTGGGCAAAAACTTCAGGAACATTATTATTTTCCACAAGACGTTGAATGGGCTAAGGAAAAAGGAAAACTTTACATTGTCCAAACAAGGCCAGTAACAACAATCGAAAAGACAAATAAGGCAACGGGCAATATGGAAGAATTGAAAAGTGAAAACAGTGCACCAATTCTTAAAGGTATTCCGGCTTCTCCAGGAATAGGTACAGGAAAGGTAAGAATATTAAAGTCGCCTAAAGAAATAGACAAAATTGATAAAGGAGATATTTTAGTTGCCCCAATGACTTCACCTGACTATGTTCCTGCAATGAAAAAGGCTTCAGCTATCATAACTAACGAGGGTGGTATGACCTCACATGCTGCTATTGTCTCCCGTGAGATGGGTACACCTTGTGTGGTTGGTACTAAGGAAGCTACAAAAGTTTTAACCGATGGGCAAATTGTGACAGTAAACGGTAAAACAGGAGAAATTTTTGCGGGAGTAAACAAAGTAACTGATGGTGGGCTTGAAAAAATTGTTAAATCAAAAGAAAAGGAATTAAAAACAGCAACAAAAGTATATGTCAATCTTGCAGAACCAGACAGGGCTAAAGAGGTCTCTAAAATGAATGTAGACGGGGTCGGACTACTCCGTGCCGAGTTTATAATTGCAGATATTGGAATTCATCCTAAAGAGGCAATTAAACGAAAAACTCAAGGCTTATTTATAAATAAACTTGTTAAAGGATTAACTGTCTTTTGTGAATCGTTTTATCCAAGACAAATTGTCTATAGAGCAACTGATTTTAAAACAAACGAGTATAGAAGTTTAGAAGGAGGAAAAACATGGGAACCGGAGGAACCAAATCCTATGTTAGGTTTCCGAGGTGCTTTTAGATATATTTCAGATCCAGAGGTTTTTAATTTAGAATTAACTGCAATCAAAGAAGTCAGAAAAACATTTAATAATCTCCACATAATGATTCCATTTGTCAGGTCTCCTGATGAATTAAGAAGAGTTAGAAGATTGGTTAATGCTGCTGGATTATTTGATGATCCAAACTTTAAATTCTGGATGATGGTTGAGATTCCAGTTAATGTAATTCTTCTTGAAGAATTTATCAAAGTGGGAATAGATGGAGTTTCAATAGGAAGTAATGATTTAACGATGTTACTACAAGGGACCGACAGAGACAATTCAACTGTTGCAAGTTCGTTTAATGAGATGCAACCTGAAGTAATTTGGGCCTTGAAAAAAATTATTAAAACATGCAATAAATATAATATAACCTCATCGATATGTGGTCAGGCAGCAAGTACATATGATGAATTGGTTGAAATTTTAGTTAAAAGTGGAGTTACCAGTATATCTGTTAATCCGGATGCTGTAGGTAGAGTTAGAAAAATGATATATGAGACTGAAAAAAATATATGAACGCAATTAAAAAGATTTGGTCCAGAGAAATATTAGATAGCCGTGGCATTCCCACAGTTGAATGCTATTGTCTTTTGACAGACGGGAGATTTGCAACTACGTCTGTTCCTGCTGGAACATCAATGGGAAGTCATGAAGCATTAGAACTTCGGGACAAAGATGAAAAAAGGTATCATGGAGAAGGTGTTTTAAAAGCTTGTGAGAACATTAATACTATTTTAGGTCCAGCTCTAGAAGGAATTGATGCAATTAAGCAAGTTGAAATAGATCAAAAATTGATAAATTTAGACGGAACTGAAAATAAAACGAAATATGGGGGGAATGCAATTTTAGCTATTTCTCAAGTCGTTTGTAAAGCTGCTGCAACACTTCAAAACAAAGCTCTTTATGCTTGGATTAACGAGTTGGCAGTTGAAAGAGGTATGCAAAAGGGAGTAAGACTTCCTACCCCCCTTCTTAACATGATCAACGGTGGTCTTCACGGTGCAGGAAACCTAGACTTTCAGGAGTTCTGGATGATTCCAGCAACTAATAAGAAATTCTCAGAAGGTCTTCAAATGGGCGTTGAAATTTATCAGTCTATTGGAGATAACCTAGCGAGAAGAGGTGCAACACACTCTGTTGGACACGAAGGTGGTTATGCTCCTAATTTGTTTACTAATGCTGATGCATTCGAAGTTTTTGTTGAGTCTGTCAAGGCAACTGATTATTCATTAGGAAGAGATGTATTTTTAGGTCTAGATATTGCTGCCAATAGTTTTTATAAAAATGGAGATTATACAATCAGAGACAGATCAAGTGCACTATCTGATGATCAGCTTCTTGATTATTACAAAGAACTTATAAATACATATAAACTTGCAATTTTAGAAGATGCATTTCAAGAAGATGCTTGGGACTCATGGAAAAAGCTTTATCAAGAACTTGCAGGATCAGCT
>DATDSD010000030.1:0-9521 GCA_035291405.1 Patescibacteria group bacterium | reverse complement strand
TAACACTACAAGTTGTTTTCGAATGGTATCAATCGTTGTGTCATATTGTCTTATGACTCCATCCAAGTCTCTGACTTTTCCTTCCAAGGTATCAACTAATATTTGAGTTTGTTCATTATATGCAATTATTGCATTGATATTGTTGATAGTGGTTTTCTCAAAAACTTCTCTTAATTCTTTTTCTCCCGGCTCCATTTTGTTTTGATTGCGAGTCATGTTTTGATTCATAAGCTTAATGATAGTGACTTATGGCAAAGTTTTCAATGCTATCATTCAAAACATAAGGTTTGAATGAAGCAGAAACCACCTGTGTAAGCTGGTGGTGTTCTTCATCTTAATGAATCCCAGAAGCTCTTTTTATTTGGAGGATTTGTATTAGTAGGAGAATCTACTTTTTGAGTATTTTGTTTTTTACTTACAAATTTACCACCAGCATCCCTTTCTGGTGTGTTCTTGGGCTTGTCCTCACTTTCGGTCGTTACCGACTGAACCGCCTCAGGCTCTGTTTTGGGAGAGCTATGTTTATGTTTGCTCAACCAATCATTAATTTCCTGTCGGACTAGATAAGGATCATGTCCGGGAGCTAATTGTAAATGATAGCGTTTGCTAAAAAAGATGACGACACTTTTTCCTTGTCCTGAAATTTCCACAACTTCCTCTCTTAATTTTATAGCATCATTGCGAGATCTTACTTTTGTATAAAGTATTGTTTTATTTAAGTTATTAAAAGATGCCATATATTTTATGTGTCGCTGGTTCGGATGACGTTAGCGGTCTGGTTAGAACTGGTTTGGGTCCAAGAAGCAATGTACTGCTTAATTGGAGTACCACCGCCGTCTCGGACAATGATTACCAAGTTCAAGGTACCGGAAGAATGTACGCTTGTGAAGGTTGCGGTAGTGTCCGAGGCCAATTCATCGATATAGGCAAAGTAGACACTATTGCCAATGGAAGCTTGATATGTTCCACTGCCTTGTGCACCTCCAAAATCTTCATTACCATCAGTAGTGTCGATAGTAAAAACGTTGGTGGTGGCATTCAATGCGGAGTAATGTAAGCGTCTCTCAAAACCGTCATCGTCGATGACACGAATATATCCCGATGATGGGGGATACATTGTAGCTGAGTCGATGTCGTTTACCTCAATTGAAACAACATTGTCAGTTGTTAAGGCCGTAGTGGCAATAGTCATTTGAGCTTTGTTAATCGCAGGATCGCCGTTAGTGTCTGTGCCTGAACGAGGGGCAACTAAGACTCTGTCTTCTCCACTAACCAAACCACTAACAGTATTGATTACATTATTAGGTGGCGTGATGACGGTATTGCTAAGGTCGGTGACCTTGTCATTAGCACTTAGGTCGGCTTCTTCAATACCAAAACCGTAAGCACCGATGATGGCTGAACCAGTTGAGGCACCGCAGAATGGTTTAGAAATAGTACGTTCAGTGACTGTACCAGCAGTACCAGTAGCACCACCATTACCTGTAATGAGGTTAGAGCTGGGAGCGACACCTGTTAGAAGTTGTATGTACATGACAGTAGTTGAAGAAGCAGTGGTATTATCTACTGCAAGCAGTTGTCCTGTGCCGGCTGTTGCTCCAGTGCCCCATGACAAACTTTCGGGTTCAACCCATGTACCAGTTCCGGGAGTTGCAATTGCAACTTGGTGGGTAATGCCTCTGAATAACTCACCGCTTAAACCATAGAGAGTGGCCTCAGAACCATCTCTAGACAAATATTTCATTCGTTCATAAAATTGGTTGATGGTGTAGGTGTCTTTATCCCATTCAGAGTAGTAATACTCGTTTGCACCGCTATCATCAACATCCATGGCGTTGTAACCGACAGTAGTATTATCGATGGTGGTCCAACCTGCCACTGTACCCAATGAAGTTGTGTTGTTAAGATCGGCTGAGTCAGTTAAAGCTAAGACGTTATTACCTCGGGAAGTACCATTAATTGAGAACTCTGAAAAAGTATAGCCATATCGGCGTGAAGTACCAATCAACTTTCTGCCGTCGATATCTGTGCCACCGCTACGTACTTGGACCATAAAGCGGTGAGAAATACCGGCGGTTGAGTCTGGATTTAGCCCTTTACCTATCAAATAAGCATCGGATGCATCCCAATCATTATCGGTTCCACCTACGAGCGTGGCAGTAATGGTGGTGGTGTCGTTGTCAGTGATTATACCCCAGCTCGCATCGGTAGTATTATAAATTGTGTAGCCGATCCATTCGTCAGCAGTCCAAGTTTTGGTGCTATCAGTTAAGATTGCAGCATTAGCAGATCCGGTGTGAGTACCACCTTCTGAATAGTTCCAAAAATCATCAGCCAAAACGGCGCTATTTTGAATAAGTTGAATCATTACGCCGGCGTTACCGAAGTTGACGATACCATCGTAAATATCATCGCCACCGTTTTGAATAATTGAGCCGTCGTAAAGATGTTCCGCTGCAGTATCATCGATATTGTAGCTATTAATGAGGGTAATAATGTTATCAGTTGAACGTTGAGAAGGAAGGGTGTTGGTGATGTCAAGCTCGTCATTGCCGACAGCTACCGCATCATCAGCCAATCCTTGCAACCATCTGTGGAATTCTATAACGGTGGCATAAGAGGGAGAAGTGCCATTATGGTCGGCTCCGGTATATCTAATATTTCCATTCGATCTTGTAACTGTCCAGTCTGTAGCTACTAGTGACATATGTTATATCATTATTAACCATCCGAAATTAGTCTGTCAACGGCCAATAATCATTTGTTCTTGAAACGATCAGAATTATAAAAAACATCAACAGCTTTGCTTTTCCCGTCCAATACTTCCTTAAGAGTCTTTTGGCCCATTTTGTTTAAGACTTGAGGCTTAGTACTACTTGAGATAAAGTTTAAAAATTCCCCAAAAGTGATATCTGGAACAGCAGCCATTAATTCGACAAGGTGATTAAAAACTGAGGATTTGTCCGCTTCATATTTGGCGTAATCTTGACGAATCAGTGTTTTTATTTTAGTATTCTCATCCATATCTTTTAAGGTATCTAAAAGAATTAATGCACGGATTAGTAACAGATTAAGGTTTGTTAAGATGTTTAGGGTAGCAAGTTGGTTTTTACTGTAGAGTTGATATTTTCCCTTTTCATCAATCCAATAACTTAACTTTTGTGCTTTACCTCTTTGATCTTTGCGGGCAATAGTGTTCGGTGGTTTAATCCAATTTTTGTTTGACATATCAAGTTGTACCACCAGCATACATCTTTGCCTGAATTATTACTAGTTCTTTTGTCAATTCTTCAAAAGTAGCTTTGTAATTTCTGATATTTTCTTCTTTTTTGATAATATTATCTTCTAATAGCCTTATTTTATCTCTTGTTTGTCTTGCTTTGTCGACCTCAGCTTTAAGTGACTCGGTGGCAGACTCCTCAAATTCTTCACGATTATGTATGTTTTTGATCATAATATTATTCATCAGTAGCCAGTTGAACAGTAACAGAAAAACCACTGGAAGTGTTGATTGTTCCAGAAATTGCACCCTGTTGGTAGTAAGGACTTCCTGAAGTTTTTCTGACCCAACCTTGTATTGGTTGAGGGGAAGCAAAACTTCTAATGTCTTCAATATAGCCATTTGTATCTGTTGCGCCTGATATAATAGCCCATTTGGCAACAATTGTTCCTGTTGCAGGGGATGAACTTAACGTTTCAGTGGTAGTGTAGGTATATGTGTTAGTGTCGGTTACATTAATCTGGAAAACTCCATTATAATCATCGTCATTGGTAACTCCAGAAATAATCACATAGTCTCCTGTTGCAAGGCCGTGCGTATTTTGTGTAACCGTTGCTGTCATAACACTACCTGTGATTGAGCTAACAGAATTTGGAAGCTTATTGGAGTTATCCGTAGCCCAAACTAAAACCCTTGCTTCTGAAATATCACTTCCGTCAGATAGGGCTTGTACAGTGACGCTTGTTGTAACCTGCCCTGAAACCACACTAACAGTCCCTGAACCGGTATTATAAACGCTTGGGGTTGAATATCCCGCACCGACATTAATAGTTAGAGTTTGGGAAACGGCAACATTAACTTTAATTGCTTCATTTCCCGATGAACCGTCACTTGTTGCATATCCGGTTAGATAATTACTCCAGTTCATTGAAGTTGTACTTGAGATAGTACCCAAATCGATGGCGTGATTTGTACCATCACTTGCAAACGTACATTCAGTAGCCTGATTAAGATTAGTTAAAACTAAAGATACTGCGGCTGTACTATTGGTAAAGGTGCAGGTATCGAATGTAGCTCCACCACCTGTGATTTGGTCGCATCTTCTAAAAGTAGTACTCTCAATTGTACTGTTTGATTGAAAAATAAAGGTAGATAAATCTACAAAAGTGCAGGTGTCAAACCCTACCGTTGCATTATCTATAACTTCAAAAGCACCTTTAGAAGCAGTAGTGCTTGGAGATAAACAGGCAATAGAAATTCCTGTCCAAGATATTACTGAAGTAGCTTGACGGACTTCAATCTTATTAAATGTCGAAGTAACTTTGCGAGTATCTTGTACAAAGATGTTTTTATTTGAATCAACAAAATTAACGGCAGAAGAATATCCTAAAGTCATTAAGCCCTTCCAAAGATACCCACCATCGGTTTTTTGAATTAATCCCCATCTGTTATATCCATTGACCGCATCATTATAGTCATTTTTTGTTGCAAACCCTGCAAATGTAGCGTAATTACCAACTTCTCCACCATTAATTCTTGCTTCAGCCCTACCATATCTAATCATGTCGACAATATGTGGTTGTCCTTTTGCTACCGTAGCAGTAAGATCACACATACTTCCAACACCATAAATGTCTGTAGCACCAGTTGGAGGAGTGCCATTAGAATATTCATAAGACAAGGTTGGGTCTATGGGATTGTTCACCCATTTTGCATAAGGAAATGGTGGAACATCATTTCCACCAACAGCCCACGCTTTCCAGTTAGCAGCAGCAGATGCAACCGCTAATTTCAATCCACCATCTGCATAACTTTTCAAAGCAGTTGCTACTCCATGCCCGTGCCAAACAAGAAAAACCTGTCCAGTGGATAAAGTGACTGGACTAGTCAAAATTCTACACATAGAGTACAGTCCTGATACGCTATTGGTTTGAGAACATGAATTTACTCCCTGCAAAGCACTTTCAGTGTCTTGTTCGTCAGGAGCACCTCCAGAAGTAGCTCCTGTTAACTCAGTCCATGCAGTTATGTCTGAATCTGCAATCCAGTCAATTAAATCTGTTGTATATGATGGTGCTGCCATATGTCTTTAGTTATCAAAATTAAGTATACTAAAATATATGACCAAATTCCTGTTCTTACTTACTTTTCTATTGCAAAGCGTTTGTTTTTTATTATTTTTTATTTATCCCCCAGAAACATTAGCTTCAGGGTCTTGTACTGCAATTGTTAGTCCTTCCTCAGTTCAGACATCAACCGATACAAACTTTAGTTTTTCAATTACAAATACAGGATTAAATACAGTAACAACAATAAAAATTATAAGACCGTCAACTAATTTTAGACTAGAAAATCTTGGAGTTTCCGGTTGGAGTGTAAATGCTGATAGTGAATTTGCAGAATTAACAGGGGGAACGGTTACAGGGGGGAGTACTGTAAATATTAATTATCATGGAGTTTCGGGGGCGGATGAAGCGCCTTCGGCCAATTGGACGGTCCAGACAAATGACGGATCGGGGCTTGTAAGTTGTACAGGAACATTAGGGACTGCAATTTCGGGTGTTCGTGACACGGTAGCTCCTACAATGAACGATGTAACAGTTACGGGAATTTATGCCACACAAGCTAATGTTACTTGGACAACCAATGAATCAGCTACTTCTAGGGTGGAATATTCAGTAACTTCAGATGATTATAATTTAAGTAAAGAAGGTCCCCTTGCCACTTCTCATAATATTGCGTTAACAGGATTAACAGCAAATACAACTTATTATGCGGTTGCTTACAGTTCTGATGTTTCCGGAAATACAACTTCAACTGAAGAATTCACTTTCACAACAGCTGCAAGTGATGCGGGAGTGGCAACAACCGTTACTGTTAACACTACAACAACCACAACTACAACAAATACAGAAACAAGAGTAACAACTCCAGCACCTGACACAGTAGGGCCGTCAATTACCATCAAGACAGATTTGAGTAACGCTTTTGAACAATCTCCAGAAATTAGTGGGACCGTTAGTGATAACTCAAGAGTTATTAAACTTGAATATTCAATTGATGGGGGAGTAAACTGGTCTCCTTTAGAGACTGATGGTTTGGGAGAAAAAAGTATTACGTTCATATTTACTCCAAATATCTTAGATGACGGCGATTATAAACTTATTGTTCGTGCTGTGGACGGAGCAGGAAATAAAGCTCAATCAAAGCCCAAAAGCATAATAATTGATAGACTTCCTCCTAAAATTGGACCAATTGTAATTATGGCAGGACCTATTATTATTGAAAGTGATAGTGGCGGATACACAAATCTTTTAGCAGGTGTTGAGTATAAAATTATTGTCTCATTTGCGGGAGGACCAAACAAAGTAAATTTAAAGTGTGGAGATTTTTCAACTGATTTAACACAAAATCCCGACAATGGTTTTTGGTTTGCAAAATTAAATTTTAAAGATTCTTTTGACTGCCAAATTAACTTTACAGCAGAAGATGGAGCAGGAAATGAGCTAAATGTTGATAATCAAAAATTAAGAGTTAATGATTTTGGAAAATTTGATGGGGGGAATATAACAGTCTATTGGTATGATGATTTGATTAAAAAATTTGTAGTTTGGGATGGATTGACTTTTGGGCAAGTCAACCCCATTGACACCACAATAACCAAAGGCTATGGCTTAATGCTTCCTAGGGGCAAATATTATCTAAGATTAAGAGTAGGGCTAAAGACTTATGTTAGTAATGTTTTAGATATAAATGAGACATCATATATTAATGACGACATAATTATTCCTAAATTTAATATATTTAAGTTTTGGAGTAATGAGGTAATTATAAATCCTAAAGTAATGTCTATTAAATCTTGGAAAGATACAAATTTTGTCTTTCCTGATGTTAATCTGGGTGAATTTAGTGCATTTAATACCCGTGGCAAGACCTCCGTTGTGGGGCTTTTTTCATCTTGGCATCCTCTTTCCGGGGAATACTTAAAACAATTAGTAGATTTAGATGAAAATGATATAACAGTTTTCCCAATTCTCCTGCAGGAAAAAGAAGCAGTTGCCAAATTTATGCAAAGAAGAGGAGGTTATGATCTAAAAATTTATGCTGACAAAGATGGTGAAATTTTAACAGACATTAATCTAAATGGGGTACCTACTACCTGGATTGTAAATAGATTCGGCCAAGTAGCAAAAGAGAAAGTGGGAGAGATCAGTTATCAAGAGGTGATGGATGAGATAAACACACTTGATTGATATTTTACTTGACCTAATGGAGTAAAATAAGACTATGGATGTAAGCACTATGGGTGTTGGGTCACATATCTATTCTATTTATAGAAATTTAGAAGAGCAATTCTTAATAACATTTCCAATTTTGGCAAAAGGTTTATCGGAAAATGATAAGTGTCTTTATATTGCAGATTTGAACCTAGAAGATAGAGTAAAACAGGAATATAGAAGTTATCTAGATTCGGAGCAATTAGAATTTATTGATAATAAAATCTATTTGGAAAATGGATTGCTAAATATCAATAAATTAATATCATCATTTGATGTCTCTTTGCAAAAGGCAGAAGACGATGGTTACAATAATCTTAGAGTAGCTGGGGAATTACCATTTATTGATGGTAAAACAATTGATAATGACAAAGTAGTAGAGTACGAGGCACTTGTAGATAAATTTATAACATCAAAAAACATAATTGCCGTATGTAGCTATGACGAAAACAAATATTCACCTGATTTTTTGACAAAAATTATAAAAAGTCATCAATATGTGGCAATTTATGGTAGGTGCTACAAGAATATATTTTATAATTCTTCATCTTGTCCAAAAGAGTATCGAGAAACTATTCAAAAACTGATAGAAGTGTAAGGGCAGATGTAGTATAGTTAGTCATACTGCCTATGTGGACTGTATTTGCCTTAGAAAATCTAAATTTTGCCTTGAACGTTTTTATGTCTTTGGTATTTTTGGCTGTGTCTTGGCTTTACTATGATGCATATAAGGCACTTAAGAATAAAAGAGAACTTTGGAAGGTGTTTGGATTTATTATTCTTGCCATATCATTTTTATTCAGGGGGATGCAAATTGAGGGAATAACTCTATCTGATATTAAAAACTATCAAACTCTTTTTACTGAGTTTGATATCTATCTTCGATTACTGGGTTATATCTTACTAATCATAGGCTTACTAGTTGATCCACTTCAACCAAAACCAAAGCTAAATGCGTTTTTTGTACTTGCCCTTCCTCCACTTCTTTTTCTGTCACCTTCTTTAGCTGCCATTGTTGCCATACTTTATTTCAGACGTTCTACAGTGGGGCTGGAACGGCATCTTTTTTTTCCGTCAATCTCATTTTTTATACTTTCATTCTATGAACTTACCTATTCTTTGAATAATTTTAGTTCCTCTACAAACCTTGTAATTTTTAATTTACTGGCCCCGTTTGGAGTTTTTTGGATAGTTCGTCTTATCCTATTATTTTTTGTAATTTTGTTTTTGGGAAGATGGGTATTTAAGTATTTATTAAAACAATTTCAATCTCAGCTGTTTATGATCCAGATGGTTTTGGTGCTTTCAATTTACTTAATTGTAACGGTCGGATTTACCGGGTTACTTATCAATAACTTAAAAAGTCAGATACTTAATGAATTGACAAGTGAAGCAAAGGTATTGGAGTTTGCTTTCAATGCAAGAAAAGAAGAATTGCTCCAAACTGCCAAACAGATAGCCATAAATCCAACCCTTATTGATTCTAATACAAATGTTAAACACGATTCCTTAACTATCTTTGATAAAGATGGCTTGGTTACCTTCAGGGCAGAAGACAGTGAACGTAAGGGTGATTCAATCTCCGGTGATTCACTTGTAAAGCTTATTTTAGAAGGAAAAGAAGCTTCAAACATTGTTGTTAAAGATAATTCCATAGCTCCTGTTGTCATGATTATTGCGGGCTCTCCGGTTATGAATGAGGGAGAGTTAAACGGAGGAGTCTTGGTTGGAGATATTATTGATAATTCATACATTGATGGGTTTTCAAAGTTGACAGGATTAAAGTCTGCAATCTATGGAGCTGATACATTAAGTGCGGGAGGAGAAGTTGGAACAAAAGAGGGAAGTATCAGTATTAAGGAAAAAGTGTTAACAAAAGGAGAGACGTACATTGCCGAGACAAGGTGGCAAAATCAATCGTATTTATCTGTTTATTCTCCTTTAAAAAATGTTGAAGGAAATACTGTTGGAATGTTCTTTGTAGGAAGATCACAGGCTGAAGTTTTAGGACTTGCAGCAAAAAC
>DATDSD010000029.1:0-15449 GCA_035291405.1 Patescibacteria group bacterium | reverse complement strand
TTTAAGTTTGCTATAACAAGAGTTGATAATACTCCGATTAAAGAGACTACCACCAACAATTCAATTAAAGTGAACCCTTTTTTCATATATTAATATTACCACTAAATAATTAAGTAGTGTTATTCTGTTGGACTTGTGTTTGCACTAGTTATTGCAAAGTTGCACGGCCCAGTTCCACCACAACCAGCAATAGTAATGTCTAAATTCAAATCCTGATCTTCTGTATTTTCAAGGTGGGCGAATAGCTGATATTTTTGATTTGTAGCGGGTGGACCAACATCGACAATTCTGTAAACATATCTATAACTACCATTACGCGAAGGGTCTTTTGGTAAAGTCTTAAAATAGATAGTTTTTGAGTCTGTAAATTCAGCTGTTCCAGAGGTCAAGTCTAAGTCATCTGGATATTTTTTGTAATCTGAATAGTAAAGTTCTAAGGCATTGGAAACATTTTTAAGATCTGACTTTCTTTGAGTATCTCTTCCTCTCATCTGTGCAGTTCGAAAATTTCCCGCTCCTAGAGCAACTAAAACACCAATGATGGCCATCACTACAAGCAACTCTATAAGCGTAAATCCTTTTTTCATTTTAATCACTCCACCTTCCATAATTGCATACTTTTATTCCACATTGCAAGTTTTTGATAATTATTGAAGTTGTATATTCAGGCTCTTTTTTGCCTTCAAGTGAAACGTAAAGTTCATAGTCCTTTCCGTTTGAAATGTAAAGATAACTTGATCCTTTTTTATAACTTGGATCTCTCGGCATTGTTTTAATATTTTCAAATGTGGATAAGCCCCATTCACAGGTAACTGCATTTAAAGCAATACCGGTAATTCTATCTACAACCGGCTCCTCATTAAAACAACCAATAATCTTTCCATCTTCGGTAGATTTTGGAAATTCCTTGTATTTTTGGTAAAAGATGTCAATTGCCTTTTGCATAGCTGAAAGGTCATTTTTACGAGTGGCGTCTCTACCTTTTCGAAGTGACGCACCCATATTAAGTGTCACTAACCCAAATAGAATTAAAAAAATTGTAAAAAGTGATTTAAGTTCATATTTGGTAAAAAATTTCATTATTTCCAAGGAATGCATGAATTTGCAGGATTGCCAAGGTCATCTATACAACGACCATAGCAACCTGAATTTTGAAAGTTTGGTTCACACTCTGGTCCAGGTCTTGCTGGATCCCAACTAATTGGTTCACAAACTCCATTAAAACAACCATAATAATTAGTAGGGGGTATCTCACTTTCCTGAGTAGGGCCCGGAGTTGATTCAGGAACAATAATTGCTGGAGCATTTGGACTTGAATAGTAATAACTAAAGGCTGAGTTTGGACCAATATTTGCTATGTAATCATTATCACTTTCATTTTCCAAACTAGAATAAATTCTATACCACCGAGGACAAATAGAATCTTCATGTTCATACATATAAGTTGACCCGTTTATTGGATCACAAGGTATTTTATCAAGATATGGACGCAGTCCGGTTCCTGGATTACAAACCACAAGGTCTGGTAGAGGATAGCAATCGTTATCTTTTTCATATTCTTCAAAAGCGATGCCTATTCTACTTAAATCAGTTTTTCTTCTAGCATCATTGCCTTTAAAAATTTGTGATCTTAAATAACTTGTTACCAAAACTGAAATAAATGCAATAATCGAAACGACTACTAAAATTTCTGTCAGTGTCATTCCTGTTTTAAGGGATAGATATTTTTTATTTTTCATAAATTTATCTTTATAGATGTTAAAAACATTATCCAAAAAGCAATTATTAAAAATGGTCCAAAGGCAATTTTGCTTTTAAATTTTGCCTTTCTTAATATTAACAAGAAAGAAGCAACTATTCCACCCAAGATAAATGACATCATTAACCAAGTTAAACCTTTCTCGAACCCCAACCACGCGCCAAGTGCAATTGCCAATTTAACATCTCCTAAACCCATGCCTCGACCACGAGTAATTAGGTGTATTAGAAGAAGTAAAAAGGCACAAAGAAAGCTAATAAAGAGACTTGGAAATAGGGGAATGTTACTGGTTACTAAAAATAGTAAAAAAATAATTAATGACAACTCATCGGGGATAATTTGATGTTCTAAATCTATTACTAGTATGGTAAGGGTTAAAAGATATAAAACAATAAAAATAATATTTGAACTTAATAACCAAATTGCAACAACACCGATTAATGAAACTATCTCTATTAACGGATAGCGAATAGAAATCTTCTTACCACAACAGCGAGATTTACCTAAGTAAAACAAAAAAGAAAATAGGGGAATATTATCAAACCACCTAAGTTCTTTTTTGCAACTATCACAAAATGACCTACCTTTAACAAATCCCAACTCCTTTGGAATCCTGTAAGTTATAGCACTTACAAAAGATCCAATCACCAATCCTAATAACACGAGTAAAACATATGTCATACCCGTGTTATTGAGGAAGACATACATAACATGGTGCAGTTACCCAATCAGTTGTCGTACAATCTGCCGTTGGTGCGCTAGTATTGGCATCAAAGGTCAAACTTACCAAATTCTCTGTTTTGCTTCTTTCAGCATTGGAAAGGGGGACATAACATGCATAAACTGATGACGATGCGCCTGTATACTTACCTACACTTATCGTATTTGATACAGTAGGAGCATCCGTAATGAAATCTCTGTTTCTAAATTCAGTCTTGAGTTCATTAGTATCAATTAAATATCCATCAGATGTACATGCCACATCTCCACAAAGTCCAATAGATACGGCACGAGCGTCAGTAAAATCAAGTTGATCATCAGGTTCCAAATCTTGATCATCTGTCATCCATGGAAATTCTTCTTTTGATGCAAAGTATCTGTCAATTGAAGAGATAAGCTGACCAGCGTCAGACTTAAATCTCGTATCCCTTGCACGATTGGCTTGTTCAATAGGATTAATGGCAGCAATAACAATTAAGGCAATTGCCCCCAAAAGTCCTATGACTATCAAAAGCTCAACAAGTGTAAAACCTAAATTAATTTTTTTAATATTAATCACCCCGATTCTTTTTAACTATATTCATTATTGTATTTTTAAAACTGGCTTGTCAAGTTGTAGATAGGCAAAATTATGGCGATTACCAAGAAACCTACTCCCAACCCTAAAAGCACCATAACAATTGGTTCTACAGCTGCAGTTAAACTTTTCACCTTCTGATCAGATTCTACTTCAAAAACATGACTAACTTTATTTAGTACCTCTTCCATTTTTCCAGTTTCCTCTCCTACTGCAACCATCTGCGAGAGAATAAACGGAAAAGCATCCGGGTGCTTTGCAAAAGCAAACGATACAGGAAAACCCTTTTCTACTTGATTACTTACATCTTTTAAAGCATTACCTATAACAACATTACTAACAACCTCCGAAGTTATGTTTAACCCTTCTAAAATTGAAACTCCAGCTCCAACCATTAGCGAAAGGGTACTAGTTAATTCAGTCAAAATTACTTCCCTTGAAAGTTGACCAACTATTGGAATTTTAAAAATCATTTGGTCAGTCTTAAGTCTTCCCACCTTTGTCTTTCTATATGCTTGAAACGAATAAATGGTTGTTGCCAAAAAAGCCAACGTAATTGGCCAATATTTAATAACCGCATTAGAAACACCTATCAATATTCTGGTAGGAAGGGGTAACTCTGCATTAAATTCATCATATAAAGAAGTTAATCTGGGGATAACAAAAATCATCATGATAAAGGCAACAATTACCATACCAATGACAATAATTGCGGGGTAAATTAAAGCTCCTTTAACTTTTCCTTTAAATTCCTGCTGTTTTTCCAGTGAATCAGCCAATTTAACTAAAACAGTATCCAAAACTCCTCCAACTTCTCCAGATTTAACCAAAGCGATATAGGTAGGAGAAAAAACTGTTGGGTGTTTCATAAAGGCTTTAGACATTGATTCTCCTCCTTCAACGTCGGCTAAAATTTGAGAAACAACCTTTCCCATAGATCCTTTTGATTGACTTTTAAGAATCAGGAGTGATTCAGTAATGGGAAGCCCAGCAGCTACCATTGTTGCAAATTGTCTGGTAAAGGTAGCTACATCATTTGTTGTAATTCTATCTTTAAACTTTTTAATAAGATTTAAAGGATTCTCAACGGTTTTTTTAATTGAAAGCACTAAAAGACCCTTACCTCTGACTAACCGCGCAGCCTGACTCTCGTTACTTGCTTCTACTTCTCCAGTAACCACCTTGCCGTTTTTATCCTTGGCTTTGAATGTAAATCTTTTCATTATTGTGAACCTCTTATAAGCCTATTTAATTCCTCGGGCCTGACTGACCAACTTTGAGCTGTTTCTAGACTTATCCTTCCTGTTTTAACAAGTGAAGCTAATGAATGTTCCAAAGTTGTCATTCCCACTTCCAGAGAGGTCTGAATGATTGAATCAATTTGATGAGTTTTACCTTCTCGAACAGCTGTCTTAATAGCTGTCGTTCCAAGCATAACTTCGTGTGCAACAACTCGACCGTTTGGGATTCCTGCAACCAGTCTCTGGGAAAAAACTGCTTCTAAAACGGATGAAAGTTGTAAGCGTACCTGAGTCTGCTGATCTTCAGGAAAAACATCGACAATTCTATCAACTGTTTGGGCTGCAGAATTTGTATGAAGTGTAGCAAAAACTAAATGTCCCGTTTCAGCAATTGTTATAGCTGATGCAATTGTTTCAAAATCTCTCATCTCTCCTATAAGCACAACGTCAGGATCCTCTCGAAGAACTGATCTTAATGCAACCTGCCATGAATGAGTATCACTTCTCATTTCTCTTTGAGAGATTATTGACTTAATAGGTTTAAATAAAAATTCAACAGGGTCTTCAATTGTCACAATATGACATGATCTAGCCTTATTTATTTCATTTAAAACTGCAGCGAGTGTAGTAGACTTACCATGTCCAGTAGGCCCAGTTACTAACACCAAACCTTGCCTTAAATTGGTAAAGTTATGAACAATTTTCGGAAGACCTAAGTTTTCAATTTCTGGAATTGCCATAGGAATACTTCTAAAGGCAACCGCCAAAGCTCCTTTTTGTGTGTAGGCATTAACTCTAAAACGAGCTTTATCAGAGAAAGACAGTGAAAAATCTATTTCTTTATTAACGTTTAATCTTTCAAATTGTTCACTTGTTAGTATTACCTTTAAACCTTCTGAAATTATTTCTGATGTTAAGATTCCTGCATTTGCCAAAGATTTTAATTCTCCATCAATTCTAATTGTTGGGGGAGAACCAACAATTAAATGCAAATCAGAAGCTTTTAATTCTATCGTCTGTTGTAATAAATTATTAATATCTAACATTTTATTTAATTTAAAAAATAAACTATTCTTGGGCAACTCTTAGAACTTCTTCAATTGTTGTTAACCCATCTAAAACTTTCAAATATCCATCCTGTTTTAACGTTATCATTCCCTCTTCCTTAGCTTTTTTCTCAATTACTGATGCTGGGGAACGCTCTAATATCAGTTTACTTATTCCATCACTAACTGGCAATACCTCAAAAATCCCTATTCTACCGTAATATCCAGAATTGCCACATTCCTGGCAACCCTTACCTCTAAAAAGTTTTATATCTTTACCATCGGGCCAAAGTGGACCCAAGATTGCCTTCATATCCTCAAGAATTTTAGGATCAGGTACATAACTTTCTTTGCAATCTTCATGAATTTTTCTAGTAACACGTTGGGCCATAATTGCTGTCATTGATGATGCTAAAAGATATGGCTCTGCTCCCATATCGAGTAAACGGGGAAGTGCACCAGAAGAATCATTGGTGTGAAGAGTACTAAAAACCAAATGACCAGTCAAAGAAGCTTGCACCGCCAAATCAGCAGTTTCTTGATCCCTAATTTCTCCGACTAAAATTATGTTTGGATCCTGTCTTAAGAAGGATTTAAGACCTGAGGCAAAGGTTAACCCAACATTGGGATTAATCTGGACCTGATTAACTCCGCTCATTTTATATTCAATTGGGTCCTCCAAAGTTACAATATTAACCTTGGGTGTATTAATACGCGAAATAATTGAATAAAGGGTTGTTGTCTTTCCAGAACCTGTCGGTCCGCAGATTAAAATAATTCCATGCGGTCTTAAAATAGAATCCTGCAAATTTTTAATAGCTTTCCCTCGAAGCCCGAGTTCTGGAAGGTCAGGAACTCCACCTGTTTTTTTCAAAAGTCTCATGACAATCTTTTCACCCCATGATGTAGGAAGAGAAGAAACACGAAGATCTGTGTCCTCATCATTTGCTTTAAAATTAAATCTTCCATCTTGTGGTATTCTTTTTTCATCAATCTTCATACCGCAAAGAATTTTAATTCTAGAGATCAATGAGTCATGAAGTTCCCTTGGAATTGTCAATTTCTCTTGTAAAATTCCATCAATTCTATACCTCACTCTGGTTGATTTTTCTTGAGGCTCGATATGAATATCAGAAGATCTACTCTTAACTGCAAATTCCAAGATACGGCTTACAATTTCAGAAATTTTTTCTTCTCTAATAAACCCTATTTTATAGTTCACTACTGGAGCTTCTTTCCTGTCAGGTGCAACATCTTTTAAGGCTTCTGTGACCTCTTGAGAAAGAGAGGTGGCATACCTTGTTGTAATAGTATCCATTATTTTTTCTTCTTCAGCAGCAACTGGCTTAACTCTTAAATTTGTTTTTCTTTCTACAAATTCAATAGCTGAAAGGTCCATTGGGTCAGACATAGCAAGAATTAATGTTTTAGATTGTTTATCGGCCGAGACGGGAAAAACTTTGAATTTAACAGCAACCTCTTGCGGTAAAATTGCCATTGCCTCAGGTGAGCTTGGCGCACTGGCTATATCCAAATATGGAATGTTATATAGAATTGCTTTAGCCTTAACCATGTTCTCATCTGTTGCTAAATTTTGTTTTCTAATGATGTCTTCCTGTCTTGTTCCATACTGAACCTCAGCCATTTTAATTTGCTCAGCACGATCTTTAGGAAGAACTCCCATTGAAGATAAAATATCAGCTAGATTATTTCCGACAGGCGGAACATTGGCAGTATTAGGCATTAATTCATGATATCATAATCCAATAAGATTATGCATAGTTTTTTGATTGTTGGTAACAGCGAAGAGGCAAAAAAGACACAAATTGACAAAATCACGCTTTCTGAAAAAGTAATTAAAAAAATTCCGTTTTTACTGCAAAAAATTGAAGATTCTAGAAATTTAAGGGGAATTATTAAGTTCGAATTTAATGAAAAATGCGCAATTGTTATAGAAAATATAGACAATGCCACAACTGAAGCGTTAAATGCTTTTCTTAAAAATTTAGAGGAACCAAACAAAAATATTATTTATATTTTAACTGCAACAAACATAAATAATGTTATTCCAACAATAACTTCAAGATGCGAGGTTATCAAAGTACAAGGAACAAATAATAAACCAGGAGACAAAAATATAAAACGATTCATAAATAGTAATCTAAATGATAAGTTTGAAATAATTGGTAAAATCAAAGAAAGAACTGAAGCAATAATTTTTGTAGAAAACTTAATTTTTTATGAAAAAGAAAGAAAAAATTATACTAATCTTGAGGATTATCTAAATACCTTAAAAAACCTAAAGTTAAACGGCAACGTCTCGTTGCAGTTAACTAACTTACTTGTTAAAATGAACAGCCATGGCTAAAACTAACGATTATAATGCAGATCAGATTCAAGTATTGGAAGGCCTGGAACCTGTCAGAAAAAGACCTGGAATGTATATTGGTTCTACCGATACTCGTGGGCTTCATGAATGCTTAAGAGAAATTGTAGATAACTCAGTTGATGAAAGCTTTGCAGGAACAGCCTCTAAGGTAGAAGTGATAATTAATACAGATGGTTCGGCAACAATCAAAGACAACGGTCGCGGAATCCCAACAGACCTACATAAAAGTGGCGTTTCAGCACTTGAACTTACTATGACCAAGCTTCATGCAGGAGGTAAATTTGGGGGGGGTGCGTATAAAGTTTCAGGTGGACTTCATGGAGTTGGTGCTTCAGTTGTCAATGCGCTTTCAAGTTATTTTAGGGTTGTGGTAATACGTGACAAAAAAGCTTTCTATCAGGAGTATAAAAGGGGAGTCCCTGTTAAAAAAGTATCAGAAGCTAGTGCCAAACAACTTGATGAATGGGGTATAAATCTACCAACAAATGGAGAAACTGGGACAATCACAACTTTCATTCCTGACAAGGAAATTTTTAATGAATTAGCTTTTGAAAAGCAAAAAATAAAACAGCTTTTAAGAGACAGGGCATACCTCGTTGCCAAACTTGCATTTAATTTTAAAGACCTAAGGGATAATGATGAAACCAGTTACTATTTTGAGGGTGGAATAAAATCACTTGTGGCTCATTCCAATAGGGGAAAAATTATTCTAAGTGATGTTATTTATGTTCAAAATAAAGACGAAAACAATCACTGTGAAGTAGCAATTCAATATACCGATGCATTTAATGAAAATGTCAAAGGTTTTGTAAATGGAATATATACAACAGATGGTGGAACACATGTAACTGGTTTTAGAACTGCACTCACTAGATCAATTACTGATTACGTCAAGAAAATTGGCAATGGTAAGGATGAAATAATATTAACAGGTGATGATTTGAAAGAGGGTTTGTCAGCTGTTGTCTATGTCAAAATGCCATCAGAAACTCTTCAATTTGAAAGTCAAACAAAAGCAAAACTTAATAACCCTGAAATTCAAGGATTTGTGGCAACTACTGTTAAAGAAGGTCTTGATACTTATTTTGAAGAGCACCCTCAAGAGGCAAGAAGAATAATTGAAAAAGTAACTCTTGCCGCTAAAGCAAGACTTGCAGCACGCGCCGCAAAAGATGCAGTCTTAAGAAAAGGTGCACTTGATGGAGCATCTCTTCCTGGTAAGCTTGCAGACTGTCAAAGTAAAGATGCTTCAATTTCTGAACTATATATAGTAGAGGGAGACAGTGCTGGTGGATGTTTTTCTGGTGATACAAAAGTTGCCTTAACTGACGGT
Organism: Patescibacteria group bacterium; assembly: GCA_035291405.1. Taxonomy (GTDB): domain Bacteria; phylum Patescibacteriota; class Microgenomatia; order UBA8517; family UBA8517; genus UBA12026. The sequence continues at coordinate 6,384 of DATDSD010000029.1, read as the reverse complement.
AGAAATATTACTTTTAAAGATTTAGTTAAAGAGAATGGAGATGGAAAGCAAAACTATTGTTACACGATAGCAAAAACAGGAAATATCGAAATTGCTAAAATTGAAAGCCCACGTATCACTAAGACTAATGCAAATGTTATTAAAATAACCTTGGACAATAGTGAAGAAATAACTTGCACGCCAAATCATAATTTTATGCTCCGAGATGGTAGTTATAAAAAAGCTTTAGATTTAAAAACCTCTGATTCTTTAATGCCCCTAAGAAGGCAGCTTTCAAGAATGGGTAAAGGAATTACAATAGAGGGTTATGAAATGGTCTACGATCCGAATGAATTAAGATGGATATTTACTCACATGCTTTCTGATAAGTACAATCTAGGAAATAGTGTTTATGAAATTGGTAAAGAAACACATAGACACCACATCGATTTTGATAAAACTAACAACAACCCCGACAACTTAACGCGAATTTCAAAAGAAGATCATTTAAAACTTCATTCAGCACAAGCAAAAAGAACATTGCAAAGAAAGGATGTTTTAGAAAAATTAGCAAAACTAAGGAAGACAAAAGAATATCGAGATAAAATAAGCAAAACAATGCTCCAGCCTAGAATGCAAAAGGTGCTAAGTGTTAGAGCACAAAAACAATGGGAAAACGAAGATTATAAAAAATTCATGGCAAATAAATTTATAGAATTCTATAATACAAGTGAAAAATATAGAGACGAAAACAACAAAAGGTTAGAGGTGGAAAGTAAAAAGTACTGGTCGAACCCTATAAGTAGACAGGTTCAATCTAAAAGGGTTAAGGAATTTTTTATAAATCATCCAGACTATAGAATCTTATTCAGTCAAAAATCTAAGGCTCAGTGGGAAGATAAAGATCTTTTGTTGTGGCGCAGTGAAAAAACAAAAAAACAGTGGACAGAGGAATTTAGAAAGACAAGAAGAAAAGCGTACAACAACACATACCTAATGAGAGGATTAAAAATCCTACATCAAATATATGAGACAGAGGGAGAGATTGATATTGACAAATATCAAGAAATAAGACGAACGACAAATGATAAAACTCTTATTAAATATCAGACCTTATTGACAAGATTTTTTGACAACAATAATGATAATTTTCAAACGGCAGTTTTCAACTATAACCACAAAATCAAGAAGATTGAAATTGTGAAGAAAAGAATGGATGTATATGACCTTGAGGTTGAAAATACTCATAATTTTGCACTTTCAAGCGGTGTCTTTGTTCATAACAGTGCCAAGCAAGGAAGAGATCGTAAATTCCAAGCAATCTTGCCATTAGGAGGAAAAATATTAAATACTGAAAGAGCACACTTGGATAAAATTGTTAAGTTTGAAGAAATTAAAGATTTAATTATTGCCTTAGGTGCAGGAATTGGAGAAAGTTTAAATTATGAAAAGACAAGATACCATAGAGTCATAATAATGACAGATGCTGATGTTGATGGAGAACATATCAAAACTCTTTTATTAACTTTCTTCTACCGCCATATGCCTGAAATTATTAATAAAGGCTATCTTTATATAGCTCTTCCTCCACTTTATAAAATTACTGTAGGCAAAGAATCAATCTATGCTTTTAATGATGAGGAAAAAGATGAATTAATGAAAACCTTTGCCAAGGATAAAAAATATACAATTTCCCGCTACAAAGGTCTCGGAGAAATGAACCCACAACAGCTTTGGGATACTACAATGGATCCTAAAACTAGAACCCTAAAACAAGTAACAGTTGAAAACACAGAAGAAGCCGGAAATATGTTTAGCATGCTCATGGGTGAGGAAGTCCCACCAAGAAAGAAGTTTATTCAAACCCATGCTAAGTTGGCTACGCTTGATATCTAAATACCACCCACTAGGTGTAGTTTTATCAAAAACAATTAGGTATTGGAATTTATTTTAAAATTAGTATAATAATGTCATGAATTATTTGATTTTCTCAATTGTCTGCGGTTTTATTGCTGTTGCCTATTCTGCCTATTTAACTTATAAAATATTAAAACTTCCCAAAGGCACTCCCGATATGATTGCTATAGCCGATGCAATTTCTGAGGGAGCTTCTGCTTATTTAAAGAGACAATATACAGTTGTAGGAATTATAGCTTTGGCTATATTTGTAATAATGTTTTTTACTTTGGGAAGCTTTGCAGCAATTGCCTTTTTAATTGGAGCTCTTTTATCAGCGATTGCTGGTTTTGTTGGGATGAATGTTGCTGTTAGAACCAATGTCAGGTGTGCTAAAGCTGCACAAAAAGGATTAGGCCCGGCATTAACCACTGCTTTTTCTGGCGGATCTGTAACAGGATTAATGGTTGCAGGACTTGCTCTTTTGGCTGTTTCTGGAACATATTTACTTTTAACTCTATATGGACAAGGTGGGAGTTTAACTCCATTGGTTGCGTTGGGCTTTGGAGGTTCTTTAATTTCAGTTTTTGCAAGACTTGGTGGTGGAATTTACACCAAGGGAGCAGATGTTGGAACTGACATGGTAGGAAAAATTGAAGCAGGAATTCCAGAAGATGATCCTAGAAATCCTGGTGTTATTGCAGACTTAGTAGGAGATAATGTTGGAGATGATGCAGGAATGGCAGCTGATCTTTTTGAAACATACGTAGTTACGGCCGTTGCTGCAATGCTTTTAGGATCTTCCGTCTTTCAAGGAAATCCAAATGCTTTTTATTTTCCACTGGCAATTGGAGCTATAGCAATAATTGCCTCAATCATTGGAACTTTATTTGTAAAAGTAGGAAAAGATAAAAAGATAATGCCGGCACTTTACAAAGGTTTAGCTGCTGCATCTGTTGTTTCAGTTATTTGTTTTTGGTTTATTACTAAAATTTTTATGTCTGGGAATGGAACTTTTCCAATTTTAAATCTATATCTTTCTACCCTAATAGGAATTGCTGTCACTGTTGGAATGGTTATTATTACAGAATACTTCACCTCAAAAAGTTATAAGCCTGTTAAGTATATTGCGGAGGCTTCAACTACTGGACACGGAACAAATATTATTGCAGGCCTTGCCATCTCTATGAAATCAACATTCCCTCCAATTGTTTTAATTTGTCTTGCAATTTTAGGATCATACTTCTTAGCAGGTCTTTACGGTATTGCACTTTCTGCGATGGCCATGTTATCCCTTACTGGAATAGTAGTTGCAATTGATGCCTTTGGGCCAATTACTGACAATGCTGGGGGAATTGCTGAAATGACAAATCAGCCCGAGAAAGTTAGAAATGTAACCGATGCTTTAGATGCTGTTGGAAACACCACTAAAGCAGTTACAAAAGGTTATGCAATAGGTTCTGCAGGTCTTGCGGCACTTGTTCTATTTGCGAGTTTTGTTGATGAATTAACCAAAGTCGGTGTTGGTGTTAGTTTTTCTCTTTCTGATCCTAGGGTTCTAATCGGTTTATTTGTAGGAGGTTCAATTCCTTATATGTTTGGCGCTTTGGCAATGGAGGCTGTTGGAAAAGCTGCTAAATCAATTGTAGAAGAAATTAGAAGACAGTTTAGAGATATTCCTGGAATTATGACAAGAAAAGCAAAACCAGAATACGGAAAGGCTGTTGATATTGTTACTAAATCAGCCCTAAAAGAAATGATTGTTCCTGCAGTTTTACCGGTTGTGGCCCCAGTTTTGATAGGTTTTACCTTAGGTGCACAGGCATTAGGAGGACTACTAGTTGGGACAATAGTAACAGGGCTTTTTGTTGGTATATCAATGACTACGGGTGGAGCCGCTTGGGATAATGCTAAAAAATATATTGAGGCTGGTAATTTTGGGGGGAAAGGAAGCGAAGCTCATAAAGCAGCTGTAACTGGAGATACTGTGGGAGATCCTTACAAAGATACAGCAGGGCCGGCAATTAACCCAATGATTAAAATCATCAATATTGTGGCCTTACTCATCGCTCCATTTTTAGTCTAATTTTAAAAAAGTGATGTTTGAGCCTCTTCAGACTTTTTAATGATTGGGTATTCAAAATTAACATCAATTGTTCTAAGAGTATTCCAATAATCCTTAAAAATTAATTTTTTATTTTTCATACCATAATCATAAATTTCTTTTGTTAACCTTACATCTTCTTCACAATAATATCTTAATTTTCTTAAAGACTCTTTATCTCTTTTTTGCCAGTAGAGAATGGCGTTTCTGGGGTCATCTGCCTTCTTGTCTCCTAAAGTTTCCTTGGCAATAGAATTTAAAGACACTCTTTTTCCGTTTACTTCTTTGATGTGTTCTAAAATATCAAAGTGAGGAAATTTAGTAAGTTCTATTGGAAGATACGGCTTTAATGCTGGAACATCAAACCTTTTAGAATTAAATCCAATAATTCTATCGGCATTTTTAAAGAAATCCCATGTAGATTTTAAATCTTCTTCAAAAAAAGAAATCATTTCTCCCTTAATTTCCTTAAAAGACTCATCTAGTGTCCTAACATACATTGAGGCAATAGATACACCAAGTAGGGAAGGGTCAAAACCTTCTATTTCATCAAAAAATTTTTGTGTTTCTAGATCAAAAATTACCTCTTGGTACATTGGTAATTAACAATTATACTATCAAATAATATGGACTCAATTGGGTATCACAAAAAATATAAAGGGAAGATTGGGACAGAATTAAAATCACCGATTAATAATAAATCTGATTTGTCTCTTGCCTATACCCCAGGTGTTGCCAGTGTTTCATTAGAACTTGCAAAAGATCCTACAAAAGCTTCTACATTATCTTTAAAATCAAATACTATTGCTGTACTTTCCGACGGCTCTGCGGTCTTAGGCCTTGGAAATATCGGTCCATTTGGCGCAATTCCAGTAATGGAAGGAAAGGCTGCACTTTTTAAAAAATTTGCAGGGGTTGATGCCTTTCCAATCTGTGTAAATACCCAAGAAACAGAAGAGATAATTAAAATTGCTAAACTTATCGCACCGGTCTTCGGAGGAATTAACTTGGAAGATATTGAAGCGCCTAGGTGTTTTGAAATTGAGAGAAGACTTATTGAGGAACTTGATATTCCAGTTATGCATGATGATCAACACGGAACCGCGGTTGTAGTACTTTCTGCTTTAATTAATGCAATAAAAGTTACTAAAAAAGATAAATCATTAAAAATTGTAATAAATGGTGCAGGAGCTGCGGGTACTGCCGTTTGTGATTTATTATTGGAATACGGATTTAAAGATATTGTTATTTGTGATTCAAAAGGTGCTATAAGTAAAAAAAGGAATGATTTAAATTCAGAAAAATTGAGACTTTCTAAAATAACAAATAAGAATAGTGAAATGGGGGACATTCACAAAATTATTAAAAACAAGGACGTCTTTATAGGTGTCTCTAAAGGTAATTTAATCGATAAAAGTGATGTATCTAACATGAACAAAAATGCAATTGTTTTTGCAATGGCTAACCCAACACCTGAAATAATGCCAGAAGAGGCAACAAAGGGAGGAGCAATGGTAGTTGCTACTGGTCGATCCGATTTTGACAATCAAATAAATAACGTCTTAGCTTTTCCTGGAATTTTTAGGGGTGCACTCGACAATAAAGTTAAAAGAATAACTAACAAAATGCTTATTCAAGCTGCAATAAACTTAAGTAAATTAGTTAAAAAACCAAGTGTTAAAAAAATTATCCCTACACCATTTGAAAAATATATTGTAAAAGCAGTCTCTTCTGCTATAAACTAAAACCTGCCACTTCGTGGTAAAATAAATATATGAATTTTTTAAAATCTTATCTAATATCCCTAGTAGTCTTATTTCCAATTGATTTAGTCTGGCTAACTTTAACTAAAAAAATATATGACAATTGGCTTTCCCCATTTGAGAGAACCTTAAATATTCCTGCAGCAATTTTAGTTTATCTTTTTATTCCTTTTGGCTTGGTTTATTTGGTGATCTCAAAAAACATTGGATCATACCCAAATTTTAAAATTCTTATAGATGCTTTTGTTTATGGAGTGTGTTCATACTCAGTTTATGATCTAACAAACTTGGCGACTTTAAAAAACTGGAGTATTCAAATGGTTATTGTTGATATTATTTGGGGGGGAGTACTCTGCATAATGGTTACTTTTATTTCTCTTTTAATTTTAAATAAATGGAGTTAATCAATTTCTCTACTATTTCACTTGGCGTTATTTTTATATTTATGAATTTGATGTTCTTTGCCTCATTAATTTTTAAGAGAAATGATATTGCCGATTTTGCTTGGGGGATTGGATTTATAGTTGTCGCTTTTTTAAATTTTATATTATCTAAAGATTTTCAACAAACAAAAATGATTTTAACTTTTTTGGTTTTTTTGTGGGGTTTGAGATTAACAATATATATAACCATCCGCAACTG
>DATDSD010000028.1:0-10872 GCA_035291405.1 Patescibacteria group bacterium | reverse complement strand
TCCGTCAATAACTTCAGAAATTTCTTTGGCTGTTGGTCTTTTGCTACTTCCTTTAAATCCCATGTGCTCCAGGAAGTGGCTTATACCATTGTTCTTACTGTTTTCATTCCTTGATCCCGTTTTAATCCAGACGGTGACCGTAGCTGAAGGGACAGAAGGCATAGGAATAGTTAAAACTTTAAGTCCGTTTTTTAAGGTAGACTTGCTATATTGCATCAAAGTATTCTAACATTATTGAGATGAGCAAGGTAGTACAAAGTTTTGAAGCAAAAGAACTTAAAAAAAGATCATGGTCAGTTAGACTTGCAGATGATTTGACATCAACTTTCGGTAGTATTGCTTTTTCAAGTCTTAATGTCGTGGTTTTTATAATTTGGATCCTTATTAACACCGGAAAAGTATCAGGTGTATCTGCCTTTGATCCGTTCCCTTTTCCATTAATGACCACAATTGTCTCACTTGAAGCCATAATACTAACATTAATTGTTTTAATGAGCCAGAATAGACAAAGTTTTATCAGTAGCCTCAGAGAAGAAATTGATATGCAGGTAAACATTGCTTCTGAAAAAGAAATTACAAAAATACTTCAGATCTTAACAAAGATTGCAGATAAACAAGGCATAAAACTTGATGACAAGGAACTTGCTGAAATGTTAAAGGGAATAGAGGTAAGCTACATCGAAAGAAAGCTTGAAGAACAACTTCTGGAAAAACCAAATTCAACTATAAAAACTTTAGTTGACGAAATGGGTCAAAAACTAGAAAAAACAGTATAGATAAGATAGAATCCGTGCATGACTCCAAAAATTAAACGTGGTGGACATAACAAAGGTATTGGCTCTTTTGATGATGACTCTGCTTCTGGCCGCAGCTTGGCAGAAAAGATCGGAACTGATTCAAAAGAGTATAAAAAAGCGAAAGACCTAGGAATTCTTCACCCAGCTTGTGGTGTACCTAATTTTGAAGCTCTTGATAAAATGTTTGATACAACATTTTTTGCGGACTTTTATAGACGACGCTAAAACTACATTCTTTTTGGAGCCTCAATCCCAAGAAGATTAAGGCCATTTTTAAGTACTTGTCCTACTCCGAAGGTTAAAAGAATTCTAAAATCTTCATTTTCGGAACCAATTATTTTATGTTTATTGTAAAAAGTATTGAATTTAGATGCTAAATCGTAAAGATATGTACATAAAACGTTGGGTGAGTAATTTTTGGTTGCATCAATGATTATCTCTTGGAACTGGGATAACTTACGTAAAATTAATAATTCTTCTTCTTTTAAATCATCAACTTTTTTTAACTTGACTACTTTATTAGATTTTGAAATTACACTCTGTGTTCTTGCAAAAGTATATTGTATGTAAGGACCTGAATTTCCCTCTTTAGCAATACTTTCATTGATGTCGAATGCAATATTTTGTAAAGGATTATTTTTTAAGAAAGAATATTTAATAGCGGCTATCGCTACTTTTTGAGCTACTTCAGAGGAAGAGTTTTGCTTTTGTGATAATTCTTTTACTTTTTCAATAACATCAATCGCTCCCAGCATTTTACCGGTTCTTGAACTCATCTTGCCCGTTTTAAGATTAATCATTCCAAAACCAATATGCTTGAGTTTCCCTATATATTTTTTATCTAATGTTTCCAAAGCTTTAAAAATTACATCGAAGTAACCATTTTGCTCATAGGCAGTTGTGATAATTAAAAAATCCATTGGCCATTCCTTCATTTTTAACTCTTGAAGATACATGTCTTTAGCCTCATATGTAGGAGTCCCATACTTTGTTACAAAAACTCTATCGTGTAGCCCGTATTTGCTTCCTTCAAATATTAATGCTCCTTCGCTTCGCTTAAAAACCTTTCCTTCATTTTTCTCTACAATTTCTTGACCTTTTTGATAAACTTCCGATTCATAATAATATCTATCATAGTTAACACCCAATTCTTCTTCAAATTCTTTGTAATAATCTATGCTCCATGCCCTAGTCTTCAACCATAATGAGTTGATTTTAGATTTAGTGTCATAAAGTTCTTTATTTATTTCTGTTATTTCTTCTTTTGCTTTTTCTTCATTATCAAAAGCCAGACTTCCTTTCTGATACAAATCCTGAAGAAGTTGAACTTTTTGTGCTAAAGTTTGCGGTTCTGTTGGATTTTCTCTTTGATATGCCCAAAGACATTTAGCCACATGAAGACCAATATCCCCCTGATAACAAACTTTCTTGACATCCGCACCAGCAAATTTCAAAATTCTTGCCGTTGCTTCTCCATATGTGTAAGAAAATAGATGCCCGATGTGAGGAAGTTTATGAGTATTAGCATCCCCATATTCAAACATTATCTTTTTACCTTTCAAAAATTCACTTTTCCCATAGTCCTCTTTTTTCTCATCAATCTGTATCAAATTATCTATCAACACATCATTTTTTAACCAAAAATTAATAAATCCAGGGCCAGCAATTTCAACTTTTTCAAAATATCTTTTTATTATTTTGTCTTTTAGGAGCTTAGAAACAATTTCTTGTGCATATTCTCGAGGAGAATTAAATTTTAAGTTTGATGTTTGCAATTTATTACTCTCAAATGTTGTCATTGCTACATTTGAACTGTAATCACCAAACTGCCCATCTGATATAAAATCAACCTGGCAATTCGTAACTCCAGTAATATCCTCTAGAATTTTTTTAATTTCTTCTTTGTTCATTAGTATATTTTAACACACCTCTAACATCGTACTATCAATCTCTTTCTTAATGATTTGTTGTAAATTGTCCTGCTCCATCCGTAATCAACTCAATATTACCCAATTCGTCAGTCCGAAGTATTTTAGCATCTACGTTTTTTAACATCTCAATTATTGTTGAATCGGGATGTCCATAACTGTTCTTGCCTACAGAAATTATCGCCACTTTGGGTTTGATCACATCAAGTAGATTCTTAGTTAAACCATTCTTGGAACCATGATGATTTACTTTGATATAGTCTATGTTTTGTATTTCAATACTTTCTGAAATTTTATTGCTAGTTGAATCTTCCACATCTGCCATAAAAAGAGCCTTAAACTGTCCATATTTTAGTAATGTCACTATCCCATTATTGTTTTCGTTCTTGTCCTGCATCCCTTCTGGAGGATTAAGTACATCTAAATAGATCATACCTAACCTAACAACAATACCCTGATGTAAGATTATACCTTCCACCCCTCTACTCCCCACCATCTTTTCTAGCACTTGATAACTTTGATTGCTAGATTTGGTATTATATTGTCCAAATTTCTCCACTTTATAATTTTTGAAAACATCAATTAATCCACCATAATGATCCTCTTGGGGATGGGTCAAAATGACAAGTTCAATAGTTTTATCCCAAAAAGGTATGAACCTTCCTAAACAATCTAAAACTCTACTATTAGGTCCACCATCTATTAATATTTGATTATTGTTTTTTTGTATTAAAATTGCGTCTCCTTGCCCAACATCACAAGCAACGACATGAAGGTTGGAATCAAAGGTAAAAATCGAGAACCAAACAGTAATAGTCGTCAAAGTTAATAATATTAATAGTTTATTCATCCAAATATATTAATTATCTCCACAAACCATAAAAGCATGGGGTATGCAATTAATAGTATTAATTTACCTAGAAATGGCAAGATTAGACCTACTATTCCTCCAACTGCCCCCAAAATCATAATATAGGCAACTGTCCAAAGAATTAAAGCATTAATTAAAGGAGATAAAATATTAAATGCTCCGAATGTCGCGTAAATTATTGGGGCAACTCCAATTTGAGCTGCAAGAGACGTTGATAATCCCTCTCTTAAAATATTAGGGACAAAATGAAGTTCATTATCTATTTTTTTCTGAAACAACATAAGTGACAGTGTAGCCACAAAAGACAAAATAAAGCCCAAGTCTAATATCCAAAGGGGCTTAATTAGAAGCATTATTCCAGCAGAATAGATTAGTAGTCTATAGGAATCAACCAATCTTCCTTTAAATTGAGCAAGAAATGCAACACTCCCCATTATTCCCGCTCTAATAATTGGTGCATCAAAGCCTGAAAGAACAACATACATAAAAATTCCCGCAATAGCCATGAAAACTGCACGCTTACGCGAAACAAAATAAGTTAGGATTGAAATTAAAAAAGAGGCAACCATTGTTACGTTGGTTCCGGAGGCTACAACCACATGGGCTGTTCCCGTTGTCTTCAATTTCTCCCAGAAACTTGCAGGCATGTTTTTAGAACCTATTGTTATTCCGGCCACAAGACTTGCAAAAGGCTCCGGAAGACTTGATTTATAAAATCCGATTAATTTTTGTCTTAATTCATAAACAAAACCATCATCATCAACTATCTTAATTAACTTAGCACTTTCCAATTTTTTATCCTTAATAGTTCCTTCAACAATTATTCTGTCCCCATAATTAATTTCCGGATATTTTGGTAAATAAATTTTAAGTCCATAAAGAACTAAATATTGTTCTCTGTCGTAAATTATTGGTTCTCCATAAACCCTTGAACTAATTCTTACAAAATCACCATTTTTGTATTTTGGAAGTTCTGATAAATATCTAAAAAGAATAAGCAAAATTAAGAAAGAAAAAGAGATAAAATGAAATTTTCTGAAATTAGTTTGTAATTTCATTTTTTATTTTATCAAAGACTTTTTGACTAACTACCCCTTTTGTTACCAATTCTTCCAAAGTTGAGTAAGGTCTGTGTTCAATGATATTTTGGGCGTAAACAGGACCAATTCCAACCAATGACTCTAGCTCTTTTTGACTGGAAGTATTGATATTTATATGTCCCCCGTCATTAATCCCCAAAACACCTTGATCTAGTTTGATACCCCCCGAATCTTTAGCACTTATTTCGTCAGAGTGATAGATGTAAAGCTTTTGTCCATCAATAAGTTTTGCTGCCCTATTAATATTTTTTTCCACCCAACTTCTGTTGGCATCTTGTGATAACCCTCCGGAAATTATTAATAAATCATCAATCCTTGACCCAAAAGATAATTTATAAACTCCCGGTTTAATAACTGCACCAGCAATTTCCACAACTATTTCTGATTTATCGTCTTGGGGCTCTGTGACATTATTTAAAACCTCTACTTTGTCATTAGAAGAAAAGATATCAGTTTTGTAAAAGAGTACTCCAAAACCTATTAAGATAAGTCCAAGAAGAAGAAATATAATAAGTTTCTGATTATCGTCAAAAAACTTCTGCACTTTAATTAGTTATAACACAGGAAAACTTAGGAATCTATTTTACCAATTAAGGTTAGTGGCCACATATCGCTACTACTTTAAAACAAAATTAACCAACTTACCAGGCACAAAGATTTCTTTTTTGATCTCTTTATCCTCAAACCATTTAGTTATTTTTTCGTTCTTTTGAGCCTCTTTAATCACAAATTCTTTATCTTTAGCTTTCTCACTTTCTATGGTTATTTCTCCTCTTACTTTTCCATTAATCTGAATTGCTAATGTTAAATTATCTTCCTTTAGATACTTTTCGTCGTATTTTGGCCACTTGGAAATATGAATTGATTCCTTTTCGTTTAAGCGAGTTCTCCACAACTCCTCTGTCACATGTGGTGCAAAGGGAGCTAAGAGTTGAACCAATATCTTTAATATCTTCTCATCGGCTCCTTTTTCTTCAATTACATTAACAAGCTCCATAATCGAGGCTATTGATGTGTTAAATTTAAACTCTTTGATATCTTCTGTTATCTTTTTAATCACTTGGTGAATCTTAATATAAACAGCTTTTAAGTCTTCTTTTGAAGGATCAAATTTCTTCTCAACAAGAGACAAAATTCTTTTTAAGAACCTACTCATTCCCTCAATTCCCGAATCCCTAAAATCAGGAGAACCGTCCATTGGTCCCATGAATGTAACATAGAGTCTTAATGTATCTGCTCCATATTTGTCTATATAAATATCAGGATTAACCACGTTTCCACGAGATTTACTCATTTTGGCACCGTCTTTGATCATTAATCCGTGGGCAAAAAACTTTGGAAATGGTTCATCATGATTTAAATATCCCCTGTCATGCATTACCATATTTACAAACCTGGCATACATCAAGTGAAGAACAGAATGCTCAGCACCACCAAAGTAAAGGTCAACAGGCAACCAAACCTTGGACATATCACTATCAAAAGATATCTTAGTAGAACTTTCTACACCAACAGACGGGTATCTTAAAAAATACCAAGAGGAATCGACAAAAGTATCCATAACATCAGTCTCACGTCTTCCTTCTCCACCACATTTAGGACAAATAGTTTTGAAAAATTCAGGATGATTATCCAGTGGCCCTCTTCCCGTTCCTTCTGGTTTATAATCTTTGATATCTGGTAAAAGAACAGGTAAATCACTCTCAGGAACAGGCTGCCAACCACATTTATTGCAGTTGATCATAGGTATTGGTGCTCCCCAGTATCTTTGTCTACTGACCAACCAATCTCTTAGATGGTAGTTTGTGTAATCTTTACCAATATTATTTTCTTCAGGTTCCAAATCCACTATATCAATATGGTACTTTTTGGCAAATTCCATATCTCTTTGGTCGTGTGCCGGAACACCCATTACTACACCCGTTCCATAATTGGGTGCCACGTAGTTGGTTTTCCAAATTGGGATTTTCCTGCCATCAAGGGGGCTAATTGCATATTTACCACTGAACTCTCCCGTTTTCTCTTTAGACCCCTCCTCATACATATCGGAGGTGGCCAGAAACGTAACAGCATTTAAAGTATCCGGTCTGGTGGTGAAGACTTCTATATCTTCCCCCTCTTCGGCTTTAAATTTGATAATCCTTCCTTTCGATCTTCCAATCCATTCTTTTTGAGCAATCTTCACCCTACTGCTCCAATTGATTTTATCCAGACCCTCTAATAGCCTGTCTGCATAGTCGGTGATTTTGAAAAACCATTGATCTAAATCTTTTTTCTCTACAACTGTTCCACACCTCTCACAAACATTTACATCTTCCTCAGAAATTACATTTCCATCTTTATCCTTGGCTTCTTTTCCGGCTTGTTTTGGTGACATAACCTGTTCATCAGCAAGAACTGTTTTACAAGAAGGACAAAAATTAACTTTTGCGTTTTTCCTGTAAGCTAAACCTGCCTTAAACATTTCTGTAAACAACCACTGTGTCCATCTGTAATATTCTGGATCAGAAGTGGTCACTGTTCTGGTCCAATCATAACCATGACCCAAACTTTTAAATTGCTCTTCATAGTGTTTAATTGTTCTATCAAGCATTGTTTTTGGATGTTCTCCTGTTTTAAAAGCATAATTTTCAGGATGAATTCCAAACGAATCATAACCCATTGGTTGAAAAACTATCTTTCCATTCATTCTCATAAACCTGCCATAGATATCAGAGCCGGTAGATGAAAAGGCATGCCCCGCATGTAGTCCTTCTGCAGAAGGGTATGGAAACATAAACAAGTTGTAAAATTTATCCTTTTTGGATGTTTTTTTAATATCTGGAGTATAAATTCCTTCTTTTTCCCACACCTCCTGCCACTTTTTTTCTACCTTTTTGTGATCATAAGCCATCATGGTTTGTATTTTACACCAATTTTAATTAAACTAAAAAGCAATGCTTTATCTACTTGCCTTAATTATTATTCTTTACACCACTTCCCATTTTTTGTTTCGCAAAAATAATATTTATTTACGTGTCAGAAAATGGATTGATCTTGCAACCATTATAGTAACCTCCATTCTTGTAATTACCTGGGTTGAAGTTTTTCATTACTCGTTCCTGTTCATAGTTTATTTTTTTATCTCGGTTGGAATAATTTCTTACCTTATAGGCAGGTTAAGAAAACTTGAAGATAAAAAGGGGAAAGCTGAAGAAGTGATAAAGGTACTTAAAACTGAAGAGAAAATATTGGAAGATGAAATACAAGGTAGGGATAATGAAATAGAGGTACTTCAAAATGAAAAAAGTTCTTAAGTTATTACTATTTACTGGTTTTTTTCTTGTTCTTTTCTATTTTCCAATCCATGCACAGGAAAAAATCGAGTCTCCAAATTATCGTATCCAGTTTCCAAACTTGAATTCAGGTGCAGGAATCCCCACATCCACAAATTACAAACTTGACTCTACAATTGGCCAAAGTGTTGCGGGAAGGTTTACGTCAGCAGGTTATATTGCAAGGGCAGGATTCCAGTATATTCATTCAATTATTCCTTTCAGTTTCTCAATTAGTGACATTCAAAAAAATTTTGGAACATTAACTCCCGGAACTCCATCCACATCTTCCTCTACTATTATAGTATCTGCAGGTGGAGCAGGAGGATATTCGGTTAAAGCTTATGAAAATAATCCTCTAAAGACTTCAGACGGCAGTGACACCATAATTGACACACTCTGTGATACAACGTGTTCAGAGACAACGGCCGCAGCCTGGACATTGGGGACAAAATATGGATTTGGATTTAACATGGACGGAGACGATGTTCCCGCCGATTTTACCGATACTACTTATTTCAGACAGTTTTCGGACGCAAGCAGTGTAGAATCCCCAGCAACAATAATGACATCGGCAAATGTAGGCTCCAGTAGAACAGCAACTATTACTTATAAAATAAATGTTAGTTCTGTCCAACCTGCTGGAACATATCAGAATAAAATTACTTTTATAGCAGTACCGTCGTATTAAAATGAAAAAAACACAATTAACAATATTTATTATTCCACTTCTACTGTTTACTGTCTTTCCTTTTTTGTTTGCCAAAGACGTAGATGCACAAGCAATTAGTCTTTCTGTTTCTCCCCCTATCTTTGAACTTATGATTCAACCTGGAAAAGAGGTCAAACAGATTTTTACCGTAACCAATTTAGGTGGGGATACTACCATAACTCCTAAAATTATCTATTTTGAACCCGCAGATGATCTGGGTAATATCAATTTAACAGATGACTTGAGCCCTAATTGGGTTATATACGATAAAGAGCCATTTAAGTTAAGGGGGCAGGAGAAATTTGATTTTGATGTTCGTTTTTTACCACCGTCAGATACTCCCGAAATCGATCATTTTTTAACAATAATCTTTGAAACAAGTGAATCTGTCGATTTACTTAATCAGAATTCTTCCAACTTCAAATCCCAAATTGGTGCAAACATATTATTAACTGTTTCAATAGATGGCAATCCCAAAAAATCTGCTGAGATTATTGAATTCACTGCTCCTAAAATTATTGATTCGCTATTTGGAAAGATAATCTACACAGTAAAACTTAAAAACGATGGGAATTCCTACTGGAAACCTAATGGAAAGATTATTGTAGATGACGAAATTATTAACATTGCTCCACAGAATATTCTTTCAGGATATACGAGAAATATTAGTTGTATTAATGACCAAACATTAATAAATTGCAATCTAAAGGATAAATTTTACTTAGGAAAAATCACCGCAAAATTGGAATTTTCAATTGATGAAGATCCAAAAATTTATCAAAAAGAAGCTATTTCCTATTCATTTCCATTCTCAATTTTAGGTTTTCTAATTTTCCTCTTGACAATAATTAGACAACGGATCATATTTAAGCTATGGCCAAGAAAAAGGCACTAACATTATCTTTAATAATAGTTTTTGTAGCGTTGGGTTTTTATTTCGTAAAACCAATTAATAAAACCCACTCAGCTAACTTTACATCAGCTTCAGCAACACTTTCCAATGCAAGATTTTCATATAGAGCCGGTGTCGCTTCAGGAACAACAGGAACCTCTGTTGTTAACATTGATGGCTCGGGAAATGCAGATAACGATACAGATCATTTGTTTCCTAAAGATGTTGTTTGTATTACAAATGCAACAGAAGATGGGTGTACAGGAAGCGTTACCTATACTGTTGCAAACATCGTAGATACTGACACATTTAACGTAACCGGCGCCCTTGGTGCAACACTTCTTGCAACCGATTATGTTGTTGCAACACAATCAGGAAGTCTTGCAATTTCTTTTACAACAGCAACTGAGGTACCCATTGGAGGAACACTTCTCATCACAATTCCTGCCGCCAAAAGTGGAACTGGGAATGCAAACGACGGTATACCGGATACAGCTGCAACTCTTGCCAATAACGGTTTTGACCTTAGTTCAATTGCCGCGGGAGACGTATCAGTTTCAGATATTACCGGATGTACTTCTGCAGGGTGGGGTTCGGCAACGGTAACCGCAGGAAACGGATCTTCAACCGACCATACTATTTTGTTTACCAGATCAGCAGCAACTTGTGCAGCCAGTAAAGCAATTACAGTAACTATTGACTCTGCCCCGGGAATTATTAACCCCGCTCCTTTAACCACACACACTCAAGGTCAAGCTGATTCATATCAAATTAATATCAAGACAAGAGATGGTGGGACCAACACTCTTGATCAATCAGATGTTACCGTTTCTCCAGTTGAAGGAGTTTTTATATCAGCAACGGTTGATGAGACACTTTCGTTCACTGTAGCCGGTGTTACAACGGATTCTGGAAGTTATTGCGGTATTACAAGAACAGCATCTTCTCCTGACACTACAGCCATGTCTGTTCCTTGGGGAACTCTTTCGTCAACTTACTTGGCAGCAACTCATAACACTAATCAGCAATTAACAGTTTCAACAAACTCTGCGGCGGGTTACAAAGTATATGCAGAAGAAAACGACCAGATGGGTAAAGACGGAAAAGTTTGTACAGGAGCTACCGCTGGTGAATCTATAAGTTGTATTCAAGATACCACTTGTGGCGCCACACCTTGTACTCATGTAACTTTACAAGACTGGACGACTGATCCTAATAGTTATCCAGGGCTTGGTTATTCTCTTGAAGATGTATCAGG
>DATDSD010000027.1:0-5354 GCA_035291405.1 Patescibacteria group bacterium | reverse complement strand
ATCATATTATGGTACGGCTGCTGGTTTAGCTATGCGAGAGGAATAAAAAATGGAGAAAAGAATAAATTTAATTCCTGAAGATTTAACGGTACCTGTTTCAACAGTAAAATTAACAAAATTAATAAACAAAATTTCAGTTTTCGCAGTTATTCTCTTAATACTTACTTCTTTGGGAATGATTTCAGCGTTTGTTTACTTCTCGTTTAATCTTAAAAATATTGACTCTTCAAATTTAAGCCTAAAGGCAGAGGTGGCTTCACTTGAAAAGACTGAGCAGCAACTTATATTGACAAAGGATAGGATATCTAAAATATCACTAGTCAAATCACTAGATTCTGCTAACAACAATTTTAAAAACTATCTGGAATTCAAGACAATTACTACAAATTATCCGGACTTAAAATTAGGAGAAACAGTCATTAATTCCAAAGGCATGGAGATTTCAATTACAACTACTAATACCTCCTCATTTGTTGACTTTTTAAAAGGTATAAAAGAATTTGACAAATATCCAGAAGTTTCAATTTCATCCTTGAGTTTAAATCCCAAGTCAGGATTGTTACTAAGTTTAACTTATGGAATATAGTACTAACAGTCAGCTTAAATATTTAGGCAAACCAGTTTTAATAATGGTAGTAATTATTTCACTTTTTTTCTTTACTGTTTTCTTTGGTGTTAACAAGATAAAAACGTTGAGTGAAAAAAGTAGCAAGGCAAAGGTTCTTAATAACCAATTAAGTCAAAAAATTGATATTTTAAAAAGTGTTAAAGAAAGTGTCGCACAGAATGTTAATTATGCAGACATTGCCCTACCCAGTAAAGGTGTTTCTCTTTTTGGATTAAATCAAGTTAAGAATAAAGCAAATTCTTTAGGATTGACAATTGAAAATCTCAAAGCTACAAATACTGTCACCGAGACCAAAGATATTGATAAAACTTCAATATCCTTTGATATTATAGGTGATCAGACTAATTTAGATCAATTTTTAAACTCTTTTGAAAAAGTTCTTCCACTAGCAAACATTAATAAATTATCAATTACTGAGAATGAGGGTCTTTTGTCAGCCTCAGTTACTCTAAATTTCTTTTCCTCAGAGGCTTTAAAGAAAATACCAGCAGTAACCGGTCAAATAAATAGTTTGACTGCCGAAGAATTGGACGTACTAAATAGTCTATCTAGTTATGAGATGCCAACATTTGGTATGCCTGATGTAAATGAATTTCCAATTCGAGAAGATATTTTTAACTAAAGAAGCTTTAATATCTTAATTACTATTTGGATTAACAAGAAGTATTATTTTTTTCTTTTCAAGAGTTGCCTTAATTCTTAAAATATTTCTAATGGCTTTAATAACCTTTCCCTGTTTTCCTATGATTAATCCCCCATCTTTTTCTTCTGTTTTAACAGTTAAAGTAACAACTGAATCATTATCCTCTTCAGTTACTTCAAATTTTGCAGTTTTTCCTAATATATTTCCTATTATAAATTCTAAAAGTTCTCTCATTTTTTTATTTTTAATATTTTTGGTTTTGTTTTTTTAGTTATGATTTTTCTGACTCCTTCAGTTAAAATTGCACCTTTTTTGATCCAATCCTCAAGTTTTTTATTATCTAACTCTAACTTTTTCTTTTTTGGATCATATGTTCCTATAACCCCCAGGTTCTTACCATCAACTTTTGACCTTGTTGTTCCAGCAACAATTCTATAAAAGCAATTATTTTTAGCTCCAAATCTAGACAATTTTATTGATACTGACATAAAGGGTATTATATACTCCTCATGCTCGGGTATGCAACCCTCGCTTGAGAGTATGTATCCACTCGACGTGGCTATAAATTATTGTAGGTTATTCCACAATATGAAGAAAGTGCTTGAATGGCTGCATCTTGTTCTCCCTCAGATTTACTTTTTCCAGTACCTTTTGCCACTCTTTTGTTGTCAATTATTACTTCTATTGTAAATACTTTATTATGATCTGGTCCAACCTCTTCAAGGACTTGATATTTAGGAGCAGAAAGACCTTTGCTTTGAATCTTTTCTTGAAGAAGACTTTTAGGGTCTTTAAGTGAGTTTTTAGTTTTTTTCTCTACGTCAACTAATATGTTTTCCTCAATAAATTTTTCAGCTGCAGCTAAGCCTTGGTCCAAAAATAACCCACCAATTATAGCCTCAACAGTATCGGCAAGGAGTGAAGGGTTCTCTCTTCCCCCACCATCCTCTTCCCCTTTGGATAAATAGATTTCCTTACCAATTCCTATGTTTTTTGCTAAACTTGCCAAGTTTTTGGTATTAACAAGATTTGCCCTTAGAGAGGTCAAATAACCCTCTTCTTTGTCTGGAAATCTTTTATAAATATCTTTAGAAACAATAAATTCTAAAATAGCATCTCCTAAAAATTCTAATCTTTCATTTGTTCCCAAATTTTTGACGTTTTCATTCACCCATGATCTATGAGTTAAGGCTTGTTTTAGTAGATTTTTATCTTTAAAAGTTATCATTTAAAAGTTACTTTTCTTCTTTCTTGTCAATTTTATCAAAAACAGTACCTAATACGCCATTAACAAAAGATCCTGACGACTCAGATCCAAATTCTTTTGCCAGTTCTACTGCTTCATCTATTACAACCTTAGGAGGAGTATCCTCGTTATTTAACTCGTATATTGCCAAATGAAGTATCGCAAGGTCGATCTTATTTATTTTATCAATAGGCCATGTTGGAGCTGACTTTTCAATAATTGTATTTAATTTCTTTGTTTGTTTTAAAATATTCTTTACAATATCAGGAAGATCTTTTTGATGTGTAAAACTTTCCGCAAACAAAAACTTAACAGCATTCCTTCGCCTTAAATGTCTTGGATCGGTAGCTGTCTTCATATTGTTCAAGTTTAACAAATTAAAGGTTTAAATGTAACTCTTATTTACCTTCGCAACTATTTTGATATAATCGCTTATTATATGGGAGAAAGGGTTAAAGGAAAAAAAGATAAGACAGATAGTAATTATCTAATTGATTGTCAATATTTATTGAATATACCTTCTTTTCAAGGTAGTGTAAAATGTAAACATCCAGGATCACTATGCGCAGAATGTCCTGTGCATATAAGTTTGGTTGAAAAGCCCAAAAAAATTCTATCAAGATTAAAAAATGAATCAGGAGTAAACCCCGCTAGTAGTTAATCTAACTCTTATATGCTCCACAATGTGGACAAACTTTATGAGGTTCTTTTAATTTTCCACAAGCCTTACATTTTGAAACAGCAGAAAGAGAAGCCTTAAAAGTACTTCTTCTTCTTGTGGTCCTTCCGTGGCTGTGTTTTTTCTTTGGTAATGGTGCCATGAGTTAATTATAGGGAAAGTGGCGGTTATAGTCAAAGGCTATTTTAATTTAAAAGATCAGCAACTCTTTTTGCTACTTTTGGGCTATTGCCTTCGTAGTAAAATCTTCGTGGTTTTTCTGGAGTGTCTTGCGGTTCAGATTTAACATTGTTTTTTAAGAATGGATTTCCTGCAATTTTTTTAACTGTATTTCGAGTTTATGTAGACGTTTTGGCAAGCGTACCACCCACAAAAATGTCACCGCCTTCTTTTGCATATTCAATTCTTTGTCTGGGAAAAACATGAGGAAAATTTTTAATAAACATTCCCAAACCAAGATCAGAAGATTCATATTTATCGTGCCTTTCTCTTCTCATAACTTCGAATTTTAATACAATTTTTTATTTTGTCCAGTTATTGTTCTTTTGTAACTACTTCTGTTACTATTTTAATAAGTTTTGTGTCAGACCAATCTGCAATTTTTAGATTTCCAAATCCACTTTGTTTTACTCCTAATACATCTCCTGCACCACGTAGTTTTAGGTCTAACTCTGCAAGTTCAAATCCTGACGTTGTTTTTGTCAGTGCTGTTAGTCTATTAATTGCTTTTTGGGAATTATTTTCAGTAAATAGTAAACAATATGATTCTTTTTTACCTCGTCCTACCCTACCCCTTAATTGATGTAATTGGGCAAGTCCAAATCTGTCTGATCCTTCAATTACCATGATAGTGGCATTGGGAACATCAATACCTACTTCAACCACTGGAGTTGAGACAAGGATATCTATTTCTTTCGTTTTAAATTTTCTAAGAATGTCATTTTTTTCTTTTTCTTTCATTTTTCCATATAAAAGCCCTAGATTAAATTTATTAAAAATTAACTTTAAGTTTTCAAACTCTTTTTTAACAGATTTTATGTCCTTTAATGTTTCAGTTTCAGATTCCTCTACGAGTGGGCAAATAATAAATGTTTGAGAATCGTTGTTTGTAATTTGTGATTTAATCCAATCATATGCATTATTTCTTTTTTCGTTTGGTACTAACCACGTTTTTATTTTTGGTCTATTTTCAGGGATTTCATCAAGAATGGAAAGATCCATGTCGGCAAATAAAGTTTGAGCAATTGTCCTAGGAATTGGTGTTGCAGTCATAGTTAAAGTATGAGGATTAATTTTTTTCAAAAATTCAATTTGTTTTACTCCGAATTTATGTTGCTCATCAATTATGACAAATCCAACTTTATCAAAGAAATCTTTTCTATTAATCAATGCATGAGTTCCTACAAAAATATCACTTCTACCAACTCCTTTTTTTTCTTGGGTTCCTGTAATTAGAGTTGATCTAATTTTTAAATTTTTAAGTAAATTATTTATTGTCTCGTAATGTTGATTAGCAAGAATTTGAGTAGGAGCAAGAATTACAACTTGATATCCGTTTTCAATTACTGCTAAGGAAGAAATTATGGAAACTACTGTCTTTCCACTTCCAACGTCACCTTGTAATAGTCTATTCATCGGAACTTTCTCTTTTAAATCTCCTAGAATCTCACTGGTTACCTTAATTTGCGAATCTGTTAGTTTAAAAGGCAAAGAAGAAATAAATTGATCAATAGTTGGTTGATCGATAGTTAGGGAAATACCTTTCTTTTTTAATAATTTCTTTTTTCTTTCTCTTGCCTTAACCAAAAGATCAAAAAATTCATTAAAGGACAGTCTCTCTTTTGCTTTTTCCGCCTCTTCTAAATTTTTAGGAAAATGAATTTTATCAATTGCTTTTTGAAATGATAATAAGTTATATTTATCTAAAATATTTTTATCCAAAAAATCTTCTATCTTTACCCTATCTAAAGAATATTTAATTCTAGCCTTTAACCATTTATTGGAAAGCCCTGCGGTCTGAGGGTAAACTCCAATAATTTTTCCTGTATGAACAGTTTCATGTCCCTCATCAATTTTTTCATATTGTGGTGAGAAAAAAGCTAATTTGCGATTAAACCACGATGGTTCCCCCGAGATAGCGATTCTGGTATCGGGGTAA
>DATDSD010000026.1:0-15579 GCA_035291405.1 Patescibacteria group bacterium | reverse complement strand
CGACTAATTGGTGATCAGTACGAAACCGATGAAGTGTATTCTCGTTTTACACAATATAATGATCCATCAGTCTATGGCTTAGCTAAAATATGGGCATCAAGTTGGGCAAAACCTGTCTATAAGGCTTATGGATTTTTCTCCAGTCTTGCACGAATGTCTAGGGGTTCACCCCTAATAATTAGAGGTCGAGAGATAGACACTAGTGATATGAGAAATGATAGTAATTCTATTGAACATGCTCAAGCAATTATAAAAATTCTTAAAACACCACAAAAAAACTTGGAGAAAAAAATAACTCAAGAGCAAGCAGCCAGATTACACATGTGTCCTAGTTGTTATGGGGGAAGGTCGGGATTTGAAACACAAAAGAAAATACAGGGAGCTTTGGATGTTTCAGTTGAAAATGAGGCAGAAGAAGTTGCACCATCCTTTGATGAAAAACGAGTCGATTTTGCAGTAGAGGTAATGCAAAAATTAAGAAAAGATGGTTATTTAAAAATGAAGATGGAGGGTTAGTTAGAATTTTTCTGTATAGAATTAAGTAAAATATTGGCTGTTGCCTTTCCCTGCTTAAACGCTTCTGAATGGTCAGTAATCGTTGATTGTTTAGCTAGGTGTCTTCTAGAAAATCCCATTATTTTGGCTGCATACTTATCCATGGTTTTATAAAAAAGACCGTTATCAGACGCAGATTCAGATGCGACCTTCGTATATATTGAGGTCCAGAAGTAATAATTATCGCCCAGTTTGTCTTGAGGTTTTATACTACTATCAAACGGTAACAAATTATGATCCCATTTGTCTCTTGTTTCCTCTGAAATTGAGATATCAGGATACATTGTTTTATCTATATTTCTAGCCACCATTCTTGATGCGAGCATACCTAGTAATGCTGCATCTGTCAAAGATCCATCAGATATTTCCAACAGTTTTTCAAGTTGGTTTGTAGTATCTACAGGGACATCGCTTTTGGCTACAAAATCAATAAATTGACTAATTTTGGAAGACTCGGGTATGTCTGGATAGGTTCTGTCTTCTGGATCTTCGTTATCTGCTGGAACAGCTGCTATCCGGTAGACGCTATAAATATATGGAGGCATACCATGACTTTCTATTTTTGTATTATCTCTTTGACTAATTTTCCTTAATATTTCTGGGTAAACACGATTCCTTATGATTGAAGAATCAAATACTTCAGGTGGTTTTATCCAAGCTAATTGCTC
Organism: Patescibacteria group bacterium; assembly: GCA_035291405.1. GTDB lineage: Bacteria > Patescibacteriota > Microgenomatia > UBA8517 > UBA8517 > UBA12026. The sequence continues at coordinate 14,356 of DATDSD010000026.1, read as the reverse complement.
TGGTGTTTGTTTTTGTGAACCAGCTCTTTGAATCAACTCCCTTATTTTTTGAATAGATGATTTTTCTCCATTAATATTATTTGTTAAACCACCGTTTTCACCAGCTTCCATGATTAAATCTTATCATTAAATATGTAGTAAAATTAAATTATGGTATTTTTCAATAAAAAAAAGGATGATGACTTTGACGCCAAAGATGATTATTCAGATGATGAGGAATTTGAAAAACAGCCTCGTAAAATACGTGATTTAAAACCTGAAAACAAACGTTCCAGAAAAGAACCTCTTAAACCTTGGGACAAAAAAGAAAGACTTATTGTTTTAATTACACTTTTGGCCACAGTTTTAATTTCAGGAATTTTAGCCCTTTCTGCTAGGAATTTTAAACTTCCCAAGCTTCCTTATTTAAATATTTCCAGTATTAAAAACCTTAATCCATTTAAAGAACAAGTAATAATTGTAGGAAATAAGGGAAGTAGCGTTTCTCAAGAAAAAATAGAAAATACAAAGAAATTGTTTAAGGAGGCAACATACGATTATTCTGGAATTTATGCCTTTTATATTTATGATTTAAATGGAGATTATTATTATGGAACCAATTATCAGGAAGTAATGCAAGCCGCATCTTTAATTAAACTTCCTGTAATGACAGCCACTTACAAGGAAATTAATGATGGTAAGTTAGATGCAAATAAATATTTACCCTTAATTGAAGCTATGGGTAAACGTTCTGACAACACTTCTTTTAATGAGTTGGTTAAAGTTTTAGGTAAAGAAAGAATAAATAAAGAGATAAACGATTTAGGAATGCCGAATACACAATTATCTGAAAACAAAACTACTCCTGAAGAGATTGGTATGTTTTTTAAAAAGCTTTACAAAAACGAAATTCTTAACGAAAAAGATTCTGATATATTAAAAGATTTTATGACAGATACAATTTTTGAGGACTGGTTAAGGCCCGGAATTCCCTCCGAAATTGAATTAGTACATAAATATGGTAGGGAAGTACATGTGGTTAATGATGCAGGAATAGTAGAGAGTGATAGACCGTTTGTTATGGTTATTATGACAGATGGTGTTATAGAGAAAGAGGCGGACGAGCTCTTTCCAAAACTTTCAAAATTATTATATGATAACCATATAAGTAAGTAAGAATTTTTAAAAATTATATGAATGGTCCAATAGAATATATTAAAGAAGCTTTTAGAATTTATACCAAAAAAGAAAATTTTATTTTCTTTGCCAGAATAATGGCGGTTTTGACAATAATTGCTACAGCAATTTCATATTTACAAACTTATATCTCTCAATTTGTAATAAATCCAGATATTGGCCGCGCAAGTTTAAATTTTAGTAATATTCCATTAACAATTTTGTATGTAGTTATTGCTATTCTTTCTTTTATTTTCTTTTTTTATAAGTCATCAACAATTTTTTTGGCTATTTTAAATATGAATTCAGATGAAAAAGAAGTGTTCAAACTAAGTTTCAAATATCTTGCCAAATTATTTTTGATTATGTTTGTTGTGTGGCTAATAGTTCTTTTTGGGTTGGTATTATTTATCATTCCTGCAATCTTGTTTATGACTTGGTATCAATTTTCTGTTTATTTGGTTTTAGATAAGAATCTAAAAATTGGAGAAGCATTGAAACAGAGTAAGGTTATGGTAAAGGGCAGGTTTTGGAAGGTTTTGGGAAGAAATGCGATTTTTTCATTAACGATGCTAATAATTACAGCTGTTTTGGCCCTTATACCTTATGTAGGCGATATATTAGCTATTTTTATAACACCTCTTTTTATGCTTCCAGTTTATCTACTCTATCGAGATTTGAGCGCTGGGTTCAAGGATTCTAGGACAGTTTAATTGTTTTTCTTCCAAAAACCACTCTTTTCTGCTGTAGCACTCTTTATAAACAAGACCTTCTGGTAGAATCCATTCCTCAGCCTGTTTACTTAAAAGTAATGATCCCATTATTTTATTCCAAATTGGAGCTGCTCCTGTTATACCAGATGCAATTCTACTCATTGGCTTACTATCATTATTTCCAACCCAAACAGCTACTACATAATTTCTATTAAACCCGATGGTTAGATTGTCTTTTAAATCATTACTTGTTCCAGTCTTAACTGCAACTTCAGGGTGATTAGGAATAACCAACATTGAATTGGTTCCAAATGCTTTTGATCTGGCAATATTATCCTTTAGGACGTCTATTAAAAGATATGCAACTCTTGGGTCAAGAACTTTTCCGTCTGATTCTTTAAATTTATTTTCGCTATACAAAATTTTGTTTTTGTAGTTTTTAACCTCTGTTATAGATTTAATTTCATTTTTTACTCCATAATTGGCAATTACTGAATAAACTTGTGCTAGTTCTAATAGTTTTACCTCGCCTCCACCAAGTGTTAATGAAAGTCCAAACCTACTTCTGTTTTCCCATGTGGTTATTCCCATTCTTTTACCTAATTCAATCATCTTGTCGACTCCATATGAAGCCAAAATTTTAACTGCAGGAATATTTCTTGATTCTGCCAGTGCCAGTCTTACAGTGATCTTACCTCTATAATTTCCATCATAATTTTTTGGGGAATATGGTTTTTGCCCCCTTACATTAAAAGAAATAGGAGAATCATCAATTATGGATGCTAAAGTTAACCCATCTGTTAAAGCCTGTGCATAATTAATAACCTTAATAGAAGATCCTGGTTGTCTTGGCCTTATGGTTACATTTACATTTCCACCGTTTTTGGTATCGAAATAATCAACTGATCCAACCATTGCCAGAACCTCTCCGGTTTTTGGGTCTAGGACGATAATTGCAGCATTCCCCACATTTAAATTTTTAAGTTTACTTATTTCTTCCTTTGCTATTTTTTCTGCCATTAGTTGAATATTAAGGTCAAGGGTTGTTTGAACAGTTAATCCTCCTTTTTGTACGACTTCCTCTCCATACATATCAATTAATTGTTCTCTGACATACATTACAAAGTGTGGGGCCAGTATAGAAGTCTTATTAGGTGCAAACATAATTCTTTCTAATGAAGCAGCTTGTTCTTCTTCACTAGTTATAAACCTATTTATTTTCATTAGATTTAAAATTTCTCTTTGCCTAGAAAAAGTTAATTCGGGGTTATTACCAAAAGGGGAGTACCTGGTTGGACTTTGGGGAAGCCCTGCTAAAAGGGCTCCTTCTGAAAGCGTTAAATCTTCTACATGTTTACCAAAAAAGTGTTGTGATGCCTCTTCAATACCATAGGTAGTTCCTCCATAATTTACTTCATTTAAGTACATTTCAAGTATTTCGTCTTTTGAAAAGTTCATCTCAACTTCAATCGATAGTATTAATTCACGGATTTTTCTAACATATGTCTTTTCAGATGAAAGAAGGGCATTTTTAACCAGTTGTTGAGTTATAGTAGATCCTCCTTGAAGTTTACCTTCTGATATATTTTTCTTTAATGCTCTTATCATCCCTCGAATAGAAAAACCAGAATGATCGTAAAATTCGGCATCTTCAGCGGCAAGAGTAGCCAACCTTACCTGATTTGGAACCTGAGAAAGCTTAACTGGAGTTCTGTTTTTATCTTTGTAGATTGTATATAAAAGTATTCCGTTCCTATCATATATTTTAGTGGAAATTTCTTGATCTCTGGTTGTTAAATCTTTGGGAGAGGGAAGACCCTTTAATATAAAAAAATAAAACATAGAAAAAAAGATAAAAAGAAAAAGAATAAAAATCAAATATCCTCTTTTGATATAAACTCTTAATCTAGGAAATTTAACTTTTATTTTAGGAATATTAAGTTTGAATTTAAATTTAGGAAGTTTAATTCTTTGGATGGATTGAAAGAAAGCGATAACTATGTGCTCGATAGTATAGAGAATAAAAACTATAACTATTAAAATATGGGAAAAGACAAAATAAAATGGCCTACCTATAGCTGTCAGTATGGCGGCGAGTAAATTAAGGAAAATGGTTATATCTTTACGTATTTTCAGATTCACGCGGGTATTATATCAAAACTAGAGGATAAAAAGATAATTTTTTTCCTATTTTTCATAGATATAATTAATTTTTAAAACAATGCAGAGTATTTTACTCTGTTCGCAATGGGTATCTAATAACAGCAGATTGAGAAGAGATTGGACAATTCATACAATAAATTCCTCCTACAGGATCAGTGTAGGTGGGTCTATTCTGTGTTTCTACTTGTTCTGGTAGGTAGTCTTTAATGGCAATTTGGTTAGTATCTTTAAAAATTATTATATCTTGGCCAACCACATTTGAAGTCGTGGGGACTGTCCCAGCTAAGAAATATTCAAAACGAGAAACACATCCGGGGTTATTAGGATCTCCTGATGGGATTGCTCCACCCGTGTCAGCGCAAATTGTTGCCCCAACAACTTCTTCTGGTTGTAAAGGCCATGAATGTCCATCATCATCTGGATCATATTCACCTTTTTCGCTTTTATTTAATGCATATTTAATAACAGCATTCCAAATAGGGGATGCCCCCGAGACACCTGATACGGCCCCACCCATTGGGGAGTTGTCATTATTTCCTACCCAAACCACAACTACGATCTGTTTAGTATATCCAATAGTCCAATTATCGCGCCTGTCGTTTGTAGTTCCTGTTTTAACTGATACCTCAGGGTGCCCCTTAACACTTAAAAGTGAACCTGTTCCAAAAGCCTGGGATCTTGCATTATTGTCATGTAAGATGTGAGAAATTAAAAATGTTGTACCAACATCCATCACCTTTTCGCCTGATAATTTTTTATCCTTTATTTTGACTTCCTCTAATATTTTTCCTTTCCAATCCTCAACTTTGGTTATAGCAATTAGGGGTTCTTTTACTCCGTCGTTTGCAAAAACTCCAAACGCGCTAGCCATATCATAAGGCCTCACTTCACCACCCCCAAGGGTTAAAGACAATCCGTAATTATCAGGATTATCTAGAGTTGTTAGCCCTATATTTTTTGCAAAATCAGTAAAATTTTTAAGTCCATTTAAGGCAAGAATTTTAACGGCAGGTATATTAAAGGAATTCCCCAGTGCAAAACGGGTTTGAACTAAACCATGATATGTTCCATCATAATTTTTTGGACAGTATAAGGACTGTCCAGCAACAGAAAAACAAGTGGGGGCATCAGAAAAAGTAGTGGCTGGAGTTATTTTTTTGTCTTTAATAGCCAATGCATAGTTAACTGGTTTAATAGAAGATCCTGGTTGTCTTTTGGAGAGAATTACATTGACCTTTCCATCTTCGTCTGTTGCAAAATAATCTTTACTTCCAACCATTGCCAAAATTTCTCCAGTTGAAGGATGTGTGACTATTGCTGCACCGTTTCCTACTTTTTGTTTCTTTAGTTTAGCTACTTCTGTGGCTACGGCGTTTTGGGTAAATTCTTGTAAATCCAAGTCAAGCGTGGTTGTTACTCTAAGACCTCCCTGTTCAACCTTTTTTTCACCGTACTTTTCTACCAATTGATCTTTAACCCAAAGGGCAAAATGTGGAGCACTTGGAGCCTTAATTTGGGCATATTTTAATTCTTCATCAAAAGCTTTGTCTGCTTCTTCTTGAGAAATGTAACCATTCTTAACCATCTGAAAAAGAACTTCCTTTTGCCTTTCTTTAGCAAGTTCTGGATGTGCTCCGAATGGGGAATATCTGGTTGGACTTTGAGGAAGTCCTGCAATTAAAGAAGCTTCGCTAAGTGTTAAGTCTTTAGCAGATTTACCAAAATAAAGTTCAGACGCAGATTCAATACCATATGCTGTCGAGCCATATGGTATTTGGTTTAGATACATTTCAATAATTTGATTTTTGGAATAAATTCCCTCAACAACCATAGTCAAAAAGAACTCCCTTGCTTTTCTCCTGATAGTTCTTTCTGGAGTAAGAAGAGAATTTTTAACAAGTTGTTGGGTCAATGTAGAGCCACCTTCAAGTTTACCTCTAGTTACTATTTTATAAGCAGCGCGAAGTATTCCAGTGAATGAAAAACCATAGTGTTTGTAAAAATCTTTGTCTTCAATTGCTATAGTAGATTGTTTAACATACTCTGGCAGTTCTTCTAGTTTGATAGGACTTCTTCTGGTGTCAGCGTATACTTCATATATTAATTTTCCATTTCTATCCAGAATTCTCGTTGAAACAGGTATATCGGGAGATGAAAGATCTGTTGGGAGGGGAATTCCCCAAAAAAGCCAAAGGGAAAAAGAAAAAATGACGGTAAAAAAGATAACTTTTTTTCTATTTCTTTCAATTATTAAATAGTCTTTGATTTTCAGAAAAAATCTCTTCATACTATATCTTAAGTATAATCTAAACATGAATCTTAATCTAGAAAACAAAGTTTGGTGGAGTTATGTCGAAGAAGATTTACAAGAACTTTTAGTTGCCTCTGAATTTTTAACAAACGTTGTCAAGAGTTGGGGGGGAGATCTCCCTTCTGGAAGTAGAGTCTTTCATGATTATTCTTTTATTGTTTTTCCAGCCGCTAAAGCATATGAAGGATTTTTAAAAAAGATGTTTTTTGATCTTGGATTTATTACAAATGAAGATTATCATGGAAAACGCTTTAGGATTGGAAAGGCCCTAAATCCATTTTTAGAAAAAGATATAAGAGATAGAGAAAGTGTTTACGATAAGTTGGTTAAGTTTTGTGGGGGTAAAGAATTAGCCGACAAACTCTGGGAGACTTGGACACAGGGTAGAAATGCTATCTTTCATTGGTTTCCCGACGAGAAAAAGGCAATTTCGTTTACAGAAGCAGAAGCAAAGATCAAATTAATAGTTAGCACTATGGATATGGCCTTTTTGGGGTGTAGGCTTAAGGGTTAGTCTTGGTTATTTAGTAGGTTAAATGGTAATATAAAAATAGACCTTAAGTAATATGAAATCATTTAAATACGCAGTTTACCTCTCGGTTTATCTTCTAATTGTATGGGGGTTCTATAGGTTTTTATTCCAGTTGCCTGAGATAATTGAGGAATTATTTATCAAACCCATAGTTTGGTTGGTTCCAGTATTTTATCTTTTATGGAAAGAGAAAGAAAAGGTATCTTCGTTGGGAATAACAGTTAAAAATCTGTTTCCCGCTGTTTATTATGCCTTAGGCCTTGGTGCCTTTTTTGTCATGGAAGCTTTGATTATTAACTTTGTAAAATACGGTGGAAAATTTAATTTGGGAGCAAATTTGGGAGAACTACCATTTCTGACTTCTTTGGGACTTTCCTTTGCAACAGCAATATCAGAAGAACTTACCTTTAGGGGATACATATTTACCAGAATTTGGAAAGTTTTGGGTTCGGAGCTTTACTCCAATCTCGTAACTAGTCTTTTTTGGGCTTTGATACATGTTCCAATAACTTTCTTTGTTTGGAAACTTGATTTGGGAGCAGCTCTAATATATTTATTCCTAACCACACTTTTTGGAGTAGGAAGCGCTTTTGTATATGCCAGAACTAAAAATATTCTTTCTCCTATTCTTCTTCATGTGCTTTGGCAATGGCCAATAATTTTATTTAGATAGATATATTTTGTTACAACTAACAGATATTTGCGAGTAATCATAAAAAGATATACAATGACAATCACCCATGAAAAACAAAATTGCAGGAATTAGTACTACAATTTTGATAGCTTTTGCCATACTTTTGATATCAGTGTTCAGAAGTGCTAGCCCAAAATTTGCTTATTCTCCAATAGTTTTATCTGAAAGAACAACAGTTGAAAAGTCCACTTCCATTGACTACGCATTAGCTTATCAGGGTAAAATTCTTCCTGATAATCCTTTTTGGTATCTAAAAGTATTAAGAGATAAAACTTGGCTAGCAATCACTTTTAATAATGCCAAGAAAGCAGAGATTAATCTTCTCTTTGCTGATAAGAGGTTAGGCTCTTCTCTTGAACTCTTCAAAAACAATAAACCAGACTTGGGATTATCTACATTAACTAAATCAGGTAAGTATTTAGAAAGTGCCGAATTAATAATGGGGGATGACAAAGATTTTTACAGGAAAATTGCGATTGCCTCTCTAAAACACGTGGAAGTAATTGAGAATGAAATTTTACCCCTTTCTCCGGAGGACATTAAACCTGAAGTAATTAAGGTTAGAAACCATTCGAAAGAAACATATACAAAAATCAGAGACCATATGTTATCAGTTGGCCTTGTTCCACCAGAAAATCCTTTTGAAACGAAGTAATTTTTTACACAGGATAAATTCTTAATCTCCGCTAAATCTCCGCGAGCAATTTTTATTTTTGATATTTTACGCTCAGGACAGGCGTAAGCTGATATATTTAGAACTAAAAGTTGGTAGTTGACTGTCCACCCCTAGTGTTAGATTATCAATTTTGTTACTAGTTCTGGTGTTTTTTGTTTTCATTTGTGAAATATGGTTTGACATTATTTTTTAGTAAAAAACATGAATTGTCCATTTTGTAATACATCTGACACACAGGTTTTGGAATCGAGAGTTGTATCTGATGGACAAGCCATAAGAAGGAGGAGAGAGTGTAACAAATGCAAAAAAAGATTTACTACACATGAGGAAGTAAAGAAATCTGTATTGTGGGTTATTAAAAAAGACGGTAGACGTGAACCTTTTGATAGAGAAAAAGTTAAAAGAGGTATTTTAAGATCAATTGAAAAAAGACCAGTATCCTTGGACATGGTAGAGGAAACAGTAAATGAGGTTGAAAGGGAACTCTTGAAGGCCTTAAAAGAAGAAGTTCCTAGTAAAGTAATTGGTAATGCAGTTTTAAAAAGGCTTAAAAAGATTGACAAGGTGGCATGGTTAAGATTTGCAAGTGTTTATTTACAATTTGAAGATTTGGAAGATTTTGAAAAGATAATTGAGGCAAATATCTAAATATTAAAAACATATGAAAAAAAATAAAAAACAAATATCATTTGAAAGTTTTAAAGCTCCGACTTACGATGAAATTAAAAAGGAAATTGCTAAAAAAATAGGTCAAAGACCTCAAAGACCAGACGATCTGCCAAAGGGAGAATGGACTGAACAAGCCTTAAAAGTTTTATCAGAGAGATATCTAGTGAAGGATAATAATTTAAAACCCCTTGAAACTCCGGAAGAGATGCTTTGGAGAGTATCTTTTGAAATTGCTTCCGCTGAGAGTAGGTGGGGAGCAAATAAAAAAGAAGTTCTGGAATCGGCCCGTGATTTTTATGAATTAATGGTAAGTCGTAAATTTTTGCCCAACTCTCCTACATTAATGAATGCAGGAACAGGAAACGGATTACAATATTCTGCTTGTTTTGTTCTTCCTGTTGAGGATTCAATGGAAGGAATATTTGATGCTTTAAAGTATCAGGCGATAATACATAAAACGGGAGGAGGAACCGGATTTGCGTTCAGTCGTTTAAGAGAAAGTGGTTCTGTGGTTAAAACTTCAAGCGGTACGGCATCCGGCCCAATCTCCTTTATGAGAATATTTGATGCTGCCACAAATGAAGTAAAACAGGGAGGGAAAAGAAGGGGGGCTAATATGGGAATTTTAAGAGTGGATCATCCTGATATTTTAGAATTTATCCATTGTAAGGAAGAGGGGGGAATTACAAACTTTAATATATCAGTTGCCTTAACGGAGAAATTCATGAAGGCTTACCAAGAAGACAAAGAATATGATCTGGTAAGTCCTAAAACAAAAAAGATAGTTGGACAACTTTCTGCCAAAAAAGTATTCAACGAGATAGCCGACGGGGCCTGGAGAACAGGAGATCCTGGACTAATTTTTATTGATAAAATCAACAAAAGTACGGGTAATCCAGTACCTGTTTTGGGCGAAATTGAGGCAACAAATCCCTGTGGTGAGCAACCATTGTACCCATTTGATGCTTGTAATTTGGGAAGTATATTTTTAACCTACTTTGTTAAAGACGGACAAATTCTTTGGGATGAGTTGGAAGAAGTAACTAGAAAATCTGTTAGATTTTTGGACAATGTTATTGAGGTTAACCCATATCCATTGGAACAAATAAGAAAGACTGTCTTTGCTATTCGAAGGATAGGGCTAGGAATTGGCGGTTGGGCAGATATGCTTTTGGATTTGGGTATTCCATATGATTCTGAAGAAGCTTTAAATTTGGCTCAAAAAATAATGAAAACAATTCAGGAAGTGGCAGTAGATGAAACAGAAAAGCTGGCTAGAGTTAGGGGGGTATTTCCATTATTTAATAGTTCAATCTACAAAAAGGATAAACCCAGAAGAAACTCAACAGTTACTACAATTGCACCAACTGGAACTATCTCAATTATTGCTGGATCTTCATCAGGGATTGAACCACTTTTTGCTATAGCTTTTCAACATATTGTTAAAGATAAACATTTGGACAGAAAGTTAACTTTTGTTAATCCCAAATTTGAAGAGATGGCTAAAGAAAAGGGTTTCTGGAGCAAGGAATTAATGGATAAGGTAGGAGAAAATGGGGTGGTTAGACATATTGATGGAGTTCCGGAAGATATAAAGAAAATTTTTGGTACAGCTCATGAAATTGATCCTATTTGGCACATAAAAACACAATCAACTTTTCAGAAGTTTACAGAAAATGCGGTCAGTAAAACTATCAATTTAAGAAACGACGCAACAGTTGAGGATATTAAAAATGCCTATCTTGATGCTTGGAATTCTGAATGCAAAGGCGTAACTGTTTTTAGAGATGGTTGTAAAGATGCTCAGGTTTTAAACTTAGGTGTAAATAGTGAAGCAAAGAAAAAAGAAGAAACAATTACTCCTCCCGTAGTCGAGGAACCATTAAGAAATAGACCGTATATGGTTAGAGGTTCTACTTACAGAATGAATACTCCAGTTGGTACAGCGTTTATAACCATAAATGAAGATAATAACGGAGAACCCCTAGAAGTATTTATAAATGTAGGAAAAGCTGGTTCTGATGTTGCCGCCATGGCAGAAGCCTTGGGTAGAACTATTTCAACAACCTTAAAATTTAGAGGAAATATTTCTGCTAAAGATAAAGCCAAAGAAATTGCAGAACAGTTATCAGGAATTGGGGGAAGAAGGTCAATTGGATTTGGACCAACAAAAATAAGGTCCCTACCAGATGCTATTGCCGGTGCGATATCTGTTCATTATAATTTTGGGATAAACGGGTATCACAACAGCCCAAACATTTTTGGAAATTCTAATCCAAACGGAATAGTTAGTGAAGTCGTAGCTTCAGTTCCTCATGTAGAAGTAGACAATAAACAGGAAAATCTTTTCCTTCAGGCCAAACTTGAAAAGGCGGGAGATATTTGTCCTTCTTGTGGAGCGGGGGCATTAGTTTTTGAAGAAGGTTGCTCCAAATGTCATGTCTGTGGACATTCTGAGTGTTAATATGGATAAGAAAACCACATTAGAAGATATTAAGAATTGGGCAAGAAAAGTGAGAGACGAACGAGGTTGGCATCCAGACGCAAGAAGCCTAGCGATATCAATAGTTTTAGAAGCGGGAGAATTAATGGAACATTTTCAGTGGCAAGAAAGTCCAGTGGCCGAAGAAGAGATTGAAAAAAGTAAAGCAAAAAAGGATGATTTAGAAAAGGAAGTCGGGGATGTTGTCAATTACCTATGTGAATTTGCCGACAGACTCGATATAGATATTTCAGATAGTTTAAAAAAGACTTTAAAAAAAGTTGAGGAGAAATATCCCGTAGAAGGATTAAAAAATGGTGGAAAAGATTTTTATTTTGCCCAAAAGAAAAAATATAGAGAACATAAAAAATAATGGCTGTTTATACAAAAACAGGCGATAGAGGAATGACAGGAACCTTCTCTGGTGAAAGAATACTAAAATCTTCAAAATTAATTAATGCAATTGGAGCAATAGATGAACTAAATTCATACCTAGGAATTATTGGAAATCTAACAGAAATACAAAGAAATCTATTTACAATTAATTCTATTTTATCAGGTGCAAACTTAAAATTTTCAAAAGAGTTTATAAAAGAACTGGAAAAAGAAATTGATGCAATGGAAGGAAAGTTGCCTGTTCTTTCCAACTTCATAATTTACTCGGGATGCAAAAAATCCCGTGATCTTTACTTTGCACGTGCCCTGGTTCGTCGTGCAGAGCGTTCACTAGTTACATATTATTATAAATCCCAAACCACAAATCATGAGCCACTTGTTTTTTTGAACAGACTAAGTGATTATTTGTTTACATTAGCAAGATACACAAACTTCAAAAAGAATATAAAGGAGAAGGTTTGGAAAATTGAATAAACTTACTATTTAATATTTTAGTTTTGAGATCTAAAATACTTCTATGTCTTGGCAAATTTTAATTACCTTAAGTATTTTTTTGTATTCTTCATCTGTTTTGTTACAAAGGGTTTTACTTAAAAACAACAAAACCGACCCTATTTCGTTTGCGATTCTATTTCAGACAGGAGTTTCATTGGTTATTGGATTGTTTGTTTTAATAACCAAAGGGGGAATTAATTTTCCTAATTTACTCCCATTTTTTTGGTCAGTTGTTTTAATGACAGTTTCTTATGCCCTTGCCAACATTTTTATTTTTAAATCTTTAAAATTCACAGAAGCCTCAAGTTTTACGGTTATTTTTTCAAGTAAAACAATTTTTGCAATTTTAGGTGCGTCATTATTCTTGGGTGAAAAATTAAATTTTAATCAATGGATAGGATCGTTCTTAATTCTTGCTGGGGTTATGGTCGTTTCCATGAGAGATAAATTAAAAATAAAACTGGGCGAAATTTTTGCACTTACTGCCGCGGTTTTATTTGGTCTAGCTAACACAAATGATAGATTTTTAGTTCAGGCTTTTGATTCTTATTCATATGTTATTATTGGATTTTTGCTACCCGCCATATTTATTACAGGTATTTACCCAAAGAAGATTTTAGGTATTGGTTCAATGTTTAAAGAAAAATTATTTTTACCAAAACTTGCAATACTTTGTTTTCTATATGGTTTTGCCGCTGTTACGTTTTTTCAAGCACTACAAATCACAACAAATTCATCCCAGCTTTTTTCGATTAACGCTTTAAGTGGAATTTTGACCGTAATTTTATCAATAATTTTCTTAAAAGAGTATGAATTTATACCTAGAAAAATTATTGGTGCCGCTTTAAGTTTGGTTGGTCTTTTGCTTGTATCTTAGAGACCTTCCTAAACCTTTATTGTGCTAATATTAATATATGGGACTGCTGCCTGAAAGAGAACCAGCTAAAAATAAGTATGAAAATCCGGAGGATATATCAGCCTTAAATATTGAAAGAAAAGAGGTTATTACTCCTGTACCTACACAATTTAAAGCTAAAGTTACAGACGACAAGGGTCAAAAATTGGTTGAGTCTGTTGATGACAAAAGGTTTAAAATTGAAATACCTCAAGTCGGTCGTGAACAAATGGAAGAGGGAATTAAAAAAGGAAACAAAGAAGATGCAAAAACATGGTCTATTGCATATTGGTTAAGGATATTTAAAAAGGCCATTTATTATGGTTGGAAGGTGGTGTTTGGTAAATGATAATTCCAGATATAAATATAATTATTTCTTTCTTATTACTAACAATTTTTTTAGTATTCTTAATTTTAACAGTAAGTTATGCTTTATTTACCCTTTTTCGTTATCGTGGCAGGGAGGAAAAGTCAGTTAATTCTGTTTACTTACAAGTTTCAGTTCCTAGACTTAATGAGATAAAAACCGACGCTATGGAGCAACTCTTTGCTTCACTTTATTCAATTAAAAAAGGAGGATGGAAACAAAAATTCTCTGTCCAGCCTGCAATATCTTTTGAGATTGTTGCTAGAGCTGAAGATATTAAATTCTATGTTTGGGCACCCAGCGAATATAAAGACTTGATTGAAAAATCAATTCATGGAGCATATCCCGATGCTGAAATTAAAGAAGTTCAAGAAATAAACATATTTAAAGAGGAAGGAAAAGTTGCCTATAAGGCTTTACAATTATCTAAACCAAGCCATTATCCGTTAAAGACTTTTAAAGATTTACCTACTGACATTTTAGCCTCTCTAACCTCGGTTTTAGCTAAAATGGGAACTGATGAGGGAGCTTCTATTCAAATATTAATTTCTCCGGTTGAATCAGATTGGCAAAAATCAGGAGGAAAGTTTATTTCAGACACTAAAAAGCAGGAAAGCAGTTCAGAAAGTGCTAAATATTCTGTTTCTGCAAAAACCTTGGAAGCAATTGAAAATAAAATAAGTAAAGCTGGTTTTGAGACTTCTATTAGAATTGTTACAACTGCAAAAACTAAAGAAACGGCCAAAATGCATCTTGATAATATTGTGTCTAGTTTAGGTCAAACAGCGGGAGAATATAACAATTTAGG
>DATDSD010000025.1:0-7192 GCA_035291405.1 Patescibacteria group bacterium | reverse complement strand
AAATCCTCAAAAAAGCCAATTCCCTGTTATAATATAGCCTCATAGAACAAATGGAGAGGTCGCATAGTGGCCTAGTGCGCGTCATTGGAGATGACGTATAACCGCAAGGTTATCGAGGGTTCAAATCCCTCCCTCTCCGCATCATTTTTAACAAGTTATAATTGTGGCTATGAGTGATAATAAATAATTGGAGGTTTTTAATTTATGGAAAATTTATCATTTTCTTGGGGAAAATTAACTATTGTGGCGGTAACAAAAAAATTTAGTGTCGGTATTGATGTTATTTTTCCCCAAAAAGAAACAGACAAAGAAGGTGCCTATTTGAAAAAAGGTCATGGAATATATTATGTGTTAAAAGGACGTGGATTATGCGGGGATCAACCAATTAAAAGCGGTAATGTTTTGAAAATTAAAGAGGGACAAAAAATAAACATTAAAAATAATTCTACGAAAAACTTAACAGTAGTAACAATTTATACTCCGCCATACGATGATAATAATATTGGATATAAATAAATTGTATAATTAAAAAATGAAAGGATTTATTAATTTTATAAGAGAACAGGGAGTCACCGGACTTGCTGTTGGCTTTATTTTAGGGGGAGCTGTTTCAAAACTAGTTACTGCAATTGTTACTGATTTAATTAATCCCCTTGTAGGACTTGCGCTAGGTTCTGTAGAGGGACTCAAAGAATCATATTTTGGAATAGGATCAGCAAAAATAATGTACGGTGATCTTATTAGTGTTTTTATAGATTTTATTGTAATTTCATTTGTAGTGTACTTCGGTGTTAAACTTCTAAAACTCGATAAACTGGACAAGAAAAAAGAATAAAAGGATATTTCCCCTTAATTTTGGAGTTTGAGGTATAATCCAACTTAATGAATAACCAAATAGATGAGGTAAAGAGTAAAACTGATATTGTTTCTCTTCTTTCTGAATACTTGGAACTTAAAAAAGCAGGAAGAAATTACAAGACAAACTGCCCTTTCCATGGAGAAAAAACTCCATCTTTTATGATTTCTCCAGAACTACAAATGTACAAATGTTTTGGATGTGGAAAGTCAGGCGATTGCTTTACTTTTCTTGAGGAACATGAAGGGATGGAATTTGGTGAAGCATTAAAATATTTAGCTGATAAAGCTGGAGTAAAACTTACCACTTTTAAACCAGAGGCTTCTTCTGAAAGAGAAAAAATAATTGAGATTAATAAAAGTACGCTTAATTTCTATGATTATGTTTTAAATTCTCACCCTAGTGGTAAAAAAATACTTGATTACCTAGTGAAGGATAGGGGATTAAGCCTAGACATGATTAAATTATTTAAAATTGGTTATTCCCCGGAGAGTTTTAGTGCACTTTTTAAATATTTAAATCAAAAAAAGAAATTTAAACTAAACGACTTGAAGCTAACAGGACTATTAGTTGGTAGGGGGATTGATAGATTTAGGGGAAGAGTTATTTTTCCACTTTTTGACCACAGAGGAAATGCAATTGGCTTTGCAGGCAGGATTTTACCATGGATGAAGCAGGATATGGCAAAATATATTAATTCTCCAGATACTCCAGCCTACCACAAATCAAAAGTATTATATGGATTAGACATAACAAAATCCCATATCAGAGATTTAAAATATGCAGTTATCGTTGAGGGAGAACTTGACATGATATCTTCTTACTCTGCTGGCATTAAAAATGTCATAGCCATTAAAGGATCCGCTTTAACAGAAGATCAAATTAGATTGATAGGAAGATTTGCAAAAAAAATTGTTCTTTGCCTTGACTCAGATTTTGCTGGTGACGAGGCTGCAAAAAAGGGAGCAATACTTGCCGAAAATTTAGGTTTTGAAGTAAGAGTTGCTCAGCTTAAAGGGTATAAAGATCCTGACGAAATTGCACGGCATGAACCTGAAAAGTACAAAAAGGCAATTGATGAAGCAATTCCAATTTGGGACTTTTTAATTGAAAGTGCTATTGCAAAATATGGAACAGTAGACGGAGAAGACAAGAAAAAAATAAGTGCTGAAATATCTCCAATTCTAGCTTGTATTGATGATAAAATTGTTCAAGCTCATTACATAGAAGTATTGTCAAGAAAACTTTCAGTTCCGGTTGAGGCGGTTACAGACGAAGTAACTAGGAAACATATAGACATTAGGAAAGAGGAAACCCCATTAGTTACAAAGTCGGAAAAGGGGAGAAAACAGTTGTTGGAAGAAAGACTTTTGATTAATGCGATTTCCAAAAATCCAAAAATTTTATTTTCTAACGAAATAATTAAACTTTTTTCCACACCTTTTGTTAAAAAAATACTAAATGAACTTAAAGCTTTTCTGTCTGGTTCTAAAGAAAAAAACAACTTCAACCTAAACCTTTTTGGCTCTAGTTTACCAAAAGAGTTACAAAATGGATTTTCTGAAATTGTGCTTGAAAATTCAGATCTTGAAGATATCGATACGTTGATCAAAGAATTAATGGTATTAAATTTACGTCACAAGCTGGAGGAACTTGGTGTTAAAATAAGAGAGTCAGAAGATAATCAAAATTATTTAGAGGAATTTAATGAATTAACCAAAAAACTTTCCACCCTTTAAGAAAAATCAAAATTTAGGTATAATTGCCGGTTAGACGACGTTTTAGAAAATATGATACGTAAACAAGTTGCAGAAATAATTAAAAAAGCAAGAGATCAAGGCTTTTTAACTCAAGATGAAATACTAGAAATATTCCAGGATGCAGAAGATAGAATTAATGAACTTGATGATTTATATGATCAATTACTCTCAGAAGGAATTGACGTTTTTGAATCCGTCGCAGCAGATGATGAAATTTCACTTGAGGCTTCAAAAGAAAGACTAGATAAAGAGATAGAACTTTTAACCAGACTTGAAGGAATTGAATCAACAGATCCTGTTAGGCAATACTTAAGGGAAATTGGTAGAGTACCTCTTTTAAATGCTGAAGATGAAATAGAGTATGCCAAGCGCTATGAGAAAGCAGAAAAAAGAGCAAAAGATAAACTAACAGAAAGTAATCTTCGTTTAGTTGTATCAATTGCCAAAAAGTATATTGGTAGAGGGCTCTCACTTCTTGATTTGATTCAGGAAGGTAATCAAGGTCTAATTAGAGCTGTAGAAAAATATGATTGGAGAAAAGGCTTTAAATTTTCAACATATGCCACATGGTGGGTCAGACAAGCTATAACCAGAGCGATTGCAGACCAAGCAAGAACTATAAGAATCCCTGTCCACATGGTGGAAACAATTAATAAACTTTATCGAGCAAGTCGTAGATTAATGCAGGAATTAGGAAGAGAACCAACGCCTGAGGAAATTGGGGCAGAGGTAGAAATTGAACCAGACAGGGTCAGAGAAATATTTAAAATTGCACAAGAGACAACCTCTTTAGAAGCACCGGTCGGTGAAGATCAAGAAAGTATTTTAGGAGATTTCATACCTGATGAAAGTCAGCTGTCTCCTGTCGATCAAGCCAGCAAACAACTTTTGAAAGATCATTTAGATGAAGTTTTAGGAACGTTAACGGAAAGAGAAGCTAAGGTTTTAAAGTTAAGATTTGGTTTAGAGGGTACAAAACAAATGACACTTGAAGAAGTAGGAAGAGTTTTTGGGGTAACCAGAGAAAGAATCAGACAAATTGAAGCAAAAGCCTTAAGAAAATTAAAACATCCTTCAAGAAGGAAAAAACTTCAGGATTATCTTGATTAATTTTAATTAAAAAGATTTTTTAATAGTGGTTATATTTTAATGTCTGATTCTATCATGGGTATAGTCAAAGCGCTTTCGGGGAATCTCAAATCTTTAATTTTATTTTCAAGATCCAACAATTTTTTTTGTGTTTCATTTAGTTCCTTGACTGGGGCAGGAGAGGAAACAGTAATTTTTGGTTTTGTTAAAGATATTCCACTCGTTCCATCGGTTTTTCTAAAAGGCATTAGAATTAATCCTAAAAGAATTAAGAAAACCATGAAGCCAAAGAGACCTAAAACTGAGATATATAAAATTTTTCTCAATTTAGGATTAGGAATTAAAGTTTGAAATTTTGAATCCAAAATGATTAGTTTTGGAGCCAAAGTTTGTTTTAAATTATTAAAAACTGAAATTATTTTTTGCATTATCTCTTTTCTGATATGGTTAATTCTAATTCACTAATAAATTGGTTAAGTTGCAATAAATTTGACTTGGCAGGTAATAGGGTTGAAAGAGATTTTTCATAAGACCTTTTGATTACATAGCTCTCACCTGAAAATATTTTTTGTATTTCTATCCTTGCTAAGTTTTCTATATCAGTAAACTTAGTAAGTTCGGCGTCTATATCGTTAAACCACCTGTCAAATAGTGTTGCGTCAACCCTTCCTAGTTTTACTAAATCATTAGCCTCGGATTTTAACTTGTTGTATAAAATAATGTGGCTATTTTTAAGTTCAATAACTGAAGATAAGCTGATATTACTTAGGGTAAAATAGATAATTGGCAAAGTATCTTTTAAATATTTTAAATCTTCCTCTTTAGACTTACTTAGTAAATTTTCCAACGAATCATCTTTCTTGAGTTCACTTTTTCTTCCTTCAAGCCAAACGACCTCAGGATCAATCTTTGTGTAAACCGTTTCTCTTTCATCCTTAGTAATTCCAGATGACTCTGAAATCTTTGTTCTTATAAGTGTTAGATAAGTTCTTTTGTAATCATCTCGTTTAATTAAAAAGTCATAAAGTGCAACTCTTGCCTCTTCTTTTAATGATAATGTAGGATTTTTTTGATATGAGTCTCTTTTAAGGTTAAATGCTCCTAAACTTTCTTTGTAACTATCTTGTGAGAAGACATAATCATCAAAGGCTTTTTTGGATGTTAAATCTTGGGCAAAAATATTAATGTTATTTTGATTTAGATTTAACCTCCAGACAGAGAAATTGAGAATAGAGGCAAAACTAACCCAGAAAAGATATGGAATTAAGAGATATGATGCCCATTTGTTAATAGTTTTAAATTTGATAATCATGTAAATAATGGTTAACCACATAATAATGATTTCAAAGAAAGCTAGACCTAAATTTTTTATTCCGAAAAAAATTATTGACCAGATAGAATTCAAGAATAAATGAAAAAGAAAAAATTTAATTGCCCAAGAATTTTCTTTTTTATAATTAATCCAAATTTTATAAAAGGATATCCCAATCATTGTATAAAGAATTGTCCAAACAGGACCGAACAGCCAATTTGGAGGAGAAAACACTGGCTTATTTAAAAGGGCATACCATGTTGGAATTGCTGAAATAGTAAAAAACGATCCAATTGCACCAGCTGATTGTGCTAGTAAAATTGACAAAATTAATTTTGTCCACGATTTAATCTTCATAATTATTTATTTAAACTTATATTTATTTTGAACCCTTCTTTATTAAAATGCTAAAGACTAATGCAATAGAGAAAAATACAGCTCCTCCAAAACAGGGGGTTAAAAACGGGTTAGGAGAATTTACTGGGCAGCCAACTGGACAATTAATGTCTTTAATCCAAGAGTAAAGCTCAATTGAAAAATTTGTCCAGGCAAAAAGTGTGCCCACTAAAAGAACTAAAAATTGATATTTAAATAAGTTTTTAAGTTTTGGATTCATATAACATATAATATACCTTTATGAAGACCTATGTTTCAAGGGCGGGAGAAAAATTACAGTTTGCCTTAGACAATTTTAAAATTAATATTAAAGACATGGTTGTTGCTGATTTTGGATCATCAACTGGAGGCTTTGTTGACTGTCTTCTTCAAAACGGAGCAAAAAAAGTATATTCAATAGACACTTCATATGGTGAACTTGCATGGAAACTTAGAAATGACCCAAAAGTTGTTGTAATGGAAAGGACAAACGCTATGCATGTTAAATTACCTGAAAAGATGGATTTAATTACAATTGATACTTCATGGACCAAACAAATTTTAACTGTTCCTAACGCACTTAATAATTTAAAAGAAAATGGAATGATAATTTCATTAATTAAACCTCATTATGAGGCACCTAGAGAATATTTAGAAAAAGGGAAATTAAAAGATGAATATGTGGATGTGGTTTTGGATCAAGTAAAAAATAACATAACGGCAGTAGGAGGTAAGGCACCCAATTTAATTGAATCTCCAATTGTGGGGGAGAAAGGCAAGAACAGAGAGTTTCTGGCGCTTATTAAATAATTTTTTAAAAATTAGCTTATTAAACCTAATCCTAAGAGTCCTATGATAATAAGATAAGCGGCAATTAGATAGTTAAGAAATTTTGGAAAAAGTAAAATTAACACTCCAAAAACTAACGAGGCTAAAGGACTTAAATTTGTAAATGAGATTCCCATATTTTAATCACCCCCTTATCACACAGTGTCAAAATCACACAGTGTCAAACTTGTTTATCTTTGTGCGTTATATTGCACTTTTTCAATTTCAGCTTCAGCTTCTAGTCTTATTCTTTCACTCTCAGCGTCCGCCACAGCTTGCCTTGCATCAATAGCTGCTTTATCAATTGCATCCTTTTGTTGTTGTATTGTTACCATTTTTATTACGTAATACAAACTTGTTTATTCTGGTTGATTAACAGTTACGTCAATTTTATCTGGTACATTTATTTCTGTTCCGCCTAATTTTATCTGTCTAAGCGCTGGAAGACCGTACACAAAAAACAAAAATACAAATAATACTAAAACAACAAGACCAATAATTGTTCCTAAGCCTCCACCTGAATCTTCTTTAGGTTGAGGGGTATTTATTATAGTTGTCATAATTAATCACCTCATTTCTTTAATTTCTTAATTTGCGACCAATAAATATCACTACGACTGCTCCAATGACTGCAACTATTAAACTATACAAAGAGAACCCGTTTACGCCTGATTGGCCAACAAGTCCCATGAGAAAACCTCCTACAATTGCACCCACAATTCCTAAAACTATATCCATAACTGTTCCTTGACTGGAATTAGTCTTCATTATTATTGAGGCAATCCATCCTGCAAGTGCTCCAAAAATTATCCAAAGTATAATACCCATTATTTATTCACCTCCAATTTGTTAATCAATTTGTTGTTCCTCTCCTGACGAAATTCTAATTAATTTAACAATTCCAACAGCTAAAATAGCATATACAATAATTGCAACCAATGTTGAAGGTTCAAGAACTGAAGTTGTTTCTAA
>DATDSD010000024.1:0-5571 GCA_035291405.1 Patescibacteria group bacterium | reverse complement strand
TCGTTAGCTTTTGTTTGAAGTTCTTCAATCGAATAATCCATTTATTTCATATATGCCTTGCCTTCGTGGTTCTTTTCGTGCTCGTGTTTTACCTTTTTCATCTCTTCTTCGAACAACTTTATTGCTGGGACAATATCCTCTTTTTTACTTACTATACGAAATACGCCCAGCTCGGTTTCATCTATTAACATATTTTTTTTAATGACTGATATAACTTCGTGCCAAAAATTTCCATAAAGAATGAAGGGTTTATGATGTCCATAATAAAGTTTTGCCAAAACCCAAGCCGTCCCAAACTCTGAAACTGTTCCTGTTCCTCCTTTAAACATAATAAAAACATCCCCCATTTCCATTAACTTAAACATTCTTTCTATGTAGTTTGTGGTAACTATCTCCTGATCTGGAACATTGCCTACATATTTACCTTCAAACCCGGGAGCGTTTGTGGGATCAAAAGTAACAGTGATTGTTTTTCCTCCACCTTTTCTAGCACCGTTTGTAGCAGCCTCCATTACTCCAGGTCCTCCACCATCAACTATTACATAATCTTCCCGTGCCAAGATTTCTGCAATTTTAAAGGCGTCAGTATATGTCTCATTTGTTTCAGTAATATCAGCATCGCCAAAAAAAGCGATGTTTTTTATAAATCCATCATTATTAGAATATTTCTTGTCTTCCATCTTTTTAACTGTTGTGAGCTAGTGTTAACGGATCTGTTGGAGCTACTCCACTTTCTAAATTTCTACCAACTCTAATTACTTGTTCAACCAATCGGTTTGCATATCCCCATTCGTTGTCATACCATGCAAAAATCTTTACCATATTTCCCGCAACTACCTGCGTTAATGGCAAATCAACTATTGCCGACTCACTTCTCCCAATAATATCACTTGATACCAAAAAACCTTCAGAAACTGCCAATATTCCCTTATATAAGGGGTTTTTAACAGCTTCAATAAATGCATTATTTACCTCTTCCACTGTCACATCTTTCTTTAATAAGAACGTGAAGTCGGTTAACGACCCGGTTGCAACTGGAACACGAAGTGCCATTCCGTCAAACAATCCTTTTAATTCTGGCATGGTTTCAGTAACTGCAATTGCAGCCCCCGTAGTTGTTGGAACTATGTTAACAGAAGCTGCCCTTGCACGTCTTAAGTCTTTGTGACTTCCGTCCTGCAAATTTTGATCATCTGTGTAACTATGAACCGTTGTCATCATTGCTTTTTCAATTCCAAAGGCGGCATGCATGACTGCAGCAACTGGTGCAACACAATTTGTTGTACAACTAGCATTTGAAAGAACCATGGCATCTTTTTTAACTTCATTAACTCCAATTACATATGTTCCCACATTTCCCCCCTTGCTTGGAGCAGAGATAATAACTCTTTTAGCTCCTCCTATTGCATGTTTTTTGGCTTCTTCCTCTGAAGTAAATTTTCCGGTTGATTCAATTACAACATCAACTCCATACTTTCCCCAAGGAATAAGGCTTGGGTCTTTTTGAGCAAGAAGTGGAACATTAACATTTCTTTCCGAAATTTTAAGGTTTCCAATAACTTCCTCGTTCTTGCCAGACTCATCGGCAACTACCTCGTTCTCAAATTTTCTATACATTGTGTCGTAATTAACAAGGTGTGCCCAACCTGAAGCAGGCATAGAACCTGAAGTATTAATAGCGCCAAAGGAAATATCGCCAGCGTGTTTGGATACCCCTATTCTGAAAGCTAGTCTTCCAATCCTCCCAAATCCATTTATTCCAACTTTTACCATGGCAGTGATAACTTAAGTATAGATTTAATTAGACATTGCTTCAATAGCAGGAAGTGTTTTATTGGTTAAAAATTCTAAACAAGCACCCCCGCCTACTGAAACCCAATTAAATTTGTCTGTTAAATTGTAATTTTGTAAACAAGTTTCAGTATCTCCACCACCTGCAATTTTAAATGCAGTAAGTTTACTAATATACTCAAATATTTCTTTAGTCCCCTGAGAATGACCTTCATCTTCATATTTTCCCAAGGCTCCTGCAAGTATTACTGTTCCGGCTGTTTTTAATTCGTCTTTAAATTTTTCAATTGTGTTTAGGGTGATATCTTCCTTGTCTTGAACCAAGTTTCCAATAATTAAATTGCTTTTTTGATTTCTAACAGATTCTAAAGATTCATCTCCAAAGTACTCAGGAAGTCTTCCCCCAACTAAAACTTTGTCATAGATATTGCTTAGTTTCTTAGCCATTTCTACTTTATCTTCTTTAATTCCACTGATAACAACAGTTACAGGTTTCTCAAATTCCCTTCCTAGATTTTCAATTTCTTCTAAAAAATGAAAACCAAAACAAGAAGACATAAGTTTAGGAAGGCCTACAATTGAAGCGTGATTTCTGTGAGAACTGGCAAAAGCATCATTTATAAATACCTCACCAAGTGAAGCTAATTTTTTTGCAAATTCTGAATCGTTTTTTTCTTCTCCTTCATCAAACCTTAAATTTTCTTCTACTTTTGCCCCCCATTTATCAAAATAGGGTTGAAATTCTTTTAAACTTAATTCGGGAACATTCTTGCCTTCAGGCCTTCCCCTGTGAGCAATTATAATTATTTCTGAAGCTTTATCTTTTAAATAATCTAATGTTTTAACTGAAGCTTTAAGTCTTAAGTCTTCTTCATTAAATTTTTTGATATCCAAATCCAGCCTTACTAAGACTTTCTTGTTTGTTACATCTAAATCTGTAATTTTAGGTAAATTAAGCATAAGCAAATCTTGGCAAGTGGAACTGGTAATTAATAATACCATTTCCAAAATTGACATTAATAGACTAAAAATGTAGAATTGCGCCAACATGACACCTGACGTTATAATTCGAGGCAAGGATGGGTTAGTTACTAAAATAGAATTGACCCAAGAAGAAGCAGAAAGAGTGTCTGCAGATCTTGTAATGGGGAATGCTCTCCACAGAGATCGTCCTGAGCAACTAGCAGATAAAGCTGCAGATATTATAGTAGCACTTGTAACTTCCGATCTGCCCCAAAAAATTAAAAAACCATAGACTCTCAGTAATTTTTAATTATTGGCTTCTATTTTTTGTATATCATCAAGTCTTCTTTTATATCTTTCTTTTGCTGAAAATCTGCTTTCTAAAAATGCAATTAGCATGGCTTTTGCTTCTTTTTCACTTGTATAGTCAGATGCTAAAGCCAAAACATTCATATTGTCATCAATTCTTCCCTTTTTAACTTGCATGGCATCTACCCCAATTCCTGCCCTAACACCATCAAATTTATTGGCAATTACTTCAACTCCTACGCCACTTCCACAAATTAAAATGCCGAGGGATTCTTTATCGTTAGAAACAAGAGAAGCAACTTCTGTTGCATATTTTGTGTAATCGTCCTTAGGATTTAGACTTGTTGCCCCAAGATCTGTAAATTCATACTCTAACTCAAAAAGCCACTTAGTAATTTTTTCTTTTAACTCATATCCTCTATGATCTGCTCCAATATAAATTTTCATACTACGCGGTAAAACCCTCCACTAAATCTAAAAGTTCTTTTTTAGGATCAGATGAGTTCATCACATCTGAAGCGACAGCTATTCCAACAGCTCCCAGACTTAAACATTTCTTAACGTCTTCTTTTGAGTGAACTCCTGCTCCAACTATTAAAGGAGTTCCTGATTTTCTTGAAATTTCAGCTGCCTTAGTAATTATTTCAGGTTTGGCTGTTGCCACCGAAACATCACGATTTCCAATTAACTCTGGAGGTTCATATGATATGTAGTCAGGTTTTAGTGAAGCTACTTTTTCCAATTCTTCCGTATCTTTGGCAAAGATCAATGTTTTTAAACCAACTTCTCTGGCTCTATCATGTGCTTTTGATAAACTTTCAAAATCAGTTAATCTATTTTCTGAATGGTTCAGAAACGTCCCAACAGCACCATCATCAACAACAGCTTCGGGTAATATGCTTCCAGTGTTTGCTCCAAACTCCACAGGGTCAATTTTTTGAGACCAAACTTCAGTAGAAACCTCTAAAACTACTTCTCTAACATCCGTAGGTTGCACTACAGAGATAATTTTAATTCCTGATGTGTGAGACGCCTCTTCAATAATTTTTGCCATTTTAACAGCCTCACCACCTGTACCACTTTGATAAGTTTTGAAATTAATAAAGATCATTTTTCAAATGTAAAAATCATATTTTTAAGATGATAACTATTATTCTTTAAGAACATAAACATAGTTTATAATATCTTATCAAGTTTTCCTTTATCAAATCCCACTACTGTCTCTTTTGTCCCATCATCTTTAATAATTACACTAAAAGGAACTCCCAAAAATCCTCCTGACTCAACGGCCATTTCATCTCTGGATGTTTCATCTTGATCAACCAACTTTTCAACAAAAACAACATTTTTGGATATAAGATAGTCTTTGAGCATCTTACAATACGGACATGACATTGTAGAATAAATTATGTACTTCATTTAGGTATCACCTCGCTTCCAATATTTTCTGCTTTAACAAATCTTTGTCTAGACTTCCTGTATATTTAAAGAAAACTGCACCATTTTTATCAAGTATTACAAACGATTGTTCTTTTGTAACATCAAATTTTTTAGCCAAAGCATCTGTTTCAATTGTTGTTTCTGAATCTAAGATGTGAATTTTTAAACCCACAGCTCCTTCCTTGTCCAATTCGTTAAAACTCACCGTGTTAATTACATCTTGATCAATACATATCTGACACCAATTAGAAGTAAAATATAAAACTAGGACTCTTTTTTCATTTAATGCCTTATCATAATCTTCTTTCAAATAATTTTTGTAATATGAAGGTGTTTCTATAACCTCTACAGTATTTTGGTTAGCCTCTTTTTCTGCATTTTCGTTGTTTTTAATTGAATTTTTTTTCATCAAAACAGCATTGATTAAAAAAACAGCAAGGGAAAGAAAAATAAGAGTAAGAACAAAGATCAAAATACCCTTTCGCATTCTAATTAATATTAGCTCAAAAGAAGAAATTTAGAAAGACCCCTCAAGAATTCTTTTCTCAAGTGTTGAATCTAACTTTTTTTCAAGAGAAATAATTATTTTCTTGTAACTTGGATATTTACTGCCATCATATTCTAAAAGCCAACCGCCTTTTGCAATCTGCAGTTTTCCTAAAGAAATTAATTTACCCCCATCTTCAAGCCAGCCTTGATAAAAATAACCATTCTCAGGATCCTCAATATCTACTAAAACTTCTGAACTGGTTGCTATTCCCCTAGCATTACCACCTGAAACATCTTTTAAGTTTATGGTATTAGTATTTTCTGGAATATCTAAATTAAAAATATTTTCCAATTCTTCTTTATAATTTACCGTTTGAGGAGCAGGAGAAGGAATAACTTTTGGTGCTTTTAATCTTTTATAAAGTATGGCACCAAGAACAACTACAACAATAATAACGAGGCCAATAAACACATCTTTTCTATTAAAATTCATAGTTAGCCGAAGAATACTACCATGAATCCAAATTGTCAAGAAAATTTAAATTCTCCGCATATTTTCCGCACAATTACCGCCAGCCT
>DATDSD010000023.1:0-16677 GCA_035291405.1 Patescibacteria group bacterium | reverse complement strand
ATGGACTTATTCCACTCCATTCAAGAATCTTTTTCATGCTGGTAATATCAGATGATATTGCTTCCCCCCCATAAAGATTTTTAAGATTAATATCATGAGGTCTTTGCCTTGTGAGCATCTGAATTGTTGCAAGTCCCATTTTTTTTACGTCTCGTTCTGCCATAATTCGCTAGTATATGCTTACTAGTTATAACTTCACAAGTTTGGTATTATGTAATAGCTATGGCAAAGAAACATAAAAGAAGAACAGATAAACGAAGTTTTAAATTAAAACTTAAACCTCAAACTTATGCTTCGATTGCTCAGGTTTTTTTCTTTGCTCTTTCTTTCCTAATTATTATTTCGTTTTCTCGACGGGGCCTTATCTTGGTTCGTTTTAACGACTTAATGATGTATATTTTTGGTTGGGCAACTTTGTTTTTACCATTTATTTTTCTTTCTTTTGCTTTTCTGGTTAGTAAAATAAAAATTCCACTTGCACAACCTAACGTTATAGTTGGTTCGATTTTAATCTTCCTCTCTTTTGCGGGGCTTGGAAAGTCGGGTTTTCTGGGTCTTACTTTTTGGGATGGAGTTTCCACTTTGGTGACTCCCATTGGAGCTGTTGTAATTTTTTTTGGAATTATTTTAACTGGTCTTATAATTCTGTTTAACACCTCATTTGACCAGGTTTTTAAAATAGTTAAACAAATTTTCTCAACCTTTAACTTGTACATCTTTGGTCAAAAATCAGCAGGAGGAGGCAGAATTCTGCCAAGAAAAGATTTCAAAATTTCAGGTTCAACAGCATCTTTACCAGTAGGTAACAACAAAAATCCAAATCTATCAACAGAAAAACCAAAGGAAGAATTAGAAGAAAAACTTATTAGTAATGTTAAAGGTGAGGAGGCAATTTGGAAATATCCTCCAATTGATCTTTTTTCGGGAGATCAAATTGGAAAAGTAGATAGGGGAGATATTAATGGTAATGCAGATATAATTGAAAAAACACTTGAATCATTTGGTATTACTGCAACCATAGTCGAGGTTAATTTAGGCCCAGCTGTTACACAGTATGCAATTCAAGTCGCCCTTGGAACAAAATTAAGTAAAATTACAGCGCTTGAACGCGACTTGGCACTTGCCCTTTCGGCCCCAACTGGTGCAATTAGAATTGAGGCTCCAATTCCAGGGAGAAACTTGGTTGGTATTGAGCTTCCCAACAGGTCTCCTGAATTTGTGCCAATTAAAAGAATTTTAGAATCAGAAGAAATGACAAGTAAAAAATCAAAACTTGTAGTTACCTTAGGACTTGATGTCTCTGGAAAACCAGTTATCGCTGACCTTAATAAAATGCCACATGTATTAATTGCGGGTCAAACTGGTTCTGGTAAATCTGTTTGTATTAATACTTTTTTGGCATCAATTCTTTATAGAGCTTCCCCTTCCGAGGTTAAATTTATAATGGTAGATCCTAAAAGAGTTGAATTGACAGGTTACAATGAGATACCTCATTTACTCTCTCCTGTTATTGTTGATACTGATAAAGTTCTTTCTGCTCTAAGATGGTTAACCAGAGAAATGGACAGAAGATATGAATTGTTTCAACAGGCGGGAGCCAGAAACATAGATTCATATAATGAGATGAGTGGTTTTCAAGCACTCCCATACATTGTGTTATTGATAGACGAATTAGCAGATGTAATGCTTCTTTCTCCAGTTGAAGTTGAAGATGCAATTACAAGAATTGCTCAGATGAGCCGTGCTACAGGAATACATATGGTACTAGCAACTCAAAGGCCTTCAGTTAATGTAATAACTGGACTTATTAAAGCTAATATTCCATGCCGTATTGCTTTTGCTGTTTCATCACAAGTTGATTCAAGAGTTATTATGGATACACAAGGGGCAGAGAAACTTTTAGGTAAAGGTGACATGTTGTATCTTCCTCCAGATCAAGCAAAACCATCAAGAATTCAAGGAGCTTTTGTAAATGATGCAGAAATTAAAAATCTAGTCAGTTTTATCAAAAACCAAGGAGTACCTGTCCAATATACAGAAGAAGTTACAACAATGACTAAATCAGGCAAACCCGCAGTAGCTGGAGTCACAGGAGAAACAGATGATTTGTTTAGTGAAGCAATCAAAGTTGTCTGCCAATATGATAGAGCCTCAGCATCACTTCTTCAACGCCGTTTGTCTATTGGATATGCAAGAGCTGCAAGAGTAATTGATCAATTACAAGATGCTGGAGTTATTGCTCCATCAGATGGTTCATCAAAACCTCGTGAAGTCTTAATTAAAAACGCTGATGACTTTTTAGCTTCTATAGGCAATAAATAATTAAATATGAATACAATAGGTCAAATTTTAAAAGAGGCTCGTGTCAAAAAAAATATCTCTTTAATTAAATTGGAAAATTTAACTAAAATAAAAAGAGAATTTATTCTTAAATTAGAAAAGGACGATTGGGATAATCTACCAGAATTTCCAGTTGTTTCAGGATTTGTAAAAAATTTAGCTAATGCCTTAGGAATTTCTTCAAATAATGCAAATGCAATTCTTCGGCGTGATTATCCCCCTAAAAAACTTACTATAAATCCAAAACCTGACGTTGGTGGTAAATTTTCTTGGTCTCCAAAGTTAACTTTTGCAGTAGGGATTGGAATACTTCTTGTTTTTGTTTTAGGCTATTTGGGAATTGAATATGTAAAATTTATAAAACCCCCTGAACTTATTATTGATAAGCCAGTTGAGAATGAACAAATACTACAAAATAAGGTAAAGATTGAAGGAAAAACAACTACAGATGCAATATTAACAGTTAATAATCAACCAATAATTTTTGATCAGGATGGGAAATTTATAACTGAAATTGAGATAACCAAGGATACAAAAGAGTTAAAATTTATAAGTATTTCAAGGTCGGGTAAGAAAACTGAAATTATTAGAAAAATTACAGTAGAATAATAATATGGACTCAGTGCAAAGACTTTTGATAATTGTAGTAATAACCTTAACAGTTCTTCTTGTTATTGTTGGTGTTCAAGTTGTTTTTATAATTTTAGATTTAAGAAAAGCAGTAAAAAGATTAAACTCAATCTTAGAAGATGCAATTTTAGGAGGGGGACTTATTAGGCCAGATAAATTAACAGGAATTGCAGAAATGTTTAGGAGAGACAAATCTATCCAAACTCACGGACAGGAAAAAATTTAATCTACTATGAGATTTAGCATCTTAGATGCTATAATTTAGCCACAATGACAACAACAAGTGAAGTTAAAAAAAAGTATTTAAAGTTTTTTGAAAGTGTGGGGCATGTAATTATTCCTTCTGCTCCTTTAGTTTTAGAAAATGACCCCACCACTCTTTTTACATCAAGCGGTATGCAACCAATTGTGCCTTATTTGATGGGTAAAAAACATGAATTAGGTACAAGATTGGTTGATATTCAGCCTTCAATTCGCACAGTAGATATTGATGAAGTTGGAGATAATAGACATTTAACTTATTTTGAAATGCTTGGTAATTGGAGTTTGGGAGATTACTTTAAGAAGGAACAACTGGGTTGGATTTGGGAATTTTTTACCAAAGAATTAGGATTACCAAAAGAAAAACTATATGTATCTCTTTTTGAAGGAACGTCAGAGATTCCAAAAGACACTGAATCCTATGATATTTGGAAGAGTTTAGGATTATCCGATGACCATATTTTTTATTATGGTGTTAACGAAAATTGGTGGAGTAGAAGTGGAACCCCTAAAGAAATGCCCGAGGGAGAGATAGGCGGCCCTGATTCTGAAATTTTTTTTGAATTCGATTCAGTCGAGCATCGACCCGAGTTTGGACTAAAATGTCATCCAAATTGTCAGTGTGGAAGATTTTTAGAAATAGGTAATTCTGTCTTTATGCAATATAAAAAACTTAAAAGTAGGAAATTGGAAGAACTTCCCAAAAAAAATATTGATTTTGGTGGAGGTTTGGAAAGAATACTGGCAGCAGTTAATAATGAACCTGATATCTATAAGACTGATTTATTTTGGCCGACTATTGAGAAACTTGAAAAAACAACAGGCGTGAATTATGAAGAGGACAAACAAAAATACAGAATTATCTCTGATCATTTAAGAGCATCCTTAGCATTAATAGAAAATGGAGTAGTTCCTTCAAATAAAATGCACGGTTATGTATTAAGAAGACTTATTAGAAGAATTGCTACAAAGATTAATGATTTTGACAAAATCACAGATAATAAAACAATTCTTGATGAACTAACTAAATTTAGATTAACCCTTAATAAGGGACTTAAAGAAATTAATAAAATTGAAAAAATTACAGGTAAAATTGCTTTTGATTTATACCAATCTTATGGGTTTCCACTTGAGTTAACAGTTGAACTTTTTAAGGATAAAGGCCAAAAGGTTAACCTGAAAGAATTTAAAATAGAATTTGAGAAACATAAAAATTCTTCAAGATCTGCATCTTCCGGAACATTTAGAGGTGGACTTGAAGATCATAGTGAAGAAACAACAAAACTTCATACAGCAACTCATCTTCTTCATGCAGCCTTAAGAAAGATATTAGGAGAAGGGGTGTCACAAAAAGGTAGCCATATAACTCATGAAAGATTAAGATTTGATTTTTCATACCCAGAGAAGTTGACAGATGAACAATTAAGGTCAGTTTTTAATTTGGTTAATGAAAAAATTGATGAAGATTTACCTGTAATTGTTGTTGAGACAACTCCCGATAAAGCCATTAAAATGGGGGCTTTACATTTCTTTGCTGAAAAGTATGGCGAGAAAGTAAAAGTTTATACGATTGGGCAGGAAGATAATTATTTTTCAAGAGAAATCTGTGGAGGTCCACACGTTACTAACACAAAACTTTTAGGGCATGCTAAAATGATTAAACAAGAAAAAATTGGATCTACAATTTTGAGAATTTATGTTGGACTTTCTGACAAAACCTAAAGAACAAAAAGAAAACTTCTGGGCCCTTTTAATTGAGCCTGAATGGGTGACTTCTGCCATTTGGCAAATTGAAAGTGGAAAAGTTGAGATAATATCTTCATCCCCCGCAACTCGCTGGGAAACTGAAAGTAATTTAATTGAAGCAATTGATGCTTCTCTTTCTTCCTGTACACAGAGTTTGCCCGATGAAGTTCCAGATCCAACAAAAACTGTCTTTGGAGTTCCAAATTCTTGGATTGATGGAGGAAATATTAAGGAAGAATATCTAGAAAAGCTTAAAAAGGTTTGTCAAGATCTATCCTTGGTTCCTTCAGGATTTGTAGTTCTTTCAGAAGCTATCTCCCATTTTATAAGAGAAGTAGACGAAATTCCTCTTTCTGGAATTGTCGTCGGAATAAGTGATGAAAATTTAGATATTTCTATCTTTAATTTAGGAAAACTTATAGGTACAACAAGTGTCCTTAGAAGTGTATCTGTTGAGGAAGATGTTACTGAGGGACTAAGTAGGTTAAGTTCTAGTGTTGAAAATCTTCCTTCAAGGGTAATACTTTTTAACCAAAAAGAACAAGAACTTGAAAGTATAAAGGAAAGTTTAAATAATTCCGATTGGAACAAAATTGGAAACTCTAAGTTCATGCATACTCCGAAGGTTGAAATTTTGGATCCAAACAAAAAAATAATGGCAGTTGCCCTTGCTGGAGGTTCAGAAATGGGAGAGGTTCATGGGGTTGTTACTCAGATTCAAGAACCAGAAACTGAAACCCAAACAGAGAATCTACCAGAAGAAGAAGTAAAAAATGTTGAAGAGCCAAACGGTATTACAGCCGAAGATTTGGGTTTTGTCGTTGAGGAACCAAAGCTGATATCTTCCAAACTTCCAAGTCTAACCAAATTTAATTTTTCAATGCCGAGTTTGCCCAAAATTCCGAGTAATTTAAAAATACCACATATTAATTTCTCTCTTGGTGGAAAACCATTAATAATGGGAGGGAGTCTGATTCTGGCAATCTTAGCCATCGGGTTTGTGCTTTGGTGGTTTCTACCCAAAGCAACTGTTAGCCTTTACGTAACACCTAAAAAATTAGAAGAAAATACAACCCTTATAATCGGGAGTGATATAAAGGGAGAGGAAATAAGTGTAAATGTTAGTGGCGAAAAAACAAGCTCAACGACGGGAACCAAAACTGTTGGGGAAAAGGCAAAAGGGTCAGTTAAAGTTCAAAATGGAACAGCTTTTCCTATAAGTTTACCTCCCGGAACAATTCTTCTTTCTTCATCAGAGTTGAAGTTTCAAACCGCAAAAAGCGCTTCTGTTTCGGGAGCCCTTTCTCCAAGTTCTCCGGGTACAACAACAATTGAAGTGGAAGCGGTTGGTATTGGATCAGAATATAATTTAGCCAAGGACGAAGTCTTGAAAGTCGGAAACTATCCTAAGGCAGATGTTGATGCTACGATAACCGATAATTTTTCGGGAGGATCGAGTAGACAAATTTCTGCTGTTTCCGAAGAGGACAGAAAAAAAATTGCTAAAGGACTTAAAGATGAATTATTGGATGAGGCCAAAGAAAAATTATCTGAAAAAATAACTTCCGATCAGGTTTTGGTTGAGGCTTCATTAACTGATGAGGTTGAAGAAGAAAATTATAGTAATAAAGTTGGTGATGAAGCTACTAATTTAAAATTATCATTGTCACTGGTGGTCAAGGGAACAGTTGTTTCAAGGGGCGAACTGTTAGAAATTTCAAAGAAAAGTCTCGAAAGCAAAGTTCCATCGGGTTTTGTACTTCGAAATGATCAAATAACTTATGATTTTAAAACCTCAGACGAAGATAATTCATTTGATGTCAGAATATCTGCCAATTTACTTCCCAATATTGACCCTGTCGAAATATCCAAAAAAATTGTGGGTAAATACCCTAATTTAGCAGAAAGCTTTTTAGAAAGTGTTCCAGGATTTGTGCGTGCAGAGTTTAGGATTAAACCACTCCTTCCTGGAAAGCTTGGAACGCTACCACATTTAAGTAAAAATATATCTGTTGAAATATCTTCAAGTCAATGAATAGAAGGAAAATAATTAAAGCATCAGCCTTAATTTCAGGAGTTTCTGGAATTGTAATTTTGATCTCTTCTGTCTGGCCAATCGTTGAGTATCAATTAACAGAATCTGGTAGATATAAAACACTTTTAACACCCCTCGTTTTAGAAAATCAAAAAAGTGAAAACCAAGGCGGAGATTTCACCAAAGCCTCCAATTGGTTTCCAGAGGCATCAAAAAACAAAGACTTTGGTAATTCTAAAGTTTCCTTTTATACAATTTCAATTCCAAAGTTAAAAATCGAAAATGCTATTGTTGCAATTGGTGGAGAAGATCTAACGAAAAATTTAATTCAGTACCCGGGGACAGCTCTTCCCGGGAAAAATGGGAACGCCGTAATTTTCGGACATTCTGTTCTGCCAATCTTTTACAACCCCAAGAATTATACTGCGATTTTTTCTACTCTTCCAAGCCTGAAAGAGGGGGATGATGTTTTTATAGAATATGATGGAATTTCGTATAAATTTAAAGTTGAAGAACTATTTGAGATATATCCAACAGATATACAAATTTTAGAACAAAATTCATCTGATGCGTTTATAACACTCGTCACTTGTGTTCCCCCAGGTGATCCTAGGAATCCAAAAAGATTGATAGTAAGAGCTAGGGTGGTATCTTAAGTATAAAGTGTATACTGGAGCAATATAAATTAAAAAAAATAACAAAATTATGAAATTTTTAGGTATTGACTATGGTAGAAGAAAAGTGGGACTGGCTATTTCTGAAGGGAAGTTGGCTGAGCCCTACAAGGTAGTCAGATATGAAGACAAAGAAAGTTTAATTAATATTGTTAAAAAAATTATTGAAGATGAAGAAGTTGAAAAAGTGGTTGTAGGAATATCTGAAAACAAAATGGGCAACGAATCAAAAAAGTTTGCAGAAGAGATAAATGCAGAAACATACGATGAAACGTTAACTTCAATAGACGCAATTACCCTTTCAATTCAGGGGGGAGTAAAGAGAAAAAAAAGAAAAGAAATGGAAGATGCTTATGCTGCGACAATCATGCTTCAAAATTATTTAGATAGTCGATAACTTTCTGTTGGTTGACTAAGACACCTTTATAGTATAATTTAACTAGTATGTTTAAAAATGTAATAGCTCCGATTCAAGCTTGGTTAATGTCTCAAGGAAAATGTGTTGGTTGTGGAATGCCACTAGCTAAAGCTAAACACGAAAATCATAAATATGGAGAAAAAGTAACTTGTAAATGTGGCAGAATTTATATTTATGATACCAAGAACAAAAAGTATAGAAGAGCACTTCTAGATGAGGTTTGATATACTATAACTTCAATGATTAGAAAAGTTATCTTTGGGTTATTGTTAATAGTTTTGTTTTTTCTTGTTGGGGGATTCTACATCAAAAGTTTATTTTCTCCTGTTTCTAACGACAACAAGTTAGTTGACTTTTTAATTCCCAAGGGTAGTTCAGTTGCCCAAATCGGTAAAAAATTAGAAGATACTGGCCTTATAAAAAGCTCCATAGCTTTTAAGTTTGTGGTTCAGTTAACAAATAGTCAAAGTAGAATTCAAGCAGGAGAATTTCAACTTTCACCGAGTTTGTCTCTGACTCAAATATTAGATTCATTAAAAAAAGGACCAAAAGAAATTTGGGTTACAATACCGGAAGGGTTAAGAAGAGAGGAAGTTTCTCTAAAATTTGCAAAAACCTTAGGTAAAGATGATGTTTTTATGGATGAATTCTTGCAATTAACCGCAGGAAAAGAAGGATATTTATTTCCTGATACATATCTATTTCCAAAAACTGCAACAGCAACTCTAATTAGTAATAAGATGCTGGGGACCTTTGAGAAAAAAGTGGGTGATGTCACTTTTGAACAAATTATAATGGCATCTCTATTAGAAAGAGAAACGTTTGAAGATTCTGAAAAACCAATAGTTGCCGGAATTCTTTATAAAAGATTTGAAAACGGTTGGCCACTCCAAGTTGATGCTACACTTCAGTATGCTAGGGATAGTGTAAAGTGTAAGAATCTAGTTTCGGAATGTAAATATTGGGAACCTGTTTATTCGAAAGATAAAGAAATAAATTCAGCATTTAATACCTACAAATATCAAGGTTTACCTCCATCTCCTATTGCTAGCGCTGGACTTTCTTCAATTAAAGCAGCAATAAGTCCCGAGGAAAGTGATTATTGGTACTATATTCATGATAATGATGGAAAAATTCATTTTGCTAAAACTTTGGAAGAACACAATGAAAATATTAGAAAGTATTTAGACTAACCTTGTAGTAAAATAAATAAGATGGAAAATCAATCAGAAGTTGGTCAAGTAAGTCAAGTAAATCAAAAGCCAAATAATTTTTTAGTTATTTTATTGTCAATACTTCTCTTAGTTTCCTGTGTTATTGCAGGATTTTTTGCATATCAAACTCAAAACTTGACTATGGAAATAAAGAAAATCAGAAGTCAGACGATTCCTAGTCCAACTATCTTTTCTACAGCCCAACCAAAAGCTGATTGGAAAATTGACAACAATAGATTTACAAGCAATTCTTTGGGATTTGAAATAACATTTCCTAAAAGTTGGAAATTAGATTTTTCCTTAGCAGATTGGGGAAAAGATCTTTATATACTTACAGCCTTAAATGAAGCCAACCATTATTCTGTCTTGATATTTATAGCTCCAAAAAATGGTGAGACTTTACCTGGACCAACAGGATTTGGAGCGGGAGAGTGGAGGGAAAATGGTTCAATTAATATTTTAGGCCAAAAATTAATAAAAAAAGCTCTAATTTATGAAAATAAAACTGAAAATATTATGTATTCATCTATCGATGACAGAGTAATTGATTTTCCTAATTCAAATATGTTATTTAATTTTATTGTTCAGTCAAATATCGATTCAAATTATAATATTACTTCTCAATTTCAAAAAGAGGTTGATCAAATTCTTCCCACCTTTAAATTCATAGATAACACAAAAGAGGAAGCTTGTATAAAAGAGAAATACACTTGGCTATCTAAATATAATGAATGTGAAGGCACAACTTTAACAGAAGCATTTTGTAAAAAAGAAGGGGGAACTTTTAATGGATGTGAATCTGCATGTAGACATGAGGACCCTAATGGTATTTGTACAACAGAGTGTATTGCTGTATGCAAATTTTAATTCACAAATTAACCCCTTGACAAGTGTTATTTTGTCTCTATAATCCTTTGTAGGCGTACATATGTACGTTTTACCTGTTTCCAACAGGATTATTTTCGCTTTTAGACTGAAAAGTCGAGCGCCGTAAAAATAAAAAAGATGAAAGCTAACACTAGACGTAATTTTGGCAAAAAAGAAGATTATTTACCAGAATTGGATTTAACCTTAATTCAAAGAGAATCTTGGTTAGAATTTATAAATAAAGGAATCGCAGAAGAACTTACAAATATTTCCCCCATAGACGACTTCACAGGAAAAAACTGGCAATTAACATTATCAGACCACTCATTAGGAAACCCCACAATTACAAGTACAGTAGCCCAGCAAAAAGGGTTAACCTATTCAGTTCCTCTTAAAATAATGGCAACTCTTATTAACAAGAGAACTGGTAAGGAAGTCAGTCAAGAAGTTTTTTTGGGAGATCTTCCTCACATGACTTCTCGTGGAACATTTGTTATCAATGGAATAGAAAGAGCAGTTATTAATCAAATAGTAAGGTCACCAGGAATTTATTTTTCAGGAGAACTTGATCCATCCTCGGGAAGAGTGTTATACAAAGCTGAAGTCAGACCACTTCATGGTTCATGGTTAGAGTTTGAAGTAACCAGGGGAGATTTAATCTATGCCAGAATTGATAGAAGAAAGAAAGTACTGGCAACAGTTTTCTTAAAAGCTCTTGGTATGGAGAGTGAGAAAGAAATTATTAGCTTCTTCAGTGAATTCGATATAGATAAAGAGCATAAATATATAGAAAGTACTCTTTCCAAGGATACTACTAAGGGAAAAGATGAAGCACTTCTTGAAATTTATAGAAAATTAAGACCAGGCGAACCAGTTTTAATAGATAATGCAACAAATTTATTTGTTAGTATGTTTTTGGATAAAAGAAGGTACGATTTGGGAGAAGTAGGAAGATACAAGATAAACAAGAGAATGGGGGCAATTGTTGCTGATTCAAATGTAAATATCTTGACTCTTAAGGATATATCTTCAGCCTTGACTTACTTAGTAGGTTTGCAAAACGGCAAAGGTAGAGTTGATGATATCGATCATCTATCAAATAGACGTTTAAGAAGGGTTGGAGAATTGGTAGGAGTTAACGCTTTTAGAATTGGACTTTTGAGGCTAGAAAGAAGCGTTAAAGAAAAGATGAGTCTAATTTCTCCAGATGATAAACCACTTCCTTCAAATTTAATTAATGCAAGACCCCTAATCTCTTCATTAAATGAATTTTTTAGAAGCAATCAACTTTCAACAATTTTAGACGATACAAATCCACTTTCTGAAATTGATAATTTAAGACGTGTTTCTGTTTTGGGAACAGGTGGTATAAATCGCGAAAGAGCATCTTTTTCAATTCGCGATGTTAACTCATCTCAATACGGAAGAATTGATCCTGTCAGAAGTCCTGAGGGACCAAATATTGGACTTGTTACCTATCTTGCACTTTACACAAAAGTCAATGAATTTGGTTTTTTAGAGTCTCCTTATAGAAAAGTAATCAAAAAAGGAAATAAATCTGTTGTTACGGACGAAATTGTTTATTTAACCGCAGACGATGAAGAGAATTACAACATCACTCATTCTGGCATAGATATTGATGAAAAAGGAGTGATCAAAGATGAAAGGGTTCCTCTAAGACACTTGGGTAACTTTACTGAAGGCCCTTCTGAACTTGTTGATTTAATTGATATTTCTCCTAGACAATTAGTTGGGACCTCGGCTTCCCTCATTCCCTTTTTGGCCCACGATGAAGGTAACCGTGCTTTAATGGGTTCAAATATGCAATGTCAAGCTGTTCCTCTTGTTAATCCTGAGGCCCCAATTGTTGGTACTGGAATGGAAAAAGAGGTCTCAAAAGCTATGAAGAGAGTTGTTATAGCAAGACATTCTGGAACAGTAACACATTCTGATAATGAAAAAATTATTGTTAAGTTAGATAAGAAAATTTCACCAAAGGGTGTAGAAATTGATGAATCAACTGAAGAAGTTGAAGTAATTGATAGTGGAAATTCTGAAGAATATTCCTTAATTAAATTTAAAAGAACTGCACATTCTACTTGTTATAACCAAAGAGTTTTGGTGAATCCTGGAGATAAAGTAAAAGCAGGAGATTTGTTAGTTGATGGTCCTGCGAGCCAAAATGGAGAATTGGCATTAGGTCGTAACTTAGTAGTTGCCTATACCAGTTTTGGTGGATATGGTTTCGAGGATGCTATCTTAATTTCTGATAGATTGGTTAGAGAAGATTTATTGACATCGATTCATATTGAGGAATATGAGGCAGAGGTAGTAGATACAAAATTAGGACCAGAAGAAAGAACAAAAGATATTCCAAATGTTTCTGAAATGGAACTTGCTAATTTGGCTGAAGATGGAATAGTTGTGATAGGAGCAGAAGTTGGACCAAACGATATATTAGTAGGAAAAATTGCACCAAAAGGAGAAACTGAATTAACTTCTGAGGAAAGACTACTACGTGCCATCTTTGGAGAAAAGGCACGTGAAGTTAGAGATACTTCTCTTCGTGTGCCACATGGTGAAAAAGGTATTGTTGTTGGAGTTAATATTTTGGATAGAAATAAAGGTGATGAATTGGGCCCAGGAGTTATTGAAAAAATTACAGTTAAAGTTGCCCAAATTAGAAAAATTACAGTTGGAGATAAAGTAGCAGGAAGACATGGAAATAAAGGAGTAATTGCAAAAATTCAATCTGTTTCAGACATGCCATATTTATCTGATGGAACACCTGTTGATATTATTATTTCTCCTTTATCTGTTTTGTCTCGTATGAATTTGGGTCAATTATTGGAAGCTCATATTGGTCTGGCTCTTCACAAAAAAGGTGAACTTGGGTCATTCCCAGTTTTTGACCATATTACAGAAGATACTCTTATCAAAGAGCTTTCTTCTGCAGGACTTCCTGTAAGTGGAAAAACTAGGTTAACTGATGGAAGAACAGGTGAATCTTTTAAAGAAGATACCGTTGTGGGTATTGGCTACATTCTAAAACTTACCCACATGGTTGAGGATAAAACTCACGCCCGATCAACTGGTCCATATTCCCTTGTTACACAACAGCCACTTGGTGGTAAAGCCCAAATGGGAGGACAGCGTTTAGGAGAAATGGAGGTTTGGGCCCTTGAAGCTCACAAAGCTCAACACATTTTGCAGGAAATGCTTACTATTAAGTCAGATGATATAGTAGGTCGTGCAAGAGCTTTTGAGGCAATTGTTAAAGGAACCGACATTCCAGAATCGACAATTCCTGAAAGCTTTAAGGTTTTGGTTAGAGAACTAAACGCGCTGGGTCTAAACATTATTCCAAAAGGTGTTATACTCTCTAAAGAAAATCTTCAGGGGGATACTACAGAGGGTGATAGATTAGCTGAAACTCTGGGGGCTAAAGTTGTACCAACAGAAGAGTTATTAAGTCCATCTGCACCAATGGAAATGGAGGAAATTAAAGATGTTAACTAATACACTTGATCAATTATTTGATTTGAAAAATCTTGAAGATTTTGGTTCTTTAATGATTAAACTAGCTTCCCCCGAGGATATCAGGAGATGGAGCAGGGGTGAGGTAACAAAACCTGAAACAATAAATTATAGAACTCTAAAATCTGAAAAAGATGGTTTGTTTGATGAAAAAATCTTTGGACCTACCAAAGATTGGGAATGTTTCTGTGGAAAGTACAAAAGAATTAGATATAAGGGAGTAATCTGCGATAAATGTGGTGTTGAAGTTACTCAATCCCGTGTAAGACGCGAAAGAATGGGTCATATTAGTCTTGCTTGTCCGGTCGCTCACATCTGGTTTTTCAAAGGTGCTCCTTCAAAAATTTCAATCGTTTTGGGTGTTGCACCAAGAGCTATTGAGCAAGTAATTTATTTTGCTAGATATTTAGCTTTAAATGTCGATGAAGACAAGAAAAAGGAATCAATTAAAATTTTAGAAAAAGAACTGGCTGAAAATGAGGCCCAGATAGTTAATTCCTTCAAGGAGAAAAAAGATCTACTTAGAGCTGAAGCGGAAAAAGCTGTAGCAAAAATCAAAGAAAAGATTAAAGATCAAGAACAAAGTAGCCTTGCAATCTCAGAGATTGAATTGGATAGCAGAAAGAAAGAAACAACTCTTTCTGAAGATGAAAAATCAAACCTTTCTAGAAATTCAAAACTTTTTGAAAATCTAATTAGTTTAGTTCGTAGTCTTAAGACTTTGAGTATCCTTTCAGAGGAAGAATATGATGAGTTAGCTAATTTTGGAGCAGCTGAATTTTTTGAAGCAAAAATGGGAGCAGAAGCAGTGCTTTCAGTTCTCTCTGAAGTGAATATGGAAAAATTAGCAGATGAATTAAGAAAAGAAGTTAATGAGACAAAGCCCACAAGCACAAAATACATGAAGCTTGTAAAAAGATTAAAAATTGTTGAAGGAATGAAAAAGACAAAAATTGATCCAATATGGATGATTCTTAAAGTTCTTCCAGTATTGCCTCCAGATTTAAGACCAATGGTTCAGCTTTCTGGTGGAAGATTTGCAACATCTGATTTAAACGATTTGTATAGAAGAGTAATAAATAGAAACAATAGGTTAAAACACTTGATAGGGCTTGGGGCACCCGAAATTATTTTAAGGAATGAGAAAAGAATGCTTCAGGAAGCAGTAGATTCCTTAATTGATGCAAGTCAAAGAAAAGCAACAAGACGTGCCAGAGGTAGACAACCATTAAGGTCACTTTCTGACATGCTTAAAGGAAAACAGGGAAGATTCAGACAAAATTTATTAGGTAAAAGAGTAGACTATTCAGGTAGAAGCGTCATTATTGTTGGCCCTGACTTGAAACTTAACCAATGCGGTCTTCCAAAAGAAATGGCATTGGAAATGTTTAAACCATTTGTGCTCCGTGAGATGATCCTAAGAGGTATTGCCCCAAATGTAAAATCAGCCAAAAACATGCTTGATAGACGACCACCTGAGGTTTTTGATATTTTGGAAGAAATTACTAAAGACCATCCAGTTTTATTAAATCGTGCACCAACTCTTCACAAGCTTTCAATTCAAGCATTTTATCCAATTTTAATTGAGGGAAGTGCAATTAGACTTCATCCTGCTGTTTGTTCAGGATTCAATGCTGACTTTGATGGAGACCAAATGGCAGTTCATGTACCCCTTTCTTCTAGAGCAATTGAAGAAGCTAAAACATTGATGCTTCCAGAACAGAATTTATTAAGACCCGCTGATGGTACACCAGTATCAACACCAGCCTCAAAAGAAATGGCGTTGGGAGTTTATTATTTGACCTCAATTGACCCACAATCACCAAAAAAGGAAACTATTTTTACTGACAAGGACGAAGCAGTTTTTGCACACCAAACAGAAAAAATCGGATTAAGACAGCTAATAAATTTGAGAATAAATGGAAAGATAATTGAAACAACAGTTGGAAGAGTCTATTTCAATGAAATATTACCAGATGTGTTTGATTTCGTGAACGAATCAGCAACATCAACTTTGATAAAGAAATTGTTTGGAGTTGCTTATGCAAAATGTGACAAATCTGTTGTTGTCAAAATGATTGATGACGTTAAATCGTTAGGTTTTTCTGCAGGAACCCTCTCTGGAATCTCATTTGGTGTTTTTGACGCCAAGTTGTTACCAGAAAAAGGAAAAATTCTTAAAGAGGCAGAAAATAAAGTTTCTGAGATTGAGGGAAATTATAACTTAGGACTTATCACTCTTGAAGAAAAGAAAAGAATGACTAAAGAAGTTTGGTTGGAAACTTCGGAGGATTTGGCAGATAAAACTTGGGCATTAATGGAGCCTACAAATCCAATTAGGACAGTAATTGACGCCAAGGTTGGCCGTGCATCGAGAGATCAAGTGAAACAGCTATCAGCAATTAGAGGTTTAGTTGTTGATCCACTTGGAAAAATTGTCGAACTTCCAATTAAAAGTAACTTTAGAGAAGGCCTTTCGGTTTTTGAATACGTTACTTCTTCAAGAGGATCTAGAAAAGGTTTAACTGATACGGCTATCAAAACTGCTGACGCAGGATATTTAACAAGGAGGCTGGTTGATGTTGCACATGATCTTATTATTAGACAAGAAGATTGTGAGACGACAGAAGGAATTAAAGTTATCAAAAATGAAAGACCTTCAACGTTTGTTCCTAGAATAACAGGTAGATATTTATTTGCTGATGTTAAAGATGCTAAAGGAAAACCAGTTGCAGTAAAAGGAGACTTAATAAATGAAGAAATAGCTTCAAAAATTGATGCTCTGGAAAATCCTGAAGTAGAAGTAAGATCTGCTCTTACTTGTCAATCAAGATATGGACTTTGCGCAAAGTGCTATGGTTGGGATTTGTCAACCAAATCAGAAGTAACCTTGGGTACACCAGTTGGTGTAGTTGCTGCTCAATCAATTGGAGAACCAGGAACACAGCTTACTTT
>DATDSD010000022.1:0-5974 GCA_035291405.1 Patescibacteria group bacterium | reverse complement strand
CGCTTAAGGCAACAAATGGGAATAGTTTTTCAAGATTTTAAAGTTTTGCCTGAAAGAACAGTTTCAGAAAATGTTGAAGTGGCTTTGGCTGTTTCTAATGTACCCGACAATGAATGGGATACTAGAGTTCATCATGTTTTAAAGCTTGTCGGTCTTGATAAACGTGCCCAACTTTTTCCATCTCAACTTTCTGGAGGAGAGCTTCAAAGGGTATCTTTGGCACGTGCTTTGGTTATAAATCCAAAATTAATTTTGGCAGATGAACCAACAGGAAACCTTGATTGGAAAACTGCAGAAGGAATAATGGATTTATTGGAAAAAATAAATAAAGAGGGAAAAACAATAATCATGGCAACACATCATGAAGGAATAATTAAGCACGGAAAACATAGAATTATTCATTTAGATGATGGACAAGTGATAAAATAAAATTAACCTTTAAATATATGAGTATACACACAAAAACAGCAATCGAAGCCATAAAAAGATCTCCATTCCAAGCTATCTCAGCAATTTTTGTACTTAGTCTAACTTTTTTTGTTGCTACAATGGTGGCAGTTCTTGTCTATTCATCAGGTAGGGCACTATCATATTTTGAGACGAGACCTCAGATTATTTCATTTTTAAAAGATGATGCTACTCCTGAAACTGTGGCTGGTTTGGAAGACAAACTAGGTAAAGATACACGTATTAAAGATTTAAAATATGTTTCCAAAGAAGAAGCTTTGGAGATTTACAAAAAAGCAACCTCAGATAATCCTCTCTTGGCAGAACTTGTTAGTCCATCAATATTTCCAGCCTCTTTAGAATTTTCAGTGATCGATCTTAAACTAGCTGAAACAGTAATCTCAGAAGTTAAGAATGAAGCGATAGTTGAGCAAGTTGGTTTTACTGCAAATATTGGTGGGGAAAAATCTCTTTCTGATGTAGTAAGTAGACTTAAGACTGCAAGTTTGTACCTGAGATTGGGTGGAATAGTTTTTGTAAGTGTTCTGGCCACAACTTCATTT
Organism: Patescibacteria group bacterium; assembly: GCA_035291405.1. Lineage (GTDB taxonomy): Bacteria > Patescibacteriota > Microgenomatia > UBA8517 > UBA8517 > UBA12026. The sequence goes on along the minus strand of DATDSD010000022.1, from coordinate 4,964 downwards.
TTAGTTCTTTTGGTGATTATTAGTATGAGGATGACAACAAGGAAGGGAGAAGTTGAAATATTAAGTTTAATTGGTGCCACCCCATCGTTTGTCAGGAGTCCAATAATACTTGAAGCCTTAATCTACTCTCTTGTTGGTGTCTTGATCGGCTGGACATTTGCAATTATTTTTTGGCTTTATGCTTCTCCATCAATAATTAGTTACTTTGGTCAGATTCCGGTTATTCCCAAAGATGCATTAACTTTCTTTGGCCTCTTTTTCATAATTTTGGCAATTGAGCTTGTAGCGGGGATTACAATTTCCCTTATTGGTAGTCTTATCGCAGTTGGGAGATCTCTTAAAAAGATAAGATGAAGATTTTAATCTTTACATTTCTTCTAATTTTTTTAAGCATTTTTGATTTTCAGGTAAATGCCCAGGATTGTAATGGAGATGTTAATCAAAGAATTACCTGCTATGAACAAAACATAAATAATCTTCAAAGTTCTGGTAAAACACTCTCAAATCAAATTGCCCAGTTTGATGCACAGATTAAATTAACACAGTTAAAAATTGCCCAAACAGAGGAACAAATTGGCCTTCTTTCTGGAAGAATTGATCAACTTGAAGGATCTCTTGATTCTTTAACAAAGGCATTTTCTGAAAGGGTTGTAGAAACATACAAGATGGCAAGAGTGGAAGATCCCCTCCTTCTTATACTTTCGTCCGATAATTTAAGTCAGGCTTTTGGAAGGTTTACATACCTAAAAAAAATTCAGGATGCTGACAGAAATTTACTTGAAAGGCTTACCAAGGCCCAAAATACTTATAAAGAGGAAAAGGTAGATCAAGAAGAATTACAAAACAAACTAGAAAGTCAGCAACAGCAATTAAATACTCAAAAATCGGCCAAAAATGCACTGCTACTTCAGACTAAAAATGATGAAAAGAAGTATCAGACTTTGTTGTCTCAAGCTTTGGCTGAAAAGGCAGCAATTGAAAAAGCCTTAGTGTCAGGTACCAAAGTCGGTCCTATTAAGGCAGGGGAACCAATTGCTCTTGTGGGTAATTCTGGTTATCCTGGTTGTTCAACGGGTAAACATCTTCACTTTGAAATTAGGAAAGATAACGCATGGACAGATCCTGCTCCTTATATGCAAAACAAAAGTATGATTGATGAACAAGCTGGTGGGGGAAATACATCAATAGGTTCAGGGGGTTGGCAGTGGCCAATTCAAGACACTATTAGATTAACTCAGCATTATGGTCATACTCCTTACTCATGGAGATATTCATATTCAGGTGGAATTCACACTGGTCTTGATATGGTCTCAACAACATCTGATGTAATTAAAGCACCTGCTGATGGTACACTTTTTAAATCAAGTGAAAGTTGTGGAAGTAGTATTATTAATATAGTTTATATTGAACATGGTGGTGGGGTTATAAGTTTTTACCTGCATGTACAGTAGATGTAAATTAATATTACTGGTCATAATTTCATTTTTTATTTTTCCTTCTAAAGTAAATGCTGTAAATATTTCCATAAATAATTATCCAAGTTCAATTTCAACTGAGATTTTTAATGTTGACGTTCTGGTTACAGGTGCTACTAATGCTACTAATTATCTCCGAGTTGATCTTTATAAAGAAGGTACGACAAATTATTTCAGTGAAAATTACAACGGATCTGATTGGTATTCAGGTTCTGATGGAAAGATGTATTTTCCAATCTTAATCCAAGACTCTTCTGCGTCTGCAACTATTCAAGCCCAAATTGGAAATCCCTCAGAAACTGATTATCCAGGACCTGGTGTTTACAAGTTAAAAATTAGGAGATATACCTCGTCAGGTAGCCAATCTTCAAATGATATTCAATCTCCGGTTGATATTCAAATTAATTATGTAAGACCTACTCCGACTCAAACTGCTACACTTACATCAACTGCTACATCAATAGCAACAGCAACTTCAACTCCTACCAAAACAGCAACAGCTACTCCAACAAAAACCGCAACACCAAAATCAACAGTAACCTCAACTCCTACAGAAAAACCTACCGATGAATCAAACTCTGAAAATAAAATAAATCTTACAGAAACTGACATTAAAATTGAGAAATCACCTGAAGGAATTGTTGCTGGTGCATCAGTAACTAAAAAATCTCCACTTTTGTCAATTTTCTTCATAATTTCAGGTGTTGGATTTTTAGGTTATGGAGGATATTTAATATATAATAAAAAACATGAAATTACTTAAGTATTGGTTGCCTCCAATTCTCTGGGGTCTCATTATTTTTTCTTTTTCTTCACTTCAAGTAGGTAGTTCAAATGAAATATATTGGAAAGATTTTGTAATTAAAAAAACTGCTCATGTAGTTGAATATGCAATTTTGGCAGTGCTTTTGTATCGTGCAATGATAGGTTCCGATGTTGAAAAGAAAAAAGCTATTATTTTTTCTATGTTGATAGTATCACTTTATGGTTTTACAGATGAATTTCATCAATCTTTTACTCCGGGAAGAGAACCTAGAATTAGGGATGTTATTATTGATACAATAGGAGGAGCTTTGGGGGTTTTGACCTTTTGTAAGGTTTTAGAAAAATATCCAAAATGGAAAGAAAAATTCTTGTAACGGGGGGAGCAGGATACATAGGTTCTTTTATGGTCAGAAACCTTAAAGAAAAAGGTTATGATGTAGTAATCCTTGATAATTTATCCTGTGGCCATCAAGAAGCTGTGAAAGACTTCAGATTAGAAAAGATTGATTTGGTAACAGAAACAGAAAAGTTAAACAGTCTTTTTGAAAAAGAAAAGTTTGATGCAGTTATTCACATGGCCTCTTTTATTCAGATGGGAGAGTCTTTTGTTAACCCTTCCAAATATTATTTTAATAACGTTGTCGGATTTTTAAATTTGATGGATGCAATGAGAAAAGGAAATTGTCAAAAAATTATTCTTTCCTCTTCAGCTGGTGTATATGGTAATCCTGAAAAACTTCCTATTGAAGAGAATGATTCAAAAAATCCCCTAAATCCATATGGTGAAACCAAATATATAATGGAAAGAATTTTAGAAGACTACGACACCGCATATGGAATTAAATTTGTTTCCCTTCGTTATTTCAATGCTGCAGGGGGAGCAATGGATGGTTCAATTGGGGAAGCACACCCTGAGGAAAGCCATTTAATTCCAAATATAATAATTAAGGCAATTAAGGGAGAAGAGATCGAAATATTTGGAGAAGATTATGAAACATCTGACGGAACTTGTATTAGGGATTATGTTCATGTTCTAGATTTGGTGGAAGCCCACTCACTTTCTTTGAAATTTTTGGAAGAAAAGAAAAGTGAAGTCTTTAATTTGGGAATAGGGAGAGGTTACTCAAACAAAGAAGTTATTGAAATGATTAAAAAAGTAACAGGACTTGATTTGAAAGTGAAATTCGGCCCAAGAAGAGCTGGGGATGCCAATTCTTTGTATGCCAGTAACGAGAAGATAAAACAAATACTTAATTGGCAGCCTAAATTCGCACTTGAAGATATTATAAAGACAGCCTATTTATGGCATTCTAAATCCCAGTATTGACAATTTAGATATCCTATATTAATATACTCAAATCATGAAAAAATATTTATTTGTTTTTCTTTTGGTAATCACTATTTTATTTATAAATAATGTAGTTTATGCAGGGGCTGATAAAGTCTATGTTTGTAAATACGTAGGAACACCAGGAGTTAATGAGACGCTTCAAACTGGTCAAAATCCAATTGAAGTTAGCGTTAATGCACTTCCAAATGGATGGTCAGTTGGAGGTTATTTTAATGATAATCAGGGTAGATCATATGTATTAGCAACTGTTCCACAAACACCTGAACCAGATACAAATGATTGTCCTTTGAATATTCCAACATCTACACCAACTCAAACTTCTACTTCTACTGCAACAGCAACGGCTACTGCAACAAGTACTGGTAGGTCGACACCAACATCTACACCAACACCAACCGCGACTCCAAATGCTGATATTTGTTTAAATCTAGATGGAATACAAACTTCAGTTCCAGAAGGTAAGCATTTAGATGCCAGTGGTGAAAATTGTGTAGAGTTTAGTGTTCCAGGAGTTGAACAAGCTCGTGGCTTAAATGTTGGAGGACAAGTGTTGGGAACATCAACAATGGCGGGTACAGGTGTAGTTGAAGATGCAATATTTAACTCCATTTTTACTTTAGGATCACTTTTAACTTCATTTGGTATAATGAAGAATGGCAAGAAAAAGAATTAAAGTTAATCTTCCCAACCTCTATTTAATTTCAGGCCTTCTACTCTTAAGTATTTTTTTTATTTGGAAATATCATCAGGCAAGAATTTTATCTTTCAATACAAGAGAAATTGCTAAAGTAAATTTTTCTGGAGTTAAACCGATTCATATCAAATCATATCCAATAGGGGTTGATATTGATATTAAAGATGGAGTAATTAAAAACGGTGTTTGGACAATATATCCAAATAACGCAATATATCTGCTTGGATCCTCGGGAATTGGCGATGAAGGAAATATAATAATTTATGGACATAATAAGGATAATATATTGGGACCAATAAGATGGATAAAAATCGGTGCAAAGATTGAAATTATTGGAAGTGATAATAAAAGTTATAACTACGAGGTAATTAAAACAGATACCGTCAGTTCAGATAATCTAGAATATATTAAGCCAACGAATGAGGAAACTTTGACCCTATATACTTGTACTGGATTTTTAGACAGTCAGAGATTTATGGTTGTGGCGGAAAAAATAAAATGATATAAATAATATTATGAGAAAACTATTTGCATTAGTTTTGATCTCACTTTTTGTTTTTGTTGGTACCTATTCCGTAGTTTTAGCAAAAGAAAAAATTCAAATTCCGGAAGAAAATGGGGTTTATAACGATCCAGATAACCCAAATATCAAAGTCAGAGTTTTTGTTCATCGAGAAAG
>DATDSD010000021.1:0-3804 GCA_035291405.1 Patescibacteria group bacterium | reverse complement strand
AGGAGAAAAAGAAGTTAGGGCATGGACAATTAAAGAGGGAATGACAGCCCAAGAAGCAAGCGGGGTAATTCATACTGATTTCATGAATAAGTTCATTAAAGCAGATGTTTGTGATTTTAATGATTTTGTAAATAATTCTGGCTGGAAACAAAATAGAGAATTGGGAAAAGTGAGAAGTGAAGGTAGAGACTATATTGTGAAGGATGGAGATGTTGTTGAATTTAAAATTGGTTCGTAATCTGTGTTAAAATGTTGATCTGCCTAATTAAAATATGGAAAGAAAAGGGCAGGTAACAGATTATTTAAAACTAATTCCTCCAGATATTCTAACAAAACTTGAACCATTTAGAGGTAGGTTAGATGAAGTATTGCAGCAACAACCAGACTTTTCCCATTTAAAATATCATGTTCTCGATGCTCTCTTTTTATTAAGGTATGTTGATAAAACTTCTGAAGAGAATATAAGATTTCTTCGGAGGGCTATTAATTTTCATGATTATCCTTATCCTGAACATCTCGATCAAAACAGGCTCATTCATGATTTAAATCAGCCAACCTTTAGTAGAATAGAAAAGGCTTTGGAACTACACGATTTAGGAAAAGGTTTTGAGAGTTTGGTGGGTCTAAAACCAAACGAACATCATTTTGGAAGTTTATTTATTGCTACTGTAGTAAATGGTGATCCTCGTGTTTGCGAGGCGGTTTTTCATCATATTGACGACGTGCTTCCCAAAAATATTTCGCTAGAAGCTAGACTTACAAGAGACATTGACCGCTTGGCGGGGTCGGGATACATCGGGCTTATTAGACTAGCAGAATTTGCAGGCTTTAAACACTCCATGTTAGAGGAAAGAGATGAAGATAAAATAATAAATGACGGGATTATGATGTCTGCAGATAGATATGGTCATTTTAATGAAAGTAAGGCTAAAGATTTTTTTTGGAAACATGTTTATCCATTTTATAAATCTCAAGGTGGTAAGGGTCTAGAACGTTTAGCAACATCCAGTAAAATTATTCTTGATAGACTCATTGGTAGAAACTTTAAAGGTCAATCAAATCATCATTTCTTTGAGGAGGAAGTTTTGAAAGTTGATGGCGGTGCAAGAAAAGTTGAACCAGTTATTGATGAATTGAGACGGAATTTATGTCAAAAATTTACAAATACACTTGAAGTTTTAATCATTACAAGGCGGGCTTTGTTTAAAAAATATAATTTAGATTATTATAACGACAGATCCTCTTTTTTCCAAGATGTTTTACTTCCGGAAGAATTGAAAAGATTGGGGTTTGATACATTTTTATTAGATATTAAAGATCTCTTACAATACATATAATCTTTCTCTTGAAGATATCAAGTTTATCGTGTTATACTTCGACTTATTATGAAGAATTATGAATTAACCATTATTATGGAGGGTAAATCTACAAGCGCCAAGAAAAAGGCAACTTTGGAATCTGTGGAAAAAATAGTTAAGTTATTAAAGGGTAAAATGGACAAAGTGGAAGATTGGGGAGTAAAAGAAATGTTTCATGAAATCAAAAAAAACAAAGAAGGAGCATACCTTCATATTCCTCTTGAATTACCTTCAGAGTCCGTTAAACAACTGGACTTAAAACTTAAAACAGAAGAATCAATTTTAAGATATTTGATTGTAAAAGTGTAAAATTAAATAAATAAATTATGAAATCTTTAAATAAAGTTCAATTGATAGGAAATTTAACAAGAGATCCAGAATTAAAATATACACCCAATGGTGCAGCTGTTTGTACAATTTCTATAGCAACCAATAGAAGCTGGACAACAGATACTGGTGAGAAAAAAGACGAAGCAGATTTTCATAGACTTGTAGCTTGGAATAAATTGGCCGAAATCTGTGGACAACTTCTTAAAAAGGGAAGAAAAGTATATGTAGAGGGAAGACTTTCAACTAGGAGTTGGCAGGATAAAGACGGACAGACAAAGTATATGACTGAAGTTGTTCTTTCAGACATGATTTTACTTGATTCCAGACCAACAGGAGAAGCGGGTACGGAAGCTGTTGCTGGACCTGAAGAATTTAATGTTCCTGATAATTTTGATGTTGAAGTAGAAACCAAAAAGGACGTAAAATCTAAAACTAAAAAAGAAGAACCAAAACCTGAAGAGACAAGTGATGATATTCCTTTTTAAAAAAATAATATGGCAAAAAAGAAATTTAAGAAACAGATAAGAAAAGAAAGACCACTCTCAACAAAGTGTCTTTTCTGTGAGGCAAAGAAAAATCCTGATTATAAAGAATACGAGAATTTGGCAAAGTATTTATCAGATAGAGGAAGAATTTTTTCAAGAGAAAGAAGTGGGGTTTGTTCTAGGCATCAAAGAAGGTTAGCTACAGAGGTTAAACGTGCAAGATTTTTGGCCCTTCTCCCATATTAAAATCTACAGTATTATTAATTCTTGGATTGTAGGTAAATTATATGAATCATTTAAAAGTAAATTTTTCTGCTGTTAGAAAAATTATTCTAATATCAATCTTGGTTGGAGTAATCTTTACTTCAGGATACTTTCTTGGATTTAATGGATTCAGGCTAGATTCTGCCAGTTTTCCTAAAATTAAAATCTCAAGAGAACCACCTAAAAATAGGGAAGATGTGGACTTTTCACTTTTTTGGAGAGTGTGGGATACTTTAGAATCTTCATACTACGACCAATCAAAAATTGACACATCAAGAATGGTCTATGGTGCAATTTCTGGGTTAGTTGCATCGTTGGGCGACCCTTACACTGCTTTTCTTCCCCCAGAGGAAAATAAGGTAGTTGAAGAAGATTTATCAGGGTCTTTTGAGGGTGTTGGAATTCAAATTGGATTTAAGGGTAAAAATTTAAGTGTTATAGCACCACTTCCTGATTCACCAGCTGAAAAAGCGGGGGTTAAAGCAGGGGATTTTATAGTTGGTATTAAAGATGATGCAAAAAATATTGACACAGGAACTTCTGGGATTACATTAAATGATGCTGTGAAGATAATTAGGGGTAAAGCAGGAACAAAAGTCACACTACTTCTATTAAGGGATGACTCAGGTGAACCAATTAAAGTTGAGGTAGAAAGAGCTAAACTTGATGTGCCATCAGTAATAGTTAGCTTCATAGAAGATGAAAAAATTGCTCACATCAAGTTACTGAAATTTGGTGCAGATACTGACGCAGAATGGGATAAGGCTGTCTTAGAAATAACTAAGCATCAACCACAGATTGTGAACATCGTGCTCGATGTAAGAAATAATCCAGGAGGATATCTTCAAGGATCAGTAGATATTGCCGGAGAGTTTTTAGATAGAGGATCAGTTGTAGTAATTGAAGATGGGGGAGAAACAAAAAATGAATTCAAAACTGATAGATTTGGAAGTTTTACTAATAAAAAGGTGGTTATTTTAGTTAATGGTGGAAGCGCCTCAGCTTCTGAGATATTGGCAGGTGCTCTTTCAGAAAACAAGGGGTATAAATTGATAGGTGAGACCACATTTGGCAAGGGTACAATTCAAGAGCCCCTTCAGCTTGAAAAAGGAAGCTCACTTCATATAACCACAGCCAAGTGGTTAACACCTAAAGGTGTTTGGGTAAATGATAAAGGTATTGAGCCTGATATTAAAGTAGAAGATAAAGAAGATACAACAATAGATGAACAACTTCAGGAGGCTATCAAAGCATTAAACTTATAACGACTTTGTAAGCTCGATAACTTTGTCAAGATTTCCATCGACGATTGTTTCTAGATTTCCCCAACTCTTTCCAATTCTATGATCTGTAATTCTGTCTTGTGG
>DATDSD010000020.1:0-8799 GCA_035291405.1 Patescibacteria group bacterium | reverse complement strand
AATTCTTCTCCATCTGCTGATTCTGTGTTTGGAATGTAGCCATAGTTGACTTCATATATAAAACCATGTTTTGGATGTTTTGATCCTAAGGATCTGTCTATTACTACATTTACTTCTTGACCAATTAAGTTTAACGAGTTTTTCATATTAACTGTTAAATATTTATTCGACATCTTTTTTCCAATATATACTATATCTTGACTTAGTTTACATCTAGAAAAACATATAAACTAACTTATCTAAGTTCATTCTCAATTCTTTCTAATTGGTGTGGTAAATTTAAATAATTATTAAATTCACTTCTTTTAATCCATTTTATAGTTCTAATTTCATTTAGATCTGGCAAAATCTCGTTCTTTTTACCTTTAAATTTAACTACAAAATATCTAACTGACTGACCTCTCCATATCCTTTTATTATTAACACACTTCTTAATAATTACTTTTAAAGGCCAATTATAAATTGACAAACTATCCCCCTTTTTAATAATTTTAAAATTATTAGTTCCTAATTCTTCCCTTAATTCTCTAAAAAGTGCCTGTTCTTCTGTTTCTCCTTTTTCAATTCCACCTCCCGGAAAGTTCCAATCATTTTCGCCATAATCAGTAAGTTGATCAATTAGAAACTCTCCTCTATTGTTGGTAATTATTCCAGTAACTTTTCTTCTGTAAAAATGTTTTGTAAACCAATTTGTTTTAATCATGCTTAATTATATCAATTATTGATATAATGTTTATGTATGAATACTTTTTATTTAATCAGACATGGACAAAAGGTTTCCGAAGCTGGAGATCCTTCACTTACCGAACTTGGAAAAAAACAGGTTACTAAAACAGGGAATTATTTAAAAGATAAAAATATATTTAAAATTTATTCTTCAACATACAGCAGAACAGAAGAAACTAGTGAAATTATTAATAAAATTTTAAATGTTGAGATTAAATATGATGATAGACTTCGAGAACGTATGAATTGGGGAAGTGTCCCAAACCAAACACTTGAAGATTTTCTACAGGAATGGGAATATTCAAATCACCATAGAGATTTTAAACCAAAGGCAGGACTTTCATCACTTGAATCTGGAAATAAAGCTCTTGAAGTATTAATCGAAATTAACAAACAAATTGAAAATAAAAATATTTTAATCGTTACGCATGGTGGAGTTATATCTGATTTATTAAGAAATATTTTTGATAGTAAAGAACTGAGTAGAATCAATTCAGATTTTGTAATAGATAAACTTGATCAATTAATGAAAGAATGTTCAATTACAACTATAACCCATGACAAAGACAAATTTGAATTAATCGAGATTGCATCTATAAAACATTTAGAATAAATATGACAAATTTTTACGATAAAGTAGCAAATAAATTTGGAAAATATTCTTCAGGTGTTAAATATGCAAAAGAATTTTTGAATGGTGATCCGGAAGAAGATTTTAAAAATTATCTAATAAAATACTCGGGAAAAGATAAAAGGGCTTTAGATGTTGGTTGTGCCGATGGAAGGTTTACATTATCAGTTGCAGATAACTTTGGTGAAATTGTTGCAATTGATAATTCTTCCGGAATGTTAAATTCTGCAAAAGAACTGCAAAAGGAATTAAATATTACAAATGCAAAATTTGAAAATAAAGATGCATATAACACAGGTTTTGAAAATCAGTCTTTTGATATTGTGTATTCACGACGTGGGCCAACAAATTACGATGAATTTGCAAGACTTCTTAAAAGAGATGGATATTATCTTGAAATTGAAATTGGAGAAAAGGATACAAAGGATATTAAAATTGTCTTTGGTAGGGGTCAAAATTTCGGAGATTGGGACAAATCAAGATTAGAAATAAACAAAAAAGAAATTAAATTACAAGGTTTTGAAATAATTTTTGCAAAAGATTATGAATACAACGAGTATTATTCAACAAAAGAAGATTTAGACACTTTTCTTCAAAGTGTTCCTATTTTTGAAGATTTTGACTCGATTAAAGATAAAGAATTACTTAATAAATACGTTTCACAGTTTAAGACTGAGAAAGGTATTAATCTTCCCAGACATAGAGTTGTAATTGTTGCTAAATTAATAAAATGAATGAAGATAAACTACAAATTAGATTAAGATTAATAATAATTAAAAAGAATAAGCTTCTGACTTCATATACCAAAAAACATGATTTTTATTTCTATGTTGGTGGTCACCTGGAATATGGAGAAACTATACTTGAAGGATGCAAACGAGAGATTGTTGAGGAATGTGGCAAGGGTACAGAATTTAAACTTCAGAAAGTATTATATATCAGGGATTTTTTTGATACTGATCACAATGAACAGAATGTTGAATTATTTATTTTGGGTGATATTAATAAATTTGAGGAGCTAGAACACAGACTTGACTCCCAACACGCTGACGGGTCAATGTGGCTTACGTGGCTTGATATTAACAGTTTACCTGATAATCTATTTCCCAAACCTTTGAGTAAAAAATTACTTGAGGATTATAAAAAAGGTTTTCCTCAAGCTGGTGAGTACGTAGGAAAGATGGAAAGTATATAGAAAAATCAATACAAATTTCTACAGTTAGTTCATCACCGGATCTTATTCCTGTCCTTATCAAATTGGATGCATCATATCTATCAGATTCGCTACACGTGGGAGGAAGTCTGTCGGGTATCAGTTTTGTTTCTTTCTCGTCTATAGTTTTTAAAAGGCGGGCTTAATAATATCATCTTAAAACTATAAAATATAGGATTGAATTGATTTATAAATTACTTTATACATAGGTAGATGTCATTGGAAAAAATTTCTGAATTGGACCAAACAATTAAGACTGTTTGTTTTACCTGTCCTGCCAGAGTAATACGATCCGACGGACAATACTGTGACACTTCTCAATTTTCAGATATTAGATTACAACCTCATCTTTGTAGCAAAAAAATTCAATCGATTTGTGCAAGTGAGAATCCATACATACTATTAAGGAAAAAACTTCATCGTTAAGAATTTACTTTACGGCTATAAGTAGTCCTATTAGTGCAATAGCTGCCAATATTCCTAAAATTACAAACTTTTTTATTTCATTAAAAGAAAACATGTTTTTAAGTTATAGGAAGCCTTTCTTTCCCTTTTGCATCCCTTACAGTATTAATTAAAAGTCTTGTTAGAATTTCGTCAAAAGTAACGTTATACATATTAAGAATTGTGGAGATTGCTACATCAGATTCCATAGGTCCAAAGGCTGGGTTACAGTTACTGTCTATGAAGTAATATCTGCCAGAACTGTCAATTCTAATATCAAACTTTCCATAATCATACATTTTGACAACATCAAATGCTTTTTTGACGTATTCTCTAAGAATTGGATCATCATATTTTTGATAATGGTAACTACTCCAGGCATGATCCGTCCATTGGTCATCAAAAGTTGCAAACAGATATTTTTCGTTAGGTTTGGTAAATACTTTTTCCGCCAAATATACTTTTTTGTTTAACCCCTCAAGAAGCATTCCGGTAACTTCTTTCCCCACTATAAACTCCTCAACAATTACGGGTTGCTTGTAAGTGGTAGTTAAAAATTTAATTCTATCCCTTAAGTGTTTTTCGTTTTCTGATACGGCATCCTTGGTTATCTCTACTGCGCCGTGAACTTCATCAAGTTTTGAAATTAAAGGATATCTTAAGTTTGGATCCATATAATCGGTGTGAGTATAGAAAAGCTGATGGTTGGGAATTGGAATACCGTTTTGCTGCATTATCTTTTTAACCAAAAATTTACTTCCCCCAATATTCATTCCCAACATGTCAGCTCCTGTATATGGGATACCAATAACTTCCAGTACTCCGGGCATTGATGCAGCCAGACTTTCAACTCCCTTAACAGAATCAACCAAGTTAAATATAATATTTGGTTTATCTTTTTTAATACTTTTAAAAACTGAAGAGTTACCAGGATATAAAAATACTTTAATTCCCATTTTTTCTATATAACCCGCTACTCTTTTTGCATCTAATTCTGCATCTTTTTCTGTAATGTATTGTTCTTCCGTGGGAAAATACTCACGTCTAGCATCAGAATAAATTATTCCTACCTTTTTGGGTAACTCAAAACCATTTTTTGTCATATTCAATAACAAGATAATTAAAGAAGTTTTTGATACAATATGCAAGTAGTAGTTAACAATACTAGGCCTAGTAGCTCAACGGATAGAGCAGTTCCCTTCTAAGGAAAAGGTTGCAGGTTCGATTCCTGCCTAGGTCACACAAGGCTAGATAATGCAAACGACTTCTTTAATATAGTGTTTGAATCTTCTAATAGGTAGTTTACAATTTGTCCTATAATATTGATATTTTTCAAATGCTTGATATAATATGGCGATGGAAAAGTTATTTGGATCTCGTACAAAACCCATAGAGGATGATGGAGTAAGGGAAGTTAGTGGTAATATATTCAGCGTTGAAGGAGATTTTCGATTACACTACGAACTCCCAGAGGGAGAGCCTTTAAACATTGCTGTATCAGACACTTTGGGAATTTCAGGTTTATGGGAGCAACCATATGTTTTACACTATCAAGGTTTTGAGACTGAAATAAGACCAGAAATGACCGTAGATGAAGCTACTGAAGCACTAAAATTTGCTGTAACTCATATCCAAAAGGATGAATAGTTAATGAAATCTGCTTATAAATCTTGATAAATTTAAACTTGTAAATAGATAATTTACAAAATCACTTAAACACTCCGATAACATAACTTGTTCCCTGTAAGTCAGGTTTATTTAAAAGTAGACTAGCATGATTTGAATACCATGTTTCCCAGGTTACTGTCTTTAATTTTTCCATTGTTAGAAGAAATGAAGAAATAGCAACAGGAGAATCTATATGGTCATCCTTAAAATCAAGAATTGTTTTGTAGTCAAAATTAGAGATTGCTTTAATTGATTCATTATTTTTTAAAAGGCCTTCAGATAATGTTTTATTGTGAGAAAAATCGACAGAAGCGATAAATAAAGTGTCCTTGGGTAAAGAACTTACCAGATAGTTTGTTCTTTTCTCTAGATCATCAAAATTATATGTAGAAGAAACAATGATTGGGATAACTTTTGATTTTGGAAAATATTTATCTAGATATGGAATTAAAGTTTGAATGCTATGCTCTTTGGCTATTTTCTGGTTATCGGTTAATACATTAGGAATTTTATATTCTTTCTCCACCTCTTCCGTAGTAGTAAAAGTCATGCTTTCAGGATAGTAGTGATTAGTTCCGTAGATTACAATTGTAGAGGGGTCTATAACCTTCTGTAATCTTTCAAATGACGCGTGAAGAAGTTCTTGTGCTAAATCATGGTGTGGGAGTACCACACCTTTAATATTCATTTGAGGTTCTTTAATAAACAAGGAAAAAAAAGATAGTACTATTGCCAAGATTTCCTTCATTGGTGAACAGTAACAAAGTCTTCTGAGGTCTTTGTGAAAATGGAAGGATCAATTGTAGATTGAAGGATTGAAGGTTCATGAACAAATTTACCTACAGAATTTACCTTAATGTAATAGACCGAAGTGTTGTTGGTGTACTTCTTCCACCAATCTGAATTGGATGCACAACCTTTAGTAACATTTGGTGATGATTCATACATATATCCCAAATGGCTTGTTTCTAATCCATAATTATATGGACTATCAATAACAGTAAATCCTGAAGGAACATGGTCTGTTAGTTCATAACATCCTAGCGGAGCTTTGGAATCAAAGTCATATTTTAAGTAAACTGCCAAAATATCACCCAGTTTAAATTCAGATCCCTCACCTTTTATTTTCTTCACCGATCTTGAAATTTTAATTCTTTTATCCTCTGAAAGTTTATCAAAATCTTCAGGTGTTACATAATAATTGATAGATGCTTCTGCCTTTCCTTTATTGATTTCTAAATTTAGTTTGTCAATTTCATTTGGTTGCAAATTGATATTTATGCTCATACCTTTACTTAAATCTTTCTCCAAATTATGGTTTGGAGACTTAATTGTTATTTGCGTATTTTCATTTGGTAATTTGTTTAGTTCAGAATTGATAAATGCAATATCGGCAACTTCCAAAATAATATCCTGTGCCTCAGTCCTGTAGTCTCTAAGGTAAAGATCCATCCCCTCACTATATTCATCTTGAATTTTACTGCTAAGTAAAAGTGTATAAGCAGTATTAATAAGATAACTATCCATGGAAGTATTATCGGCTTGTATTCTAAGATATGGTTTATTGGTATAGGCATATTCTGAAAGTATGTCCAGATATTTTTCTTTAGCCAGTTGACCTTGACCTATGTATTCTAAAGCTAGTGCAGAAAGAACCTTATCTTCAAAAGTAGTAGCCTTATTTGAAAGCGAAATAATTTTATTAATTTTTGGTTTACCTAAAATAGTTAATCCCCAACTTCCAAAAATAGTATTTTCATTTTTTTCAAAATAGGAAATTAATTTCTCTTTGTCAAACTGATTAGGATCAATATAGGTAGACCAAAAAGTGGTTTCTAGATCACTTGCTCCCCAATCGACCTGTTTAATACCCCCATCAGAAGATTGAAAAACATTTAAATCTTTGACACTTTTAATACAATCTTCGTTTTCAAATTTGTTCTTTAATATTTTTCCTGAAAAAATTGTGACAAGCTTATTTTCTATTCTATTGCTTCTTATATAACAATAACTTTTAAGGGTGTGATAGTATTTCCCCTTACCCACATCGGTAATCGTTAGAGATAGTGGTTTGTCATTTCTAAAATTTAAATTATCTAATAACTTAAACTTATCATTCTCTGACATGTTCTGTGTTTTGGATAATTCAAAATCTAACCTTGACGATATTACACTAAGGGGAAGAATTAAACCGTCTTCAGTGTCTGAATATTTTCCTCTAACCACCACTTGATAGCTACCTAAGTTAAGTTTCGGAAAAGGAGTATATCCTTCATTAAATGTTTTGACCTCAACTTCTTTCTTTTCAATTTCGCTTGTATTTTGATAGAAAGTTATTGAAGCTTTAATTCTGTCATTTTCTTTTAAAGAGTTACCAAAAACATTAACAGCCAAGTATGGATTATCTTTTAATAAAACAGTTGAAGGAAAGTGGCTAGTGACAAAAAAGTTTTTGGTTGCAATGACCGAACCCTCAATTTGTCCAGCTTTAATATCATGTGTTATAGCCTGGGCATATGTGAGCCAATTGGTTATATTGTCTGGCAAATCTATTTCAAAAGTAACCCTACCTTCAGAATTTGTAATTCCGGTATTAAAGTAGGCAGTATCTTTAAATGTGTCTCTGTCCCCTCCACCACCACCGCGTTCCGCTCCTGATCCTTCTGGTAAAATCCTTTGGTGGGTATAGTAGTTGTAGTATACAAAGCTCCCAGTAGTTTTATATAAATCTGTTAAAAGAGATGGTTTATTTACCCTACCCATTGCAAGAAGTGCCTCATCTACAAGAACTATCTGAACAGATGAATTACTAACCGGCAAATTATCTTTAGTTACTTCAATAGTAATATTAGCTTTATCACCCGGAACATATTTATCCTTATCAGTTATAATCTTAAGATCAAGTTTTTTATCGTTTTCCTTGTACTCAATATCTATTGGGTTAAAGACATATCTATTATAACCATAGTAGTTACTACCACAGACCCAATCTTGTTTACATGTTGAAGTTACTTCTTCATAATTTCTACCATTAAAAATAATTGCTCCTACATAAATATTTGGAATATACTTTTCTTCAAATGTGAAATTAAATTCAGGTGTTTCTCTTAAATAAACCTCTTGTCGACCTCTATTTGCCAAAATATACAAAAATTTATTTGTTTCTGTATCTTTATATATAGAATTATCTTTGTTGATCTTCAAAGATACTTCTTCTCCCAAAGAAAAACTATTATTGGTTCTATCCATAGTAATTTCAGCTTTAGAGGCCTCATTGTTTTGAAAACCTACATAGTAATAGAAATACTGAGAAGTTGAATTTTGATGGCCGTCTTTGTCGGTAACTATCAATTTAACATGATATGATTTTTCCTTTTCAAGTTTAAGTTCATAATTTACTTTCCCTTCATTGTTGGTTGTAAGTTCTTTGCTTTCAATTTTTTCTTGGTGATTAGTGTAGGTATATTGTGGTTTTGTTATTTTTTCGACAAAGTCATAATAAGTTCCAGATTCTTTTCTTTCACTCCAGCTTTTTGTTGTTTCTACTAATACTTTTTGATTGGATGCTATTCCTGATTTGGGATCACTTAAACCTTTACTATTGATTAAATCCAAATCAAGGTTATAAACTGTAGCGTCTACCCTTGCCTTTTCATTCTCCTGTTTTCCTTCAGACTCAATTAAAAGCTTACTGCCATAAACTAAGACATTAACAATTTCATCATTAAGTCCTTGGTTGGAGGTTTTGGAACTAAAAGTAACTCCTTCATATCTTGGGTAATAGTTTGAAGAATTATAAGTAGGAGCATAAGAATAATTAATTTGTCCTTCACGATTTGCAGATTGTTCCTTATTATTGTCAGAGTTACTGCTATTTTCATAAATATTAATTGGTATGTTACTGGCTGAAGTGCCATCAAAAAATGTAACTTTTGCAGTAAAATCTACCTTATCGTTTGCAAAAATTGCCTTTTTGGATGAAAAAGTCTCAATTTTTAATTCTGGTTTAATGTATTCAGATATTGTTATGGAACTTGAGTCAATTTCTACATCACCAACATATGATTTAAGGTAATTCCATCCAGTAGGAAAATTCTCAAGTTTGATTTTTCCCATA
>DATDSD010000019.1:0-8656 GCA_035291405.1 Patescibacteria group bacterium | reverse complement strand
TCTTCCAACTAAAACCACTTTCCTGTTAATTTTCTGTGCAACATTCATCATTTGTTGAAATCTACCGATTGAAGATGAAATAGCCGTCATATAAATAGCTTTTGGTGCGTCTTTGGCAATTTTATACATATTTTCTTCAATCCCAGCACCAGAAGGTGCCATACCAGGATCATTTGAACCCAAACAGTCAGACATCAAACAAAGTGTGGGTTTTTCTTCTGCCAATTTTTTACATTTGACAATGTCAAAATTCATCCCATCGGTTGAATCCTGATCCATTTTATGTTCAGCAACATGGAAAGTTCTTCCAGCTGGAGTATCAATCGCATAACCTACCGTATCGGGAACCGAATGTGCAACCCTAAAGGGAGAGAATTTAAACGGACCCACTTCGAATGTATCTCTATCAGGATTAAACGTGTTAAGTTTATAATTTACAATCTGATAATCCTTAAATTTAACCTTTAAAAACTCTGTGACAATCGGAGTACACCAAATTGGAACATTTACTTCACGAAGTAAAAAAGGTAAAGCCCCAACATGATCGTCGTGTCCCTGAGAAACTACAATTCCCCTTAGTTTATTTTTATTTTTAATAATATATGAAAAATCAGGTAAAACGAGTTCAACACCCGGCATTTCCAAATCAGGAAAACCAACACCACAATCCAGAATTATCATGTCGTCTCCATACTCATAGACATAAAGGTTCTCCGTTACATCTGTTGTGCCTGAAAGGGCAATAAACTTTAAAGAAGGTTTCATACTAAGCTTTTTTGTTCTAACACTACTGTATCATTTTTGGGGTTTAAAATCTCAGGCAAAAGTTTTCCCATTTTAATAAAATCTTTTTTTTCTTGCTCTAATATATTTCCATTCCTTAAAGATGCCGCTGGATGGTACATCGGAAAGACAATTAATTGTTTACCCTTCCAAACAACATCATGTTTTACTCCATGAACTGAACTAATAAAAACGTTTGGTAGAAATTTTGCCATTGAAAATCTACCCAATGTAATTATTACTTTTGGGTCAATAATCTTAATAATTTTATCTAAATACTTTCCATATGCAGAAATTTCATCAGGTTCAGGATCCCTATTGTTTGGAGGCCTATGATGTACAACATTGGTAATAAAAACCTTCTTTCTTTCAAGATTCGCAAGAATTAGTAATTTGTCTAAAAGTTTACCTGCAGGACCAACAAAGGGTAAACCTTCTTTGTCTTCCATCCTACCAGGACCTTCTCCGACGCACAATATTTTAGCTTCAGTATTACCGGTGCCAAATACAAGTTGTGTTGCACCCTTTTTAAGGGGAAGTAAGTTATCTTTTTCCATTTTATCTTTTAGATTGTGAAGCTCTTTATAATTACTCATGAATCAATTCTACCCCATTTGTTTTTGTATCATAGACTGCAAAATAAATTTCTTTTTCTAGGGCTCCGGGTCTTACAATTTTAACTCCATTAGTCTCCCAAATTTTTTGCGAGTGGTAGTGTCCAGTAAACACAATGTCTTTTCCAATATGATTAGTGTCACTTTTTAAAAATCTGTGGACCAAATAAATATCTCTTCCGTCAAGTGTAAATTTTAGTAAACTTTTGAATTTTTTATTTATCTCGGGAGATATATCAGCATTACCCAGAACTGAATAAAGAGGAATTTTATATGACAAGACAGTGTTAACACATTCTAAACTGTTCCAATCACCAGTATGAATAATTGCTTCTACCTTAATTTTTTTTGCAAAACCCATGACATGTTTAAGATTTGCAATATTTCCATGAGAATCTCCAATTACTAAAATTTTCATTTCTGTTAACTAGAATCCCTTTATAATTTTTGATGAGGATGCAATATCCCATCCCACTAGACCGTTACCAAATTGTCTTTTTAATTGGTCCGATGTTTTATCAAAATATATATCATAATTTTCTTTTGTTTCACCACCCTCATATGCGAATCCTATACCTATTTGGTCTTTACTCACTTTTCTTATATAAACTTCTATATATTTTGGATTCCCCGCCCATTCTTTAGCGGTATCTTCTAATTCCCGTTCGGGGACATTTTGACCGAATTTCCATAAACCCATAATTAATTTTTTAGTCATCTAAATCATCTCTTTTCCACCAAAAAACCCGCACAATATGCGGGCGCTTTTATAATTAAAAAAAAATTATCCATTTTAGAAAAGAAAAGAAATTAAAAGTAACTCCCTCAGTATAACACAAAACAAGAAAATTTTGATTATAACGGCAGAAACTCTTTGATATTTTGAGAAGTAACATGAAATTCGTTTCCTTTTCCCTCAACTATTAATCTGGCAATTTTTCTGACTACCCCACCAATTGTTCTTTCCATTGTACGAATTCCAGCATCATACCCCAAAGGTCTAACTAAATTTGCCCAAATATCATCATCAATTTTTAAAGAGGTTTCTGGAAGTCCTGCAGCCTTCATTGCTTTTGGGAAAACATACTTTTGACCAATTGTAATTTTTTCCTGATCAGTATAACTAGGCATCATAATAGGTTCTATTCTGTCCATGACAGCTGTTGATATATTGGTTGTGTTATTTGCGGTTGCTATAAAAATACATTCTGAAAGATTAAATGGATAATCAATATAATGATCAGTAAAAGCGTGATTTTGTCCAGGATCTAACAGTTCAACCAAAACACCCATTATTGAAGCCCTTCCCTGATCTGTTACTCTATCAATTTCATCAAGCAGTATTACTGAATTTCTTGTGCCAGTATCTCTTAAGGCTTTAATTATTTTTCCTGGTTCTGCTTCTGCATGCATTTTGCTTTGACCTCTTAAATCCAAAGGGTCTCCCATTCCTCCAAATGGGATACGGGCAATTTTACGGCCCAAGGCTTCAGCAATTGAATAAGCGATTGTTGTTTTACCTGTTCCCACAAGTCCTACAAAACAAAGAATGGGGGCTCTGTAGATATCTTGGCTCTCCCCTTTTTCTTGTTTTAATTTCATAACAGCCAAATATTCCAAAACTCTTTCCTTTATTTCTTCCAGTCCAAAATGGTGTTCATCAAGAATTTTTTTAGCATTTACCAAATCAAGATTGTCCTGAGATTTGGTGTCCCATGGAAGAGAAACTATCCAATCTATATATTTATTCATCCTGTCATATTCGGGTAAAAATGTGGGGGATAGGGTTAGTTTTTTCAATTGTTCAAGTCTTATCTGAACTGAAGCTTTTAAATCATCAGGGATAGTTGATTTTGTAACTTTTTCACCAAGGATATTTATCTCATCAAAGGCAGTGTCGGTCATATCTTAAAATTATAACACGTAAAGAGTATCTGTTTATCTATCTGAATTTTGGTCTGTTTGAAAATATCTCGAGGTAGGAAAATGTGGTCCGGATGATCTTCCACTATTAGTCCCTCTGTCTGCATTTCCACGATCTCTACTATTAAATCCACCAGTTCTTGGTCCTCGTGAGTAACCACCACGACTACTACCACTTGAGAAATCTCTTCGGGGACCGCCTCTTGAAAATCCTCCGCTATTTCCTCTATCTCCACCATTTCTATCTCTTTTACCAGCTTCTACTTTTTCATCCATCGCTGGATCCATATTCATAGAAAGATTAATTCTTCCCATATCGTCAATCTTTTTAACTCTGACTTTTATTTTGTCTCCAATATTAACTACGCTCCCAGCATCTGCAACATAACCTTCTTGGCCCATGTCTGAAACGTGAACCATTCCATCTTTTCCTGGAAGTATGTTTACAAAAGCTCCAAAAGGCATAAGTCTTACTACTTCACCTTCATAAATTTCTCCTGCTTGTACTTCTTTAGCTAGCCCTTCAATCCAAGTAATTGCTTTTGCAATTTTTTCTTCATCCATTCCCGAAATTGAAACTTTTCCATCGTCTTCAACTTCAATTTCACACCCAGTTTCTGCCATTAATTTTTTAATAGCTTTTCCACCAGGACCAATGAGTTCTCCAATTTTTTCAACAGGAATAGTTACAAGCCTAATCTTTGGAGCAAATGGCGAGACAGTTTTTCTAGGTTCAGCAATTGCATCGGTAACAACTTTCAAAATTTCTGCTCTTCCAATTTTTGCTTGATCTAACGCTTTTTCTAAAATGGCTGGAGTTAAATTTAAAGTTTTGACATCAAGTTGAATTGCCGTTACTCCTTTTTCAGTTCCTGCAACTTTAAAATCCATGTCTCCATTAAAATCTTCCAAACCCATGATATCAGTTAGAATTGCCACATCTTTTCCATCAATAATTAAACCCATTGCAATACCCGATACTGGAGCTTTAATAGGTACACCCGCATCCATTAAAGCAAGGGATGAACCACAAACTGAGGCCATTGATGTTGACCCATTAGAACTCATAACTTCTGAGACTACCCTGATTGCATATGGAAACTCTTCTTCGGTTGGAAGGACTGGAATTAATGCCTTTTCAGCCAATGCCCCATGACCAATTTCGCGTCTTCCTGGATTGCCCACTCTACCAACTTCTCCGGTTGTAAATGGTGGCATTGAATAATGATGCATATAGCGTTTTTCTTCTTCACCTTCTGCGGTTTCCAAAAGTTGCCCCAGTGAGGAAGCTCCAAGTGTTGCAATTGAAAGAACTTGGGTTTGACCTCTTTTGAAAAGTCCTGATCCATGAGTTCTAGGTAAAAATCCCACTTCAGCAGAAAGTTTTCTAACCTCAGTCAATTTTCTTCCATCAGGTCTTACCCCTTTTTTGAGAATTTGTTCCCTAATATAATCTTTTTTAATGTGATCTATTATTTCTACAACAAATTTTTTGTCTTCTATCTTTTCAAAATTATCCGAGACGGCATTTACTAACTCTACAAAATCTCCAGCTACCCCTTCATGAGTGGCCATATTTTTAACCAAAGCTGGAATCTTCTCATCTACTAATTTATGGACTTGTTTTTCAAGCTCTTTAGAAGGTTTATCCTCAATATAAATATCTCTTTTTATATTCATTTCTTCAGCTAATTCCACTATGACCTTATTTATTTTTTGTGCTTCATCAAAAGCTAGTTTTACCCCATCAATAATAACCTTCTCGTCTACTTCTCTTGCACCAGTTTCAATCATTAAAACAGCTTCTTTCGTTGAAGAGACAACTAGATCAAGGGGAGAACTACTAAGTTCTAAGTTGGTAGGGTTTACTATAAAATCTTTTTCAGAAAGTCCTAAATTAATAACTCCAACTGGTCCTTTCCATGGAAGAGTAGATGTGTGGACTGCAGCCGATGCTGCAATTGCACCTAAAACTCCCGGTGCATTCTCTCCATCAACTGAAAGAACAGTAATAATTATTTGGACTTCCTTTTTATAAGTTTTTGGGAAAAGTGGCCTTATAGATCTATCTATGAGTCTTGCAGTTAAAATTTCATCATCTGTTGGTCTTCCGTCTCTTTTCACCCAACGGGAACCTTTAATCTTTCCACCAGCATATAATTTTTCTTGATATTCAACAGAAAGTGGAAAATAATCTAAATCAATTTTAAGTGGTGCAGAAGCCACAGTTACCAAAACAACAGTATCTCCACATCTTGCCATAATAGCACTATCAGCTTGCTCTGCTAATATTCCCGTTGTGAGTGTGATGGTTTTACCACCAAGTTCAAATTTTTTTTCTATCTTTTTCATTCTTTAAAAATCTTTTTGAAGTAATTATTTTTATTTATTACTTATTTAATCCCAATTCTTTGATTAAAGCTTTACGCTACTAAGCGAAAGGTTTAATTTATTTATTAAGTCCCAATTCTTTAATTAAAGCTTTATATCTTTCTATATCTTTCTTTTGTAAGTATGACAGAAGTCTTCTTCTTTTTGCAACCATTGAGAGAAGCCCCCTTCTACTATGAACATCTTTTTTGTGTTCTTTTAAATGCTCAGCAAGTTTATTAATTTTTGTTGAAAGAAGGGCAATTTGAATTTCAGGAGATCCTGTATCACCTTTTTCTCTTGCATACTTTTTAATTAACTCTTTTTTTTCTTCCGCTTTTAATGCCATATTGATTAGTCATGATTGGCCAAAGTAATTATTAACCTCGCCAACATCAAGAGTGTATTGTATCAAACGAATCTTAAAATTACAAAGGGGAATTAACTTAAGCTTGTCCCTGTGTAAATTTTTGGTTCACTCCAGCTGGGTGGAATATCTTGTTGTATTTCTACTTCCGCTTCTTCAGGTGTCATTGAAGAAACAGATTCATCCCGACTTAAAAGCGGTTGAATATTGTTTACTTCTTGTGGCTCATTAAATGGCTTATTCGGTATTGCTCCCTTAGGAAAAGTATTAGCTAATACTTTTTTTGATCTTTGCCCACCAAGTTTTAATAATTCTGCAAAAATTTCAAATGTATTAACTGTTACATCTGGACTTTGAAAATTTTTACTTTGTTCTTCAATACCTGCTAATAAATTTGTAGCAATATCGGCATCAACTACAAAATCACTTTCTTTTAATAAGATTGCAATCAGCTCTGAAGTTGAACTTGCAGATCTTGCAAACGAAAGTACTTGTAAATTGTTATCTGTAATTTCCAAAAGTCTTGTTCCAACATGGATTAATTTGGCTCCAGATAATTCTGGACTTGAAATAATTGGGAAATGACCATCATTTGCTCCACCTATTAGAATAACTAAATCTATTGAATTCCCTGAATATTTTATATCTATCTGATCTTTTGTAGGAACTTTTTTACCAAGTTTAGGTGAAACAAAGAGTGTAAATAACCCATTTTCAACATCGGCTCTTACTTTATCAATATCATCAGCTTGAAAATTAACAAATTTAATCATTAAGTTTTTATCACCTAAATTAGAATTTATTTTGTCTATTCCAATCAATCTAGAATATTCTGCAGTCATTGAAGCTGGGCAAGTTATTGAAACGTTTTTATTAGAACTTAAAAGTGACAAATAAAGAGATAATCCACCCGCAACTTGATCCATTAATGGTCTTGTGGGAAGAAGAATTAAAACTTCTTGGGCAGAATCAATTAGCGTCTTAAATGAATTGTCCATTATTCTTTAACCGCTACTATAACATCTCCCGCGGTAAAATCAAGCTGGGGGGTAAAAAATATTCCAAACTCTTCACCCTGAGCTACTCCATTAATTTCTGATTTTTGCTTTTTAATAGAAATTGCTTTAATTTTACCTAATTCTATCTCTCCTCTTACTAGCCTTAGGTCTGAAGTTTTTTCAATTCTTCCATTAATCATTTTTGAACCAGCTACTTTTTTACCATTAAATGGAAAGCTTGTAATAATTTCAGCTTTTCCTAATATCTCTCGGAGCCCACTTTTTATTATTTCATCAAGTCTTTGTAGAAGTTCATAAATAATATCAAACCTTTCAATTTTTACCTTGTCCATTTCGGCAAGTTTTTTAACACTTCCTGGAATTCTACTTTCAAAAACAAAAATCAAGGAATTATTAGCCTTGGCATTTAAAACATCGGATTCTGTAACGTCTCCAAGACTTGATCCAATAATTGCAAACCCTTCTGGAATTGAAGCAGCTAAAGCCTCAAGAGATCCTGCACAGTTTGCTTTTAAGTAGAGAGGAATTTTGTTTTTATCCAGTTTGGAAAAAACTTTTTTTTCACTCTCTTTAATGTCAATTTTTTTATTGCTTACCATTGAACCAACATCTGGCAAATTTTCAAAACCCAAAATTTTTGCTGGTTCTCCTAAAGATACTTCTTTTACTGGTCTATTTTGAAAATCAAAAAGACCTTTGACTTTACCTGTTGTTTTTTCACTATAAATATCATCTCCAACTTTTAAATTTCCATTTCTAATAATAATTGATACCATATTTCCCCCTTTATCCTTATTTGTCTCGACAACAAAGGCTTCAAGTTCACCACCATTTTCTCCTTCAACATTATTTACCTCAGAAAGTAGAATAATTAAATCCAATAACTCTGTAAGTTTTTCCTTTTTCTTAGCAGAAACTCCAATGTATGGTGTTTGTCCACCCCTACCTTCAAAATATATTCCTTCTTTTTCAAGTTCAGTTAAAACAACATCAACAGAAGCCGCAGGTAAATCTATCTTTGTAATAACAACTATATATGGAATATTTGCATCAACGATATATTTAATTGCTTCTTTTGTTTGTGGTTTAACACCATCTGACCCATCAATAATTAAAAGTGCAATATCAGCAAGTTTACTTCCACGCGCTCTCATACCAGAAAAGATTGCATGTCCTGGAGTATCTATAAAAGTGATTTTGTTACCGTCCTTAGTTGTTACAACGGAGGCCCCAATTGATTGAGTAATTCCACCAGCTT
This sequence comes from Patescibacteria group bacterium, assembly GCA_035291405.1. Classification (GTDB taxonomy): domain Bacteria; phylum Patescibacteriota; class Microgenomatia; order UBA8517; family UBA8517; genus UBA12026. The sequence continues at coordinate 322 of DATDSD010000019.1, read as the reverse complement.
CTCCAGAAGTTACATTCGTATTTCTTAAAGCATCAAGAAGTGAAGTTTTTCCATGATCAACATGCCCTAAAACTACTACTATTGGTTGTCTTTTTTGCTTCATATGTTTTAATTTTAAAGATACTTATACTTCTCATTTTTGTGTATCTTTGGTAACTTGTTCTTTTTTCTCTATTTTTTCTTCTTCTGTTATAGGTGCTCCAATTATTTCAATTTTATAGCCTGTTAATTTACTAGCAAGTCTTACGTTTTGACCGTCTTTACCTATAGCTAAAGATAGTTGATCTTCAGGAGCCGTAACTTCAGCAACTAAAGTCTTTTT
>DATDSD010000018.1:0-11906 GCA_035291405.1 Patescibacteria group bacterium | reverse complement strand
TCAATAATCCTACCGTATCTGGCTCTTAAATCAGGAGAAAAACTAAAGGCAACTGCGGCAATTATTACAAATATTAAGATCTCTTTATATTTTTTAACAAAAAATAGCGAAATTGTAGCTGCTATCAAAAAAGCAGCAATTGAGATTCTTGAAACTGCTGAGGAAAACAACCAAAACCCCGATGCAATTGACATGGCTAGTAGCGTTTTTATAATCTTTCCCTTTAAAACAAAGAATGAAGCAACAAAGATGGGGATTGTTAATACCAAATAAGAAGCCAGGTCATAATGACCCGCAAAGGTGGAATTGATATGAGACCCGGGCACCCAACGAAGAGCAATACCTTTGGAATATTCTTCATTCTGAGTTGTAATAACGGGAAAGTTTAAATATTTCTGACCTAAAGCATATAAAAATATAAATAAATTAACTAAGAGTAAAACTTTAATAAAATATTCAAATATATTTTTATCTTTATTAATATACTTTATGTAAGTAAAACCTATAAAAAATAGGGATAAATATTCAATTCTTCTAAACCAATGTAAAAGAACAATGCCTGATGACACTGTCTGGGTCAAAAATATTGCTGATATTGTTGAAATTAATCCAATAAACAAAAACAGTACAATTGCTCTTGTAATTTTTTGTTCAAAAATTGACTTGAAGTTTTTAATTATTGGGTATAAAAAGAAAAGAAATGTGAATAAGATCAGAAAATCCTCTAGACGAATTGACACGTATACACCCATCAAACGTAAGCTCGGAAATTTTGGATATAGAGGAATAAAAACAAGAAGTGCTGTAATTAACGATTTGTAAATTTTTGAATTAAATACTGTTAAAAGCTTTTGCATATATCTTGGCGACATTGATTCGTCCTAATATTGTATAAATTGCAAGACGTAACAATGCCCCAAACTTTAAAACAAAGGTAAGGATTGGAAGTTGCCAAGAAGGCATTTGTTTTTTGTAAAAAAGCTTTAAGTTTTGCATTTCCATCACAGTCGCCTTTTCGCTGCCGTTTGTAACCATTCCATAATGGACTGTTTTCCATTTAGGTAAGTACCATGTTTCCCAACCCTTTTTCATAAATCTATATGAGAGTTCAACTTCTTCAACATACAAGAAGAAATCCTCATCAAATATCCCTGCTTGATCCATTGCTTTTCTTCTCATCAAGAAAAATGCCCCAGTCACCCAATCTTGTTTATGAACTTTTTTATAATAATTTTCATTAGTATTTAAAAATGAATAAGGGTGCATCGGGTGATATGGCTTAATTAAATTATCAAGCCCTGGAATATCATCTATAAAAGTCATCCAAGCAATAACTCTACCTAAATTTGGGAAATAGCCACCTGAGCCTTGGTATGTTTTAAGGTCAGGATTTACCAATCCACAAGAGGATAGTCCTACTTTAGGATGTAAATCCATCCATTCAATCATTTCTTTAAAAATATTTTTATCAATTATCTTTGTGTCATCATTAAGAAGAAGTACATAACGGCCCTTAGCAATTTTCATTCCCATGTTGTTGTTTTCCCCAAAACCTCCATTAACCTCACGGCGAAGCACTCTTACATCAGGATAATCTTTTTTGATTTTTTCGCCTATCCTATCGGGGGAAGCATTATCAATTAAAATTACTTCATTATTTATACCTTTCAAGCTTGAATACAGCGTTTTTAAGCAATCTGTAAGATAATCAATTTTTGAAGATATTATTACGATAGATATATCTATATTATTTTTTTGCATATTTGTATTCTCTCACCAATAGTAACAGGCTGACAATAGTTAAGATTATAACAACAAGTCTAATCCAAAGAGGACTGGGTACAAACCTCACAATAATTTTTTGGTTCCAATGTACACCATTAATCATCAATTTGTATTCTTCTGTCTTTGGTTCAAAACCATTAATATAAAGATTTTCTCTTAATGGATGAACTATTTCTTCTAGAAACGAACTTTTGGTTTGATCACGAATAATTGTTTGGGCTTCTTCTGGGGGATAATTTAATCTAAAAACATAGAAGAATCCTTTATTAAATTCTCTTTCATAATGTTCTATCACTTCCTGACGAGTCAAATTTGTATAGTACCCACGCCTAAGTGGTGTTTCTACATCTGCTGGTTCAAAAGATTGAACAGAATTTGGAAGTTCCCTGGGAAATTCAGGACTTTTAGGAAAAACATAGATAAAAAGTAAGACAGAAACTAATAAAAATATTATTTTAGAAATTTTACTCATTAGTAATAATCCTCTCCTCTCCAATTAAAGTAACTTTATTATCTTCTACAATTATTTCTTCTCCATCTTTAAGTAGATAAAGTTTTTTCCCACAATACTTCTGCTTAATTTTATCAAGATGTTTCTCTGAATAATGTGGAAATATATCAAAATTTACAAAATTCATTGGCTTAATATCACCTGCACCCCTTTCATTATCAACAAAGCCAAAAGTTGCTATTTGTAAGGTAACACCTGCCACCATCGCCCCAGCGCTACTTCCAAAATACAATCCTTTTTTTCCTAATATTTCAGGTAAATATTCATCTAAGGCACATCTTCTCATCCAATAAGCTAAATATCCTGGGTATCCTCCACCAAACCAAATAATATCGGGGTTGATTCTTTTGATTTCGTGGACAACTGATTTGTTTCTATAATCCTCAAGTTGGACAGGAATTGAAACAGACTCAAATTTACGAACCATATTCCATGTTTCGCCAGACTTCCAAGACTCCCAGCCATCTTCTGCGTTTGCCGCTGTCGGAATATAAACAATGGTCTTACCTTTAAATCCACCAATGTATTTTTTGAGTTTTTCCACTGTCTTTGGATCTTTTGCTCTGGAGGCTAAAAATAATCTCATATTTTATTGAAACAGTCTTGCTCGACCTAGTTTGTAATCGGGGTTTTTGTTTTTTCTTTCTCCAATTAATTTTGCAGGAACTCCACCTACTATTGTAAAGGGGTCAACATCTTTAGTAACTACTGCTCCTCCGGCAACAACAGCACCTTTTCCAATTTTAACTCCGGGCATAATAGTCACTCTTGGACCAATAAAAACATAATCATCTATTTCAACGGGGGCGGTTATGGCAGAAAAATCATCTTTAGAAAGATCATGTTCGGAGTTATAGATCATCACAGAAGAAGCTATGTCTACGTGGTTTCCAATTATCAATTTATCCCTTCCGTCCAAAAAGGCATGATCACCTATTATTGTATCTTCACCTATTTTGATATTTCTTGGATCAAAAAATAAAGCCCACATATGAAATGTTGATCCCTTACCCATCTGGATGCCAAAAAACTTATATTTTATGTTTCTAACAGTATGAGAGGGAATATGACCAACAAAACGAAGGAGCATTAATTCAAAATCAAGAAAATAATTAGATATTCTATTCATAATTTTACTAATTACTTCACTAACAGATAAACTTTTGCCGTTTTTATCTTTAATCATTTATACTTTCAATTACTTTTAAGGTTTTTTTACTACACTCTTCCCAGCTAAACTTCTTAGCTTGTTTGAACCCAAGCTCAACTATACTATTATATTCTTTCTCACTCATATTTAAAACTTTTTGCATTCCAATGGCTATGCTTTCAACATTTTCAGGGTCAATATAAATTCCTGCCTCTCCTGCAACTTCAGGGATTGAACCAATATCAGAAACTACAACAGGTTTACCACAACCAAATGCAGAAAGGATTTCCAGTCCAAATCCTTCCCAAAAAGAAGGTAAACAGTAAAATTTACATCCCGCCATTAGTGCAGGTCTTTCTTCTTCAGGAAAAAAGTCAGTAAAAATTATTTTCTTTGCTAAATTTAGTTTTTCTACCCTCTCATATATCTTTTCAAACATCCAACCTTTCTTTCCAGCGACGACAAGGGAAAGTTTGGGGTATGTAGAAGACAAAGACGCAAAAGCATCAATCAAACCTTCAACATTTTTAGAAGGTTTGAGTGTACTGATAAACAAGATATAGTCATCAACTATGGAGTACTTGTTTTTGACTCGTCGTACAAGATCGGCAGGGACTTTAAGATTAAATCTTTCTTTGTCATATCCTAAATGAGTAACTGTAATCTTTTTAAATGCAAACGGATAATGTCGTACAATATCCTCTTTGCTAGAGTCTGATATAGTTAATATCCTTTTTGAGGCAAAAATCGAAATAGCAGTCCAATACTTTAACTGCCAAAACACCTTTTTTTCAAAATGTTCCGAATTATTGAGATAACCAAGGTCCATAATTGAACAAATCTGAGGAATTGTTAAAAATACTGGTATATAATGACTAGGAGAATATAAACAATCAATTTTTTCAGGATTCTTCCAAAGATACGGCATTAATCTTGTTAATATCCAAAGTCCCCTACCACTAATTATTTTATAATTAAAATTTTTTGTTTCCTTAGGAAGGTCTTTCAATGGCTCATTTTTAAGATAAACTATGAGATTATTGGGGTTAACCCTCTTTTCGTTCTCTTTTTGCAAACCTAAAAGCATTTCGTAAGCATATTTATTGACCCCTACTCGATTTTTAATGTTTGCCTCGTTTCCATCAATTCCAATTATCATAACTATTTAAATTGTACCATTGAAGCAGATTTTCTTAAACCCGAAGAGATTTTTGCTTAAAATAACCAGCGCCTAACATAATTAATAAAAATACACCTAAATACAAAGATATTACTTTAGCCGAAAACAGGTCTGAAACGCTTCCTATTAAAAAGGCGGTTAATACATATGGAATATTTTTAATCATATTGAATGTAGAAATTGTAGTCGCTCTAAACCGCGATTCGGTTGAATCATTTATACTAACTGAAGCTAGATTTCCAAAAATACTTTGTAGGGATGATCTTAAGATTAACGACATACCTCCCAAAATCAATCCTAAGTATGGAGAAACGATAAACGTGATGGCCATTAATAATCCTGTCACAAGAATTGATTTATGCAACCCAAGTTTTTTGTTAAAAAATGATGTTGTCTGGGCTGCAATGGCTGAAATTATAAATATAACAGCCCATAGAATTCCCATTTGTTTATCGTTAAAACCAAATTCAAAACTTAAAAAGCTATCGACCATCTCACTAGAGATAACTGTCACAAAACCAATAGAGAGCAAGATCAATGTTCTGAGTTTGATATTATGATCTTTGGTTAATTGAATTATTCCCTGCTTTGTTTGAAACAAATAATTTTTGAGCGAAAACTTGACCGTATCAATCTTTGGCTCATTCAGGAAAAAAGTCGCAATAAAACCCAAGGTATAACCTACAGCACTAAGTATAAATGGATATCTTGGATTAATAGCATAGGTAAATCCACCAATGATGCTGCAGATTGCAGCCGTGATCAATGAAATTGAAGCGATGTTTGATATTACTTTGTCAAATTTGTTTTCTTTGAAATCTTGTTTTAACGAATCATAAACCAAAGCATCAAGTGTTCCGGAATAAAATGATCCCCCTACACACATTATAAAAACAGAGAGTACAAGTTGATTAAAATTCATTGCATAAGCCATGATGAAAGCACCTATCATCTCTAATAAAAAGGCAACTATTAAAGTTTTCTTTTTCCCAAAAACATCGGCAATTGCTCCTGTGGGGATTTCTGTCAAGGTCGCTGTAACGATTAAAACTGTTTCGATAATTCCAATTCCTGCATAGTTAGTAAATCTTAAATAGTAAAAAATCCAGATACCTAGCCAAAACCAAGTATTTTTGGCAAACGAAAGAAAGTAGGAAATCGCAATATTTCTATTCATATAGGACTTCTTTATATACCTTAAGTGTCTCTTGGGCTGTATTAGTCCAAGAAAAATTTGAAACTTGTCTTAACCCCTTTGTAATTAGTGTTTTTGGCGTCTCTAGAGCCTTTTTAATACCATCTGCAATCGAATTGACATCATATGGATCAACTAAAATTGAAGCATCTTCCGAAATCTCTTTCATGCTTCCGATATTGGAGGTAATAACAGGAACTTCACAATTAAAACCATCCAAAATCGGGATACCTAGCCCCTCATAAATGGAAGAGAAAATTAAGGCTTTTGAACCAGTTAAAAGTGGACCTAAATCATTGTCTGGTACAAATCCTAAAAATCTGACGCCTCTTTGATCCTCGTGTTTTAAACTCCTCTTTTCCCCTACTATTAAAAGCTTTATGTTTTTTCCTGATTTTGCCAAGTTATAAGCATCTATTATCCTATCAATATTTTTTCTTGGATTTGTGCCAATGGCTATTATGTAATTGTCATGAATTCTGTATTTTGTTTTGGCTACTGTTATTTCTTCATCGTTAGCCTTTTTAAGATTTGGGGCCTCATAGATAACTTTTATAATATTTTCATCAAATCCAAATTCAATTAAGTCATTTTTGGTTGTTTGACTCGGGACAATTATCCTTTTCGATTCTTTTTTAACCCACTTTAGTCTATCTTTGTGGGCTGCAACAATTACGGTTGGTGTCACTTTTGGAAATTTCAAAGGGATAAGATCATGAATTGTAGTAACTTTTGGATATATTGATGGCGGTTCAGCCCAATCAGAGGTATGAATTAAATCGACTTGACCTATTATTTTTTCAATCGGCAGTATATGCAATTTATTCCAGATGAGGTTAGTAAGAGTTGGAGGAATAGGAAATACTTTTGCTGACGTTTTATTATTTGTTTCTAGTCTCTCGATTCTTGTTTTTAATTCTTGTCCACGACGAAGCGATCCTCCAAACAACAAATATTCATTTTCTTTATCAATTTTTAACAAGTTCTTCACCAAATTCTCCCTATAATGGGAAACTCCAGTACCATAAAGAATTTGGGATAGATCAATTGCTATTTTCATATTTTTGAATAACTACTCCATTATAATTTCCCTCTAAAAGTTTATTATATCCCATATCAATTAATTTTGACCGTGTAATATCATTGGGATCAAATATTTCCCAAACATATCTAGATAGGTAAACTTCTTTATCTGATTTTAATAATTGATTAATTGTAATAATTTGATTTCCTTTTCCATAATAAATTAAAGCCTCTTTTTGTGAGTTAGCCGGAAAGATAATTTTTTGGGTTTCTATTTGGTGAGCAACTTCTCTCCAATTTTCTCTATGAAATTTTGAGATAAGCAAATAAATGCCTGAGGTCGTCACGTTCACAATCAAAATAATGACAACGGGTAAAGCTTGCAACTTTCCAGTAAATACTTTGTTTTGAGATTCTGCTAAAAGCAAATAAAAAGCAGGTAACATAAATAGGTATCTAAAATAAGTTAAGGTGGGTATGAAAAATGAGAGAATTATACCTAAAATAAGACTTACTCCAAACCATGACCAAATCAATTTATTTTTAGCTTTTGAAATCAAATAACCAAAAATAACCAAAAGGACAATAATTAACACTGCATATAACAATTTATTATCAATACTTACTCTACCAATTATGAATTTAGTAGGAATCAGTCCAATATTTTTTAGTGTAACTGGGCCTAATAAATTCCACCAGTTTGAGTCGCTGGTTTTAAGAGCAATTCCAGATAATAATTGTTTTGAAAAAGTTGGAAACCACAACAAGAAGGTTAGGAGTAGAGGAAAACAAGATAATAAAATGTTTTTTAAGTTCTTATGTTCGAGGATTGCATAAAAAATTAATGCTGGAAGAATAAGTACTGCCAAATAATCTGACAAGAATAAAGCCGCTAAACCAACTGAGAATAATATCCATTTCTTCTTCAAAAATAAATAAACAATTAATGTTACTAAAAAAGTAGCCAGAGAATACATTCTTGCTTCCTGAGAATAATAGATATGCAAACCCGATGTGGCTAAAAATAGTGCGGGAATAACAGGCCATTTAAATTTTAATTCTTTAGCTATTAAAAAGGTAATATAAATAGCCAATACACCAAATATTACCGAGGGCACTCGTAAAGCTATCTCGGAGTATCCAAAGACTGACGACCAAAGTTTAATGATAAGATAGTAAAGTGGAGGATGAAAATCTCCCGACATAAAGTTTATAAAAAAATCTCTGTAGCTTAATTGAGCTGCAATTGCCGTAGTCGCCTCATCAAGCCAAAGCGATTGATTCAAACTTGTAATCCTTAATATTAAGCCAATAAGTAAAATAAATATAATTAGCATATTTAATTCATGATATCATGAACTAAATATGCGATTCAGCCTTGACAAAAAATTTATATTATTTTTACTTATTTTTCTCTTAATTATTTTTACAAGGTCATATAATATCGGAAAAACCTCAAGATTTATCTGGGATGAATCAAGCGATCTGGTTAGTATCCACAGAATTTGGGTTGAAAAAGATATTACTTTAATTGGCCCAATCTCAGAAGACGGAAATAAAGTCTTTGGATCACTTACCTACTACTTATTAATGCCGTTTGCTGTTTTGAATAACTTCAGCCCAATTAGTACAACATATGGAGCTGTATTTTGGGGAATTGTAACCGCAATATTGTTTTTGCTTCTTGCCTATAAACTAAATAATAAATTTGAATTTTTACCTACAGTTTTTGTAATATTTTGGACTGTGATATTGATACCATCACGTTGGGCATGGAATCCAAATTTTATGCCATTTTGGTCTGTCCTCTCCATTTTATTTTTAATATCTAAATTTAAATATAAACATTTTATTTCTGGATTTTTACTAGCCCTGACAATTCATCATCATTTCTTAGGTTTTTACACAGTTTTAGGAATGGGTTTAATTTTGCTCTACGAATCTATTAAACAAAAAAGATATTACTCAATTATTAACTTTATGTTTGGTGCATTATTATCAATATCACCATTTATTGTTTTTGATTTGACTCACATGCCGGGATTGTTTTTATCAAGAATTTTATATTTTAACTACTTGAATACGGATATTAACTTACTTCAAAAACTATCAGGTCCAAATATTTTATTCTTATTAAATCTAGTTGCTATCATTTATTATGATATAAAAAATAAATCTGAAAGTTTGAAATATATATTTGTATTTTTATTTTCAAGCATAATAATTTTATTTACAACTGATTTTTATTCTCATTATTTACTAGCAAGTATTCCGTTTTTATTTGTTTATCTTATTTATAAACGTTTAGGCATCTCTAACTTTTTTGCAAAATTATTGGTAATTGTTTTAACAGTAATCTCAATTTATAAATTTCCTAATATCGTCAGAGAGATAACTTGGGAAAATGATATAGAAACAATAACGAAGATCACCCAAACGATTCGAGACGAAATCGCTGAAAACAAATTAATGAATGTTAATCTAGTAGTACTTCAAAGTCCCGATCCAAATATTTATGGTAGAAGGTATAGAGATTTGCTTTTAATTGACGACGTTAGACTACTTGAAAAAGAACAATATGAAATAACAGATAATTTATTTGTTTTATCATACAAGAGCGTTGAAGACATCAGAAATGATAAAGCCTACGAGATCAAACGGTTTGACAAAGGAAAACTTGTAGATAAATGGGTTTTTGATGAATCTGAATGGAAATTATACTTACTTAATAGAAATTAAACTATTTTGCTCCTTCTTTAGTAACCATGTAACTAATAATTCCTACAAACAAACCAAAATCATATACAACCTTAAAAATTAAAAACATCGGTCGTGAATAGATAAACGCTTTAATTAATCCAATAATTATCGATACTGGCAGTGAACTTCTTATTAAGGCTACTAGATACCCAAATAAACCAAATCTATATTTCCTTTTGCCCACCCACCTAGCATGGTTAAAAATTTCTCCTAAACTCTCTGGATTTTTGTGGAAAAAGATGGCCTTTGGTGCAACATTTGCTAATATCCCAAGTTTTTCAGATAGACTCCAGTCATCATTGTAACCTCCTGCAGTAAAACCTCCGACTTTATCAAACTCGGACTTAAGTATTGCCCTAAATACTTTTTGGGTGTCTGGATAATTTTTAGGATGTCTTTTTTTACTCTCCCACCCTTCATTTAGATTCCAGCATTTAGACCAGACGTTGTCCCAATTTGCCACATATTCATCTTTGGAAAAAGTACCCTTAGTTTTTCCTGCAATTATTGGTTTAACAAGCATTTTTAAAAAGTTTTTGTCAAAAGTCATATCTGAATCCACAAAAACTAAAATATCACCGACTGCAGATTTTGCACCTAGGTTTCTGGCACTTCCTGCACCTTCATGTTTCCCTTTTAATATTTTTAATTTGTAATTTAATGTTGGTTCGATATCGTGGAGCTTTGATAATGTAGAGTCAGTACTTCCATCATCAACAACAATAACCTCAAAGTCGGTGAAAGACTGTATCTCTAGCGAGTGTAAACAATCTAAAATTACACCCTCTTCGTTATATGTTGGAATAATGACAGATAATTTCATTTTATTAATTTATATAAAGACCAATAATCATTCACGCTTTTTACCTCATAAACTTTATAAGGTAAAAATGTTCTTAACTCCCAAATATCCGGTTTGTCAAAATTATAGTCTTTCCTACCCAAAACGTAAATAATTGTTGTATTCGTATAATTTTCTACAGAATCGACATTAATTTTATAGATATACTCAAGAGGATATCTTAATGTATATCCTCTGTTATCAAAATTCCCAACAACAGTCACATTAAAATCCTTTGGATTACCGCTTGCTATTAATTTTGCAGAACTTAATACATCTTTTGCAGATAAGTTGTGTGGCATGCCTGAAGGAATTTTAGTGTTTGTAATTAAATAAACCGCAACCAATACAAACGAGATGTATTTATTCTTTTTATATAAAGACCATAATAAAAACCCTCCAATAAGTGCAAGTAATGGATATAAAAATAAAAAGTGATAGTAAGAAATCTGGCTTTCTCCGCTCTTTTTAAATATTTCCAAAAAGTAGGCGGTTAGAGTTTTAAAATGATAAAAATTATGTTTTAAATCAAAAAGCAAAGTAGGCAATTCTCCTAAAACAAACCCTGAAATAAAAATTAATGTATTTTTAAATTTCTTCTTTGTAAAATATAAAATTATAAGGAAAACAAAAACAATACCTATTATGTAAAAGTACTGAATTCCAAAACCGACACCCGACAACAACCCCAAAAGAAAAACGTAAGAAATCTTTTTTGTTTTATAAAACAAATAAATTAAATAAATTGTCAGGGTACCTATAAATGGCATGTAGTTCGACGTCCAAATAAAGGTTGAGTGATAAATCATCTTGGAACTAAAGAAAAAGAGAATACTTGAAAAAATAGCAACCTTTCTGTTTACTGTCTTTTCTCCAATTAAATAAATTAATATCCCAGTGAAGATATTTATTAGTGCAAAAAAAATAGTTATTTTTAAGGGGTCATAATTAAAAATTAAAATTAGAGGAATTAGCGTATAACCAAAAACAGGAGCAGTAAAAATTCTTAAACCATCGGATGTTTGTCGCAGCAAATAGGGGATTCCCAAAAGTGACGGTTTTCCAAAATTTCCAGCTGCAGAGATTAAACTTATTCCCTGTTCAGGTCCGTAAACTACCCTATCAGAAAAATTATAAAACCTAATAATTATTCCAAAAAATAATATAAATAAGGGGATCGCACCAATACGATACTTTTTAAAGGTTTTCCAAAATTTCTTCATAACTTTTTGCTATTTTGTCCCAAGAAAATTTTTCTGCCTGATTTCGCGGTTTATCTCCCCAATTTGTATTAAGTGCTTTTTCTAAAATTTTTGCATATTCATCAGCGTTTGTGGGATCAACAAACAAACCTGCATCTCCCACTATTTCTTTCCTGATTGCGTCGTTGGTTGCAACTACAGGAAGCCCTGTGGCCATTGCCTCAACCAAAACAATACCAAAGGATTCTGTTGGATTGGA
>DATDSD010000017.1:0-3946 GCA_035291405.1 Patescibacteria group bacterium | reverse complement strand
AAGCAATTGATACCGACGTAGAATTTAACTGGTGGATTATTGATCTTAAAAGTGATAATATTTAAATATGAAATTACTTAAAATAATTGAAGAATATTTGTTTTTTCTAGGCCTATTTTTATTGCCTTTGGTCTTTATTCCTGTTTTTCCCAACTCTTTTGAAACTCCAAAGTTATTATTGCTTGTTACTGTTACATCTTTGATCTTTCTGGTCAAGCTTATAAAAATTATTCTAAACAAAAGTTTCCAATTTAGTAGTAATAAGTATGATTTAATACTAATCTCTATATCAATAGCATACATTGCATCAACTTTATTAATGACAGCAAATAAAGTAGAGGCATTTTTCCTTCCCGGAACTGCCAGCTTAATAATTCTTTCTAGCATATTTTACTTTTTAACAAACCAGCTTGAAGACAAAGAAAGAAACAATTTAATTTATGTATTACTCTCCTCTTCATTTGTCCTTTCAGTTCTTTTAACATTCTCATTTTTGAAAGTATTTACTTTTCTACCTGTCTCAACTTTTGGTAGTCTGATTACTTCTGCGTTATTCTTAGTAGCAATGTTACCTTTTGTCGTTTATGACATGTTTAATAAAAACAGTATTCTAAAAAAGATACTCATGTCATTTGTGGGTTTAATACTATTGATAGGTATTGCTATTTCAACATATCAAATGATGCCGAGTAAAACTACTTCATTTAAAAATCTTCCCTATCAAACAGGTTGGCAAATAGCAATTGATTCTATTAAAGAGAGTCCGTTTTTGGGTGTTGGACCAGGCAATTATATTGACGCGTTTAATAAATTTAGACCAATTTCTTTTAACCTGACTCCTGAATGGAACTTAAAGTATGTTTCAAGCTCAAGTTTGTTCCTAACAATTTTAACCGAAGCTGGTTTACTGGCTACATTTTTATTTTTGATTCTTTTCTTTTTAATCTTAAAAACTATTAAATTTGATAATCCTTACTATATTTCCCTGTTAATTCTAACTGTAGGCTTAATTATCTTTCCTATTCTCTTTAGTTTCTTGCCTATTTTCTTTGTTTTAATTTCTCTTTTTATTAAAGATGTCAAAAGAGTTAATAATAATTTCATTTCAAACTTGCCTTCATTTTTAATTAGCGCCCCTCTTTTTATTGTTTTAGTTAGTATTGGTTATTTATTTACCAGAGCAACAATTGCAGAAATTTACTTTGCTAAATCAACTAAGGAGGCAAATTCTGGAACAGCTCTTAAAACATATGAATTTATAAATAAATCTATTAAGTTAAACCCATATTCAGATAGATATCATGTATTTGCAGCAAATATTAACTATGCATTAGGTAAAAATATCTCTCAAAAACAAGAATTAACAGACGCTGAGAAGGAAACAATCACCAAACTTATTCAACAATCAATTGTTGAAGCAAAAGCAGGAGTAAAATTAAATCCCCAAAGATCTGGAAATTGGGAAAGTCTATCAAGTATTTATGTTGCCATTATCCCCTTTGCCAAAGGCTCTGACACTTATGCCATTCAGTCCTTGAGCCAAGCTATTTTTCTTGACCCGCTAAATCCAGTGCTACGAGTTAGGCTTGGAGGAATATATTATGCCCAGAAAAAATATGATGAGGCAATTGATATCTTTAAACTAGCGGTACTTGCTAAAAACGACTACGCCAACGGACACTATAATTTAAGCCTTGCTTACAAAGAAAATGGAGACCTTACTAAAGCAAAAGATGAAATGAACACTGTCTTAAAACTTATAGGTGAAAGTTCAAAGGATTATGATGCTGCCTTAAAAGAACTTGAAAAAATTGAAGAATTAACAAAACCAGAGGCTATTCCGGAGCCTGCAATTGAACCTCAGATTGAATTACCAATTGACAATCAAAATAATGAGGGGTAATATCATCTCATGGCTAAAAGAACAGTAAAAACAGATAAGACATTAGCAAAAACAGATAGAAGCATAATGTTTTTTGATATTGACCAAATCAGAAAAGAAATGACCCATTCAATCTCAGAATCAACTTCTGTTTCAATCTTAGCACTTCTTCTTTTCATTGGAGCACCTTCAGTATTTCCTGAAATAATTAACCCATATCTTCCCTCATCTTTAATGATAATGCAGGCAATAGTAGCAGCTCCCCTAATTTTCTGGATAGTCACAGTTTTTGCAAATATGGTTCGTTACTTCAAGATATTAAAACTTCAAGATAAACTTAAGAATTGATATTGTGTTTTTGGTGTTCATCAACCACGGCTTCTTGATAACCGCTGTTTTTTGATATCCTTAACGTTAAAAATATAAATACTACAAAAATTATAAACAAAGCCAGTATTTGACTATTAAAAATTTTGTAAGTAAATACAAGTAAACTTTTTTCTGGAGTTACTACAACAACTTTCCAAAGTTGGTCAGAGATATGAATCGGAGATGAAGATATAAGATATGGCTCAAGTTTAAAATTATTTTCGAAGCTTGGGATTGCCAAGTTCAACTTTGATTCTTCATCCTTTCCTAAACAATCAAAAAGTATCTCCAGAACCTTACTCTTGCCCAAAAAGTCACTTACAAAAATATCTTTAACATATTTTCCAGTGAGATCAGGATAATCCGCGTAAATGATTTCTCCTTTGCTTGTGACTAAATAAACTTTTGAGGTATCCAAAATTTTTAAATTCTCTAAATAGTCACGTGCTAAATCAGAAAGTGGAATCGCCGTTACCAATACCCCGTTAAACTTTTTATCTTCTGAAAATGTAGATACAGCAACCGGTATAATATATATATCCTTGGACGGACCCCTTCTTGAAATTATTGGTGCAAACGCTTTAAATTCACCATCTTGTGTCTCCTTGGCCCACCTGAAATAATCCCTATCAGATAAATCCTGTCCTAAATCAAGTACATCAATAGTGTTTGACGCCTTTATGACTGTTCCGTTTTTGTCTAAAAGAGTAATCCCCGAGATTCCCAATGATGAATAAGTTTCCATAAAGTGATCTAAGTTATCCTGGCTGGGGTTAGTCGACATTATCAATAATGATTTACCTACCGAATTTACAAAACTTTCAATTAACCTAGAACCCACCCTGACCGACAATTGTTGTCTGTGCTGGACCTGCTCAACCAATGAATCTCTTGAGGTCTTGTTAAAAAATACAACTAAAAAAATAACTGAGAAAATAAAAAATAAAACGGTAATTATTAATGAATTTTTTATATACTTGGTCATCAGAAATTATGCTATATTTAAGAATAGCATAAATATGGAAAAATACGCTAGAGTTCTGGTTGTAATTTTCTTCCTGTGCCTAATTAATTTAGGTTTGACTTTGTTTATCTTAACTAAAATAAAGAATGAACCTGAGGCTAAACCAACTCCAATTACATTAACCAAATCTTCACCTTCACCCTCAGCTATAGGAAGAACAGTTATTCCTACCGACTCAACCGATATTAAATCGGATTTGACATTAATTAAAGCTGAAATCAGAGCCTTAAGAGAGATACTGGGAACAACTAAAAGCTTTGAAGAATTATCTAATCTAATCAAGACTCTAAATACTAATGAACCATGAATAAATTGACATTGTTAATATTAAGTATAATTTCAAGTTTTATCTTAATCAGTTCAGTTCTAAGTAATTCTTTTGCTGCGCTTTTCTTTTTGCCTATCCCCTGTTACTTTATCGCAACCTTATTGGTAGGAAAAAATGATTTTGACTTGGTAAATTCAAAAAAGGTTGGTCTTTTTTATCTTGGACTTGTTACTATCTTGATTTTATTATCAATCACTAAAATTATATGAAAAAAATCGTTGTTTTATATTCATTTGTAATTACTTCTTTCATGGCCATTTCAGGCATTTTAAATGCAACAAGCCTTCCTGAAGTTGCAAGTGCTGTGATGCTCTTTACCCCACTGGCTTTCTACTTTACTGTT
>DATDSD010000016.1:0-19234 GCA_035291405.1 Patescibacteria group bacterium | reverse complement strand
AAGCTCTTTCTTTTCAATTTCACCCGAAAGTCTTAGTATTTCATTTTCCTTACTATCCAAAAATATAAATACTGGAAGCTTTCCACTCTCAATATTATATTTCTCTATCTTTTCTTTATCATTATCAAAATCAAAATACTCTGTCTTAAGCCAAGTGTTTTCTTCTTCAATCTCCGCCCATCTGGGGTGCATGACAAGACAGCCATTACACCAAACTGCTCCAATTTTAATTATTTTCATACTTTATGTGTTAACAGCTTTATTATAACAATTTTTTTTCAATTCTTATTGCCTTACCCTTAATTAACGCTTCTGAAACTTTTTTATTGGCACTTGCTAAAATTCTGGCGAAGGTAGGCTGGGACACCTTCATTTTTTTAGCTGCTTTTGTTTGCTCCAAACCGTCCACTTCATACAATTTCAGAGCCTCAACCTCATCCAGCAGAAGAACAACCTCTTCCAATAGACGAAGAGGAATACCCCGGGGTTTAAAGTATGTAACTCCAGGGTTAAAGCATACACAACGTGGTATTTTATGCTTTGGCATAATTGTTATTCCTTTCCCATTTCTGTTTCCTCTTTTTTAACATCTTCGAGCTCTTCTTCAAGAGCCTTTTTGTAGTCGGATAGAGATTTTATTTTCTCTTCTTTAGATTGAGGTTGATTCCAACCGAAATATCTTCCCAAACCCCTTCCTCGACCACAATGTTTCCATCCCATTCCGAACCCGCAAGGTCCGAAGCCTCTACCTGTCATTGGCCCCATTCCTTGTGGACCAGTTCCATCAAATTTTGGCATATTTATTTCTCACCACCTTTCATTTCTAATTGAATACTTATTCAGTATAAACATTTTTTAGTTTATTTGTCAATAGGTCTTTACACTCCTTTTTATAGTGTCTCATTTGTCTTATTTAGCCTTGATCTAAGACAATTGGTTTATCGAGTTATAAGGACTGAAAGGGTCCAAACCGGAATGCTCAGCTAAAATTAAAACTTTGTAATTAAATTGAGGGGTTGAAATATCAAACGAGTACTCTTTTTGTTGACGAGGCTAGGTGTACTAGTATTTCATATGGCATAGTTCCAATTTGTTTGGCAACATTTTCAATTGAATTCTTATCTTCCTTTTTTCTTGAATAAACAACCACCTCTTGGCCAAGATGTATATTTTCTATATTACTTACATCAATTGTTGTGATATTCATACTTACCCTTCCTATAATAGAACAATATTTTCGTCCAATTTTTACACAACCTAAATTGGAAAGTCTTAAATCAACTCCATCATTATATCCAATTGGAAGAATGGCAATTTTCATATCTTTTTTAGCCTTAAACGAAAAGTTATATCCCACGTAGTCTCCTTTTTGTATTTCTTTTATTTCAATGATACGCGTAATTAATCTAAGTATTGGCATTAGTTTTTTATTTTTTCCCACTGGATCAATCCCATATAAGGCAAGTCCTGTTCTTGATAAATTACTTAACATGTCTTCATATGCATTGAAATTTAATGTTCCTGAAGAATTTGCAAAATGGACCCATTTAGGGAAAATATTATTTTTGTTCATAATATCTAATGCATTTTTAAAAGTTTTTATTTGTCTTTTAGTATTTAATATTTTTGGATTTTCTGACATAGCCAAGTGTGACATCAATCCTTCAATTTTTAAGTTTGTTTTTGATTTAATAAAAAATAAATAATCTTCAAGTTCATTTATGGGTATTCCTTCTCTATGCATGCCCGTATCTACAAAAATGTGAATTTTTGCCTGTGGTTGATATTTATTTATTGAAATTACTTGCTCTTTAGTAAAAACTGCAAAGGAAAATGGAAGTCTTTTTGTTTGAAGGCTTTTTGGATTAAAGTAACCCATTATTAAGATAGGTGTTTTAATTCTGATTTTTAAAAGTTCATATGCCTCATATAAACTATCTACACAAAAAAGGGGTGAATTATAAGAATCAAGTTCTTTTGCTATTAGTGTAATTCCATGCCCATAGGCATTACTTTTTAAAACAGGTGCAATTTTGATTTTTTTGTCTAAAGAATTTAAATAAACATAATTATGCTTTAATGCTGACCTTGATATTTCAATTCTATTTAGGGGTTTGTAGTTATGTCCCAAGAGTTTAGAAAAACTATCTAGCATGATGGAATTGTACTACAGCATCGTGAATTTTTCTAAAAAATTAACAAATAAAGTGATATAATTTATTTATATGATGAATTATTGGAGATATGGAGAAAGTTGGAATTGGAATACATTTGGATTTTTGATTCCTTTTGCAATCCTAGATTTAATTTTAAAAGGTTTTGCCTTGTACAGATCAGCCCGTAAAGGACAAAACATTTGGTTTATTGCTCTTTTGGTAGTTAATTCCGTTGGAATCCTTCCTTTAATCTACCTTCTTTTAAATAGAGATCAAACAAAGACCAATAAACAAAAATAGTTTGCTATTTATCTACATAACCCATAGTTTCATTGACTTATGATGATTTAACTGATATTATTCATATATTGATTTGAAAGACTAGTCGTAATTATTTTTTTACTTCTTTGGTTTTTCCTCAATTTATTAAAATGTATAACAGATTTAACAATAGATTTCGTGGCGGAAATCGAGGAAATTTCCGTTCAGGCGGGAGAAGTTCTAGTGGACCGAGAAGAAATATTAAATTTTTTGATCCTACAAATACAATTAACAATTTAAATGTTGCTAAACCATTAGTTAAAGAGGAATATGTTGTTCAAAACACATTCAATAACTTCAGGATTGATGACAGATTGAAAAGAAATGTCGCTTACAGGAATTACAAAAACCCAACGCCTATTCAAGACCAAGCCATTCCTGAAATCTTAAAAGGAAATGATTTGATCGGTATTGCTAATACTGGAACTGGCAAAACTTTAGCTTTTCTAATTCCTCTTTTAAATAAAATGTTAAAGGATAGAAACGAAAAAGTATTAATTGTTGCCCCAACCAGAGAACTTGCAAAACAGATTCAAGATGAGTTTTATTCAATATCTCGTGGACTTCAACTGTATAGTGCGCTTTGTATTGGTGGGGAAAATATGAATAGACAAAAACAGGAACTAATGAGAAATCCCAACTTTGTAATTGGAACTCCTGGAAGACTATTAGACCATTTAAATAGTCGAAATTTAAATTTAGATAGATTTAATAATGTTGTTTTAGATGAAGCTGACCACATGGTTGATATTGGATTTTTAAAAGATATTCAAAAGCTAATTTCTCTACTTCCAAAGAATAGACAATCACTTTTCTTTTCTGCAACAATTGACGGAAAAGTAAGAGAAGTCTTAAAGAGTTTCGTAAATAATGATCCTGTAACAATTTCTGTTAAAACTGGGGACACAGCAGAAAACGTAGCCCAAGAAGTTATAAAAGTAGATCACTTGGGACAAAAAATAAATAAGCTTTTTGAACTATTAAGTAGAGATGAATTTGAAAAAGTGTTAATTTTTGGTAGAACTAAACATGGAGTTCAAAAACTTTCAAATGAATTAAGAGCCAAAGGATTTAAGGCTGACGCTATTCATGGAAATAAAAGACAAAACCAAAGAATCAAAACTTTAGAGATGTTTAAGTCAAGCAGAATTGACATTTTAATTGCAACCGATGTGGCATCTCGTGGCTTGGATATTCCAAATGTAAGCCATGTGATTAATTATGATCAACCACAAGATTATGATACCTATGTTCATAGAATTGGAAGAACCGGTAGAGCTGATAAAAAAGGTATAGCTATAACTTTTACCTCGTAAAGATTATTGCATTGGGAATTTGTCTTCCTGGTCCCACTTTATAACCTCCATACCAGAGAGCGGTTGAACCGCCATTATCCAAATTTAGTGCATTATCCATAGCCATTGCCTTCATAACTCGAGCTGACTCTGCAACAGTTGCAGAATGAACAACTCCTATGTAGACAGTGTTTCCCCTGTTTGCCACAAAACTTCTTGAGCCTTTACTTCCCTTTTTTGGATCGTCGTCTCCCCCAAAAGTGATATTTCCATTAAAAATTAATAGTGGATAGTTCATCAAAACCCCAGTTAGGGATGTATCTCTGCCCCATTGACTACCGGCAGTTACAAAGTTGATAGAACCACTTCTGAAACCAACCACTGGATTTGTACTATAAACATTATTTGCTGAGTTAAAATAATATTTATCTTTATTCATTACTAAAAGATCAAAGGTATTTTCTTTACCGGCACAACTTGGATAATCTTTAGGACAGAAATAAGTACCGTTTATCCCCGCAAACCCACCATTTCTAGCCACATAATCTCCCAAGGAAAGTACTGGACAATTACTTGAACAATCTGATCCCGATGCTGTGTCTACAATTACTTTAGTTGAAGAAATATCAGCCGAAACAATACTCACAGTAAAAATTCCAGTATCAGTTTTAACACTTTGTCTTGAATAACCAGCATTAGGTGGGACATTATTAATTACCGGCGTCGAGGTCACTAAACTAGTTGGTTTAACAGTAGGTTTAATGGTTGGATTAACCGTCGGAGTAGCAGTTGGGGTAATTGTAGGAGTTTCACTTGGGATTGGAGAATTTGTTGAGAATGATTCATTCGTTAATAAAACTTTTTCTCCAGATAGTTGTTTTGAAGTTGAAAAAGAAATTATAAACGACACTACAAAAACAACCGAGGCCAAAATTGGCAAAAAGGAATCTACATTTCCACGAAATAATCTCATTATGTATAAAGTATACGTTATTTAAAAAAATTTAAGAATTTTTTCAACCACGAACCTGAACTACTAACAATATTGGTATTTTTAAGATAGACTTTTTTACTCCAAACAGAAAGAATTATCCATTCTTTTTTATCATTTTGCTTGGCTACAACTTCAATTCTATTATCTCCATAAGTTCTGTAATAAATCCATGAACCTTCTGAAGCTGCATATCTACTCTGTTCAGGATTCCTCCATGTGGCCCAGGCATCCCCTTGTTTAATACCTCTTTCGTATAATCTTTGAATGGCATGATTTGTCCAGATTACTCCACCAAAATTTTTATCCATAGCTTAGAATTAATAAGTATTATTGCTTACCAATAAAATTAATCAAGATATTTACTTATTTATAAATCTAGTATACTGTACATCTGAAATTAAATGGTAGATCTAAACAAAACAACAAAAAGCTTAATAAATGATTTAAATGAGGCTAACAAATTTAATTCGAAAATTACAAAAGAAACTGTAAAAACAACAAAGACAGCCTCAGACTTAGGATTTCTATATGAAAAAGCCAGAAATGCAATTGAATTTAGAGACGATCACTTGGTGCGTCAAGCTGCTATTGAAAGAATATTAAAAAGAAGATTTTTCTTAAATCAGGAAAGTCCTAAAATTGCAAGGCTTTTAATTAAAGAGCTTTCTTGGGCAAGATATTTTAGTAACAACTCGATAGAATCGTCAAAAATTGAAACTCTTTCAAAAATTATAGACAAATATAGAAACGTATTTAACCTCTCAGAGAAAAATATTTCAGAAAAATTAATTGGACTTTGTTCTTGTGAAATTGAAGAAAATTTAAGTTTTAATCCTCTGCCTCAAATATTAACAAATTATGTTTCATCATCCCTTCTTCCGCGTCTTGAGTTTGGAGAATCGGACAAACAAATTAAAAGTATCCAAGTTTATATTGCAACTGAAAGAGCCTATGCAAAAAATGATGAAATATTAATAACCTATAAACTTCTCAAAGTACTTCTTCCTAAATGGAATGATCCAAAAAAATTATTTACCACAGTTGCCAAAATTGAAGAATATTTAAACTACCCATTAAAAGATAGTTTGAAAAGAAAGGTTACCCAAATGATTCCTCCTTTTAATTTAATTAGAGAAATAATCAAAAGTAGTCAGGATATTAATTCCTTAATCGAGGATCCTAAGTTATTAGAGGGACGAGCTCGAAGAATTTTGGAACAAAAATATTCTGAAACAAAAGATAAAGTATTAAGAGCATCCAAAAGAAGTATTATCTACATTATTTTAACTAAAATGGTCCTAGCTATTTTAATTGAAATTCCATTTGAAGTATTGTTCAGCAAAATTAACTACATGGTATTAACAATTAATATTCTTTTCCCACCATCATTGATGTTTTTATTTAATTCCGGTGTAAAACTTCCGAGTAGTAAAAACTCCAATGTTATGATTGAAAAAGTTAATGAATATTTTTATAAGGATGAGACCAAAATTACTCCTGAATTTATTCAAGCTACTCCAAAGTCTACGGGGAAAAATAGAATATTTTTTTACTTTTTTCTTACTACATCCTCCTTGGTAATAATTGGAATACTTTGGTTACTTAATTTATTAGGATTTAGTATTGTCAGCCAATTTATTTTCTTGTTCTTCTTAACAGTAGTTTCGTTTTTTGCATTTAGGGTTAGAGAAATCTCCAAAGATTATCAGTTAAGTGATGAATACGCTGAGTCCTTTTGGGAAAGTTTAGTTGACTATATATTTTTACCAATAATTAAGGTGGGGCAGTTTCTATCAAACCAAATAAGTAAACTTAATATCTTAAGTTTTATTTTTGATTTTATAATTGAGGCTCCTCTAAAGACATTTTTGGAAATTTTGGAGGATTGGCTACACTTTGTTAGAGTCAAGAAGGAGGAGATCCTTAGTTAGATCTTTAATCTCCTGTTTAATCACTTTTTTCATATCTGTTTTAGATTTTTTGCTTAAATATTTTAAAAGGTTTTCGTCATGTGGAGCTTTATGAAACATATCCAGAAATTCACTGTGGTGTTCTTTTGGTAAATGATCAAGACAACAACCCAATACTTTATGATGAATTATCTCTTCAACCATTTGCCACATTTCTTGTTTTTCGTCGCCAGATTCAGTTAATTTCTCTATTTTTTTATCTAGTGATTTAATCACAACTAATTTATCATAAAAAATAATTGACATAATTTTATATTTGTACTAACTTCTTTCCACTTAAATCATTATAATCTACTGGACCTAATTTTATTTTATTTTCTGGGTCATCAACAAAAAAAACTAAAACTGGACCTTTTTTATACCTACTTCCACCTAAATACTCCATAACTTCAGGACTCCCACCAAAATGTTTACCAGTCCAAGCGGCTGGACCAGAGTCAGCAAGAGCAGTAATTACAGCATTGCCATTAACAGAATTAACTATTAGTAACTTTCTGTATTTATACCAATCCCGAAGATAGGGTTGTCGTGAATCCCAATCAGGTAAATATAAAGTTTGAACAACCGAATACCATTTTTCAGTATCAACTAGATTTGAATTTAAATCGGCTCTTGATTTAGCAAAGTAGCCCCACGCGCCAAGACCTGGGGCAATTCCTTCTTTAAAATAGGGTCCGTGATATTCTAAAATATCTCCAGGATATCTCTTTAAATGCTGCTCTGCACCGATATAACCATAAACCGTGTTAAGATGTTCTCCTTCGAGTGTGGCCTTTGCATTAACATTTAAAATATTTTTTATTACTACTTCTAATCTTTTTTCTTCATCTCTCGCAAGTGGTCTCACTTCACTTGGTAATAAAATCTTTAAAGAACTTATTAATTCCTCTTGGGGAACAATGTTAACGTCTTTATTCTCAAAATCACTTAAATTATGAACAATGTCTGTCGGGGTTGGCAACTGACTAGCTCCAGTTGGTGGAGATAAAAGTAATGTACTTGTAAGCGCTCCCGCTGAAATCAACTTTGCTGAATGCTGTCTTATTTTCCCAAGTTCTACACCCTTCTCTAACAAAAATTGATGCGCCTCTGGAAAATTCTTTTTAAAAGATTGTTGAGTTTCTAAACTTTTTAACTTTAGTAAGTCACGAAAATTAGTATTTGGGGCAGTTTTATTCATTAAAGTAAACTTTTTAATCTTAAAATACTCTCTTCTTTTCCTAAAATGTCAATTGATTCGTTAATTGGTGGAGTAAACTTAACCCCAGTTATAGCAATTCTTAAATCCATAAAAAAATCTCCAGTTTTAAAGTTATTTTCTTTGACAATTTCCATCAGATCTCTATCGTCCTCAATACCCTTAATTATTTTTGATAAATGTTCTTTATAATTTTCTCCTAGAAGTTTTTTATCAACAACTGGTCTTTCAAAGAAAAATTTGGTCAATAAATTAAAATCACTTAACTTTTTTATTCTTTCTTTTAATAGTTTGGTAATTTCTAACTGTTTCTTTTTTTCTAAATCAGCAAACTTTGAATTTATATCTTGGAATTTAGAATTTAAATCCTCATCTGAAAGCTGTCTTATATATTGCCCATTTATCCAATCAAGTTTCTCTCTAAAAAATCTTGGATTGGCATCTTGAAAACCCTTAATATCAAAGTTTTCTACAAATTCACTTAAGGTAAATAACTCCCTATTATCTTTTGGCGCCCAACCTAATAGCATTACAAAGTTAAGAAGAGCTTCAGGTAAATATTCCTCATCCAAAAACTGTTCAGCAAAGACCGAATCCCTTCTTTTGGAAAGTTTTTTACCTGTTTCACTTGATAATATGTCTGTCAGATGACCTATTTCCGGCCTTTTTCCTCCCAAATACTCAAATACCAAAAGATGAATTGGAGTCGAAGGTAACCAATCATGACCTCTTAAAAGGTGGGTTATTTTCATATCAAGATCATCAACAGCCACTGCTAAATGATAAGTTGGATAACCATCAGATTTTAGCAAAGTGGCATCATAGACCGTATTTGAATCCCATGATATTTCTTTCTGATGAACAAAATCAAAATAGATTAAAGTTTTTCCCTCTGGAACCTTAAGTTTTATTGCTCCTTTTGTTAAATTCTTGTCTCTACATGGATCTTTTAAATTTGTAGAGTAACCTTCAGCTTTCGCGTTTTTACTCTTACAATCGCAATAAAACGCATGTCCTTCCTTGACAAGAAGCTCCCCTGCTTTTTTGTATTTTTCCAGGCGTTCTGATTGTACATAAAATTCATCCCAATTGAGACCAAACTTTTTTAAAGTATTTTGTAGTGCTTCAACAGCTCCGCTTACTTCTCTTTTTTGATCAGTATCTTCAATGCGAAGAATAAAATCTCCTTTTTCGTGTTTAGCTAGTGCATATGCATAAAGAGCAGTTCTTAAACCTCCGATGTGTAAAAATCCTGTTGGGCTTGGAGCAAATCTGGTTCTGACTTTCATATTTGAATTATAACATCTATAATTTTAGTATGGTAACCTTAACCTACGCTTCAATTACAGCCAGAAAAGCAATTAGATATGGAATTTATTTTATTATCTTCTTAATTATTGGAAGAATAATGCTTAATGGGGCTATCTCACTATACAAGAAGGTTTTTCCACCAGCTCCAGAACCTCCAACTGTTGCATTTGGAAAATTACCTAAACTTCCATTTCCTGAAAAAACAAAGTTAAATCTTAACTTCACATTAGAAACCGTTGAAGGAAATATTCCAAGTTTTGATGCGAAAGCCAATGTTTATTTTATGCCCAGGAAATCCGCAAACTTACTTTCTCTTGATTACACCAAGGAAATAGCAAAAAAATTAGGTTACACCTCAGATCCACAACAAGTTTCAGACTCCGTTTACAAATTTAATCATAAGACATCTTCTGCTCAGCTTGAAGCTGATATTATTACTGGTGCTTTTTCAATTAGTTTTGATTTAAATGCTGACCCTACTCCAATTTTAGTCAAACCAAACCCACCAGAAGTTTCAGCTGGAACAGTGAGATCTTTTTTATCTAATGCAAATCTTTTAGCTGCAGATTTAAATGGTGACGTTACCCACCAATACTTAAAAACTCAGGCAGGAAGTTTTATACCTGCCGTTGCACTCTCTGATTCCAATATAGTTAGAATTGATCTTTTTAGAAAAAAATACAATGAATTGCCAATTGTCAGTAATACTCCAGATAAAAGTAATGTTTGGTTTATGGTTTCAGGTATTAAAGAAAAAGGAAAAGACATTATTGCTGGTGAATATCATTATTTTCCAGTAGATGAAACCCAGAAAGCTACATATCCAATTAAAACAGGCGATCAGGCGTGGCAAGAGTTTACTGGGGGAAATTACTACCCAGCTAGTTATGGTTTGACAGCAGAAGGGGATAATATAAAAATAAGAAAAATTTATCTTGCCTATTATGACCCAGGAGTTTATACAGAATTTTTCCAACCTGTTTATGTCTTTGAAGGAGATAAGGACTTTAAAGCTTACGTACCAGCAGTTACTTCAGACTATTACGGTGAATGAGTAAAATTATTTCTTAAGTAGGTTTTACTTCTTCCCAAATATAATTACCATAAATCCAATTAATTAGTTCTGTTGTTTCCCCAAATCTATCTGAACTACCTAAAACTACTATCATTATTTTCTTACCATCTCTATTAACCTCAGTCACGAGATTTTCTCTTGCATTTTCAGTCCAACCAGTCTTCACCCCTGTAACTCCTTCCACTTTTCCCAAAAGCTTATTAATATTAATTAATCTGTGTATAAATCTACCATCAACACTTTTCACAACTTTTTCCTTAGTTCCAACCAATTCGGCAAAAATAGGATTTTTCATTGCATATTTACTTACAACAATTAAATCCCTGGTAGTTGTATATTGTTCACCATTATCAAGTCCTGTTGGATTACCAAAATGAGTATTAGTAAGTCCTAAATCTTTTACTTTTTTATTCATTAGATCTATAAATAATTCTCTTCCACCTGGATAATTTGAAGCTAAAACTTCTGCGGCATCATTAGCTGAGTAAATTAATAGTCCACTTAACAAATCTGAAAACATTATTTCCTCACCTGAAACTAAACCCATCTTTTGTCCTTCAACTTTTACTGCTCCAACTTTTAATACCTGATTTAATTCGTAGCTGTCCAAGGCTACTAGCGCAGTAACAATTTTTGTTGTAGAAGCAGGAAGAAGTGCCTTGTTTGAATCTTTTTCGTAAAGTGTTACTCCAGACACTAAATCTACTGCCATAACTGACTGAGAGGAAAGAATTGGATACTTTACACCATCTTTTAAAACAGGGATGGGTGAGTAAGTCTTTACTTTTGGTTTTGAATAAATAATTGACACGAAACTTGTTAAATTATTTGAAAGTGATAAAGCAGAAGTTGAAATCAATAAAAAGGATAGAAGTGATAAATAAAGAAGATTATTTTTCATTTTACTTTCATTCCAAGTTCTTTTAACTGTCCTTCGGAAGCCTCGCTTGGAGCATCAAGAACTGCGGTTTGACCTGATGATGAAGTGGGATAAGCCATTACTTCACGAACAGAGGGTTCTCCTAAAATTGCCATCATAAATCTGTCCAAACCTGGAGCAATACCCCCATGGGGTGGAACTCCATATGTAAATGCTGTTAACATGTGGTCAAATTGTTTTCTTTGCTTTTCAGAAAAACCTATCAATTTAAATATTTTTTCTTGAATTTTTGGATCATGTATTCGAATGCTTCCCCCACCAACTTCAAATCCATTCAAAACAAAATCGTGTTGCAGTCCCCTGACTTTGCTTGGATCAGTTTCTAAAAATTTAATGTCTTCAGGATGAGGAGCGGTAAACATATGATGCGAAGGTGCCCATTTAGCATTTCCGGAGCCATAAAAAAAGTCGTCTTTTGATTGTTCAGTAAAGAGTGGAAAGTTTAAAACCCAGCAGAAAGCTAACTCATTTGGATCATTTTTATCTTTTCTTAAGTCGGGTTTATCGTTCCCATATTTTTCTTTAGCATCCTTATGAGAAATTCTAGGCCATGGACTTTGAGTTATCTTTTTTTCCGAGAAAATTTCTTTTACTAATTTCGTAAACATCTTTTCGGTTAACTCCAAAATATCATCTTGCTCAACAAAAGACATTTCCATATCAAGTTGTGTAAATTCACCATATGCTCGGTCTTTTCTGGGATCTTCATCCCTGAAACATCTGGCAAATTGAAAATATCTTTCCATTCCAGCAACCATTAATAATTGTTTATATTGTTGTGGCGACTGAGGAAGTGCATAAAACTTACCAATCTGTAATCTTGATGGAACTAAGAAATCTCTTGCACCCTCAGGTGTTGTTTTTGTCAAAATTGGAGTTTCAATTTCGACAAAATCATTATCTATCAAATAATTTCTTAAGAATTGAGTTACTTTACTCCTAATTCGAATGTTTTTGCTCATTCTTGTTCGCCTTAAGTCTAAATACCTATACTTGTTTCTTACTTCTTCATCAATATCATAACCATCTGTGTCAATTGGCAATGGAAGTTCTGAAGCCATTGAAATAACTGTTAAACTCTCAATCTGAAGCTCAATTTTACCAGTTTCAATGTTGGAATTAACCAACTTTTCAAGTCGTTTTACAACTTTACCTCTAATTTCAACAACGCTTTCTGTTGTAATTTTTTCTAAATTTGTCCCTACACACTGAATAATCCCAGTTCTATCCCTTAGATCAACAAAAGTTACCTTACCATGATCACGCACCACATTAACCCAACCTTTTAATATTACCGTTTCATCAATCTTTTCAGGTGTCTCATTAACCAAAATTCTTTGCATATAATGTATTCTAATCTAACATTTAGGGCTTGACAACAGCCACAAAAATTTTTTAAGATACAAACACTGTCTAAAACTATGAAAGTAACTTGTTTCTATATGACAATTACTAACCTCTTTAATTAAAAAGGTTTTTGTCTTGTTGAAACAATAAGACAGACCTCTTAAAAATTAAGAGGTTTTTTTGTTCAAAAAATTTATATTAAAAATATGTCACTCGAAAATAAAGGATGGTCATTATTTTTTACTCGAAAAGGTAAACCCCCACCAATTCCAATGACCAAGGAGACGTCTAAATTGATAATTAAAATGGGTGAAGCAGAAGAACCTGAAGAATTTAGACCAATCAGGACAGAGGTCGAACTTGAAAATCAAGAGCCCGATATTAGTGAGGGTTGATGGCGACAGATTTACCAAACCGACTATTCTACTCTGACTTGATGTCCTTTATCTTTAATTGTATTTGGGAATAGCCGTTCCAGATGTTAGTTTCGATTGCGTAGGCAACAGAAATCAAGGAGCCTGAAGTCAGTTTTGAAGAATTTACAGAACCGCCGAAATAAATTGCGTCAAATGTAACTTCATCTTGCAAGAGTTTTAACTTAATATGCTTTCCATCAGTACCAACCGGTTTAACCGTTACAACTTTGACTTTGCTGCTCTTAAAAATCGGGGAGAAATTACCGTATCCCGTCGGTTCAAACTTTTGCAATTCTTTAACCAAATCATCATTTATGTTTTTAAAATTTAAATTCAAGTCAATTTTTAATTTTCTTTCCAAAATCTCATCGGTTAATTTTTCTTTCGAAATTTCATTAATTTTTAATTTAAATGCATTAATTTTTGTAGTTTCAATTGAGAATCCGGCAGCCATTGGATGTCCCCCACCTTCTATAATCAAATTTGTTTCTTTTATAGCTTCGATTATGTTAAATCCGAAAATTGACCTTGCAGAAGCCTTTGAAACTTTCTCACCCAGAGACAAAACAATTGAAGGTCTGTAAAATTTTTCTGTTATTTTTCCTGAGGCAAGGCCAATTACGCCTTCGTGGTAATCCCCTTCTATTACTAAAATTTTTTCTTCCGTTACAAACTTCAAGGCTTTGGTTATAACATCATCTACAATCTTTTGTCTTTCAACATTTGTTTCTCCTAACACTTTCGCTAACTTTTCAGCTTTTGTAATATCTTTTGTACAAAGAAGTCTTAAAGAATCAAGAGCATGAGAAAGTCTTCCCATCGCATTAATTCTGGGAGCTATTATAAAACCTATCTCATAAACACCAATATTACTAAGACCTGTATTTTTAATTAAAGATTTAAGTCCTAACCCTTTTGTTTTAGTAACCTCTTCTAAGCCGTATTTAACCAAAGATCTGTTAATTCCTACAAGCGGCATTTGGTCGGCAATTGTTCCAATTGCCACTAAATCTAAACTATTTTTTGCTCCCAATTCTTTTGAAAGAAACCAAGAAAGTGCCGATCCGCAAACCAAAGTTGAATGTAGGACAAATGGGGTTACTAACTTGTTAGTGCTTTTTGTATGATGATCTACCACTATTACATCAATTCCTTGTTTTTTGGCCTCAGCTACGGCATCGTAAGCTACAATTCCATTATCAACCGTTATAATTAAACTTAAACTTTTTTCTCTAGATATTAACTTTTGAATACTCTCAACTTTTAGTCCGTATCCTTCTTCAAATCTGTCTGGAATATAAGGAAGAGCGTCGTAACCTAATTTGTAAAGTGTTTCCCAAAGAATTGCAGTTGCACAAACACCGTCACAATCATAATCTCCAAAAACTACTATTTTTTCTTTTTTTTCTTTTGCTTGTTTTAATCTTTTTAATACTTTTTGTAAAATTTCTTTCTTTATACCCAATTCCACAATTCCTATCTCTTCAGGTTTTTTGGGACTTAAAAATTCATCAATTTCCCCTTTTGTTTTTATACCTCTATTTTTAAGTAATGTTTTGATTA
This sequence comes from Patescibacteria group bacterium, assembly GCA_035291405.1. Taxonomy (GTDB): domain Bacteria; phylum Patescibacteriota; class Microgenomatia; order UBA8517; family UBA8517; genus UBA12026. Next base: position 4,648 of record DATDSD010000016.1, on the reverse strand, counting down.
AAGATTTTGGATTATTAACTTTTGATTTATCTAATATTTCCCATTTCATACTGGTATAATGGTAACATATGGATTTTAAACTTCCAGCCGAGGTGAAAGATATTCTGTCTAAGTTCAAAAAAAACAATTTTGAAATTTATATTGTAGGTGGGGCGGTGAGAGATATCTTAATGGGAAAAATCGTATACGACTGGGACTTTACTACAAATGCAACTCCAGATGAAATTTTAAAGATCTATCCGGACGGTTTTTATGATAACTTATTTGGAACCGTAGGAATTTCAGTTGAAGGATTTGATAGACCGTTTGAAGTAACTACTTTCAGAACAGAGACAACTTATTCAGATAATAGAAGACCCGATAAAGTTAGCTGGGGAAAGACGTTAGAGGAAGATTTAAAGAGGCGTGATTTTACAATCAACGCCATGGCTTTTGACGGAGAAAAGATAATTGATTTATATAAAGGGCAAGATGATTTAAAAGATAAATTAATTAGAGCTGTTGGAGATTCAAATGAACGATTTGGTGAGGATGCTCTGCGCATGATGAGAGCCGTAAGAATTGGTGGAGAATTAAATTTTAAAATTGAAGAAAAAACTTTTGATGCAATTAAAACTAATTCAACTTTAATTAATAAGATTGCTAAAGAGAGAATAAAAGATGAACTATTTAAAATTTTAAAAAGCGTAAATTCATATAATGGTATTGTCCTTCTTAGAGAATCCAGTTTGATGCAAGAGATTCTCCCCGAACTTACCAAGTGTTTTGGCATCGAACAAAAATCCCCCCAAAGACACCATATTTACGACGTAGGAGATCATCTTTTGATGAGTCTTAAAAATTGTAAATCAGAAGATCCCGTTACTAGATTTGCAACCTTAATCCATGATATTGGTAAACCTCAAACTTATAAAAAATTAGACTCTGGTGTAATAACCTTCTACAACCATGAAATGGTATCAACCAAAATTGCAGTTAACATTGCAGACAGACTTAGATTTTCTGCTAAGGAAAAGGATAAATTTGTTAAACTTGTCAGGTTTCACCAGTTTACTGTAGATGAACATCAAACAGATTCAAGTATAAGAAGATTTTTAAAAAACATAGATCTAGAAAATGTTGAAGATATGTTAGCTTTAAGGGTAGCAGATAGATTAGGTGGTGGGGCAAGGGAAACAAGTTGGAGACTAGAAGAATTCAAGAAAAGATTAGTTGAGGTTCAAAAACAACCATTCTCAATTAAAGATTTAAAAATAAATGGAAAAGATGTTATGAAGATCCAAAAAATAAAATCTGGACCAAAAGTCGGCGAAATTTTAGAAAAAATCTTTGATGATGTAGTTAAGAAAAAATTGCAAAATGAGCGAGAGGTATTACTTCAAAAAATAAGTGAAAATTAATAATTTTACTTCTTTAATTTCTTCTCAATCTCTTCCCATGAAATAAGAATTGGAACAGCCACAAATGGGGAAGAATAAGTTCCTGAAATTGTTCCAATTAGAAGTGCAACCGCAAACCACTTTACAGTATCCCCTCCCAAGAGAACAAGAGCTAAAAGCATGAAAATAATTGTAAATGAATTATTAAGGCTTCTGACCATTGTCTCAGTAAGTGCTGAGTTTGCTAAGGCTTTAACATCTGAACCAAGAGCTGGATCATATTTTTTCTGCTTCTCTCTAATCCTGTCATAAACAACAATTGTGTCATGAACTGAAAATGAAAGGATTGTTAATACTGCAGTGACAAAAAGAAAATCTATTTCAATTCCAAAAAAATGCCCTAATAATGAAAATCCCCCAACCAAAACTAAAGAATCATGGACCATGGCCAAAATTGCAGAAACTCCAAATTTAATACTTTTAAATTGTATTGCAACCCAAATTAAAATAAGAAAAGCTGAAAGACCTAAAGCATAAAAAGTTTTCTTGATAAGTTCCGGTCCAATCGAAGGTCCAACTGTTTCAAATTTTAACTCTACTGCATTTTGCTTTTTGAAATCTTCCCTAATTTCTGTTATTTCTTCTTCTGACTTAATACCATACTTTAAATTTTTAATTTCTCCACTAGGAAGTCTGTAATCAGCTACAACTCCACCAGTAAAATCAATTCCAAGGTTTAATCCCCACTTAAATAAACTAAATACTCCCGCACCAACAAAAATAAGTGAAATTACAAGGTATAAAAGTCTATATTTCATCCAATTAATCATAATAATTTTTAATTTTTTTAATCTTTTACAAACAATCTTAATAAATTTCTACTAACTACAATTCCAGTAAATAATGATATTCCGATTCCAAGTGCAAGAGTAATTGCAAAGCCTCTAACAGGACCTGATACGTGTAAGAAAGACCAATCAAGTGGATTGGCTAAAATAAATGCTGTAACAAGTGTTGCCACATTAGCGTCTCTTATAGAATCCCAAGCTCTTCCAAAAGCAACTTCTAAAGCAGAAGAAAGTGGTCTATTTTTTATTTCCTCTTTAAGCCTTTCAAAAATTAAAATATTACTATCAACTGCCATGCCAACAGAAAGAAGAAATCCAGCAATTCCAGGAAGTGTTAAGGTAACAGGAATTAATTTATAAAGACCAAAAGTAATAACTCCAAAAACAAGTAAGGAAATATCGGCTACTAGACCATATCTACCATATAAAAGAATCATAAACAAAGATACCATTACAAGACCAATTACTCCTGCCTTAACACTTCTATTAATAGAATCAGCGCCCAGTGTTGCTCCAATTGTTTTTTCTTCTACCAATTTGACAGGAACAGGAAGCGCTCCTGCATTTAATTGAACTTCTAGATTTTTAGCTTCATCAACTGTAAAGTTTCCTGATATTTGAGCTTTACCTCCAATTATCTTTTCATTAACGACAGGGGCTGAGACAAGGTTATTATCAAGAATAATAGCAAGTGGTTGGCCTACATTTTTACCAGTAATCTCTTCAAATTTTTTAGAACCTTCATCGTTAAACTCAATCGAAACAGAAGGTTTTCCAGTATTTTGATCAAAAACGGTATCAGCCGACTTTAAATCAGCCCCTGTTAGATTTGTAGGAACAACCTGTGATGAAGGCGTGGCACCAGATTCTGATGGTGTTTCAATTACTTCAGCAAAAACTAATTGTGCCGTCTGACCAATTAAACTTGAGGCTTTTTTAGGATCGTTTATTCCAGGAAGTTCAACTACTACTCTATCTTTACCTTCAAAATTCGAAGTAGTTACATTGCTTTCTGAAACCCCAAATAAATTTACTCTTTTCTCAATTACATTTCTTAAAGACGAAATTGCCTTTTCTTTTTTATCTTCAGGCAATTTACTTGTATCGGCTTCAAAAACAAGATGGCTCCCTCCCGAAAGATCAAGGCCTAGAGAAAGTTCAAATTTTTTATCTACAGCAAAATTACCAATTTTAAATTTTAAACGTGAATTAGGATAGCTTATGAATCCGCAAGCTATTGTTAAAAGAAGTATTAAAATAACTCTAACCAGTAAGTTCTTCTTCATCTCCGATTATCATAACACGACCTCCTAAGAATATTCCTTGTAAAAAAGGATCGCGTCTTTTTTTTCTGTATTCTAATTCTTCTTTTGTCATTACCGTATAGTTTATCTCACGATTAAGTTTTGATTCAAAATTTCTAACAATTGCCGCTAATTCAGGAAGAACAACTTCTCCAACCACTAAAATATCAACTTCCTCATCATTTTTTCTCGGCTTATTTCTCGAAAACTTACCTGAAAACATAACCAGGTTAATTTTTCCCAGTTTTGATCTAGAATCTAATATCATTTTCCCCAAACCGTTTGATTTAGCAACAATTGCCAAAAGATCACCAAAAAGAGGATAATCATTTCTTAAAAAATAGTAAACTCTATTTCCGCGAGGCTCTTTTTTAAGAATTCCTGAAGTTTCAAGCTTTTCCAATTCTCGCCTGACAGCATTAATCTCTTCCTTAATTTCTCTAACAATTCCCCTGACATGATACATTTCTGATAGGTTTGAATAGAAAAGTTCCAGTATTTTAACTCTGACCTTTGAAGTAATAATGTCTTCTAAATTAGCCATATTTATTGGGGCAGCTCCGAACCCTCGGAGTTAGTAATTAACCTCATTACCTACTGGTAAAACTTCAATCCAAATCTGTCCTCCAACAAAAGATACCTCGGCACCCTCTGCATCTACAAACTTTAATCTATCCGTTGCAGATACCTTTTTCCACTTACCTTCAACTACATCACCATTTTGGAAAATTATTGCTTTTCCTTCACCAGTAACTGTATACAACATATGATGCTCTTTATCAACTGGTCCCTCTTCCTTAGCATAAACAATGGCTACATTTTTAGCCATTAGTTGTTCACCATTTTCTAGGTCTTTCTGTTCTACACCCCCATTAAACCTGAGGTATGTATTTTTAGCCTGATCATACTTCCATTCAACATCATAACCTGACATGCTATCCCAGAAATTAAATTTAATACTTGAATATTTAGGTGTTGCCAATGCTTTTCCTTCTATGAATTTCCACGATTTGAAATTCTCATCCCAAGCATTTCCATCAGAATCCTCATAACCAAATTCACGTTTTGTAGCTTCCTCATAAATTTTGTCCGTTGATCCAACTTTCTGGTGCTCTGT
>DATDSD010000015.1:0-3478 GCA_035291405.1 Patescibacteria group bacterium | reverse complement strand
GATGAAAAAGTCTCAATTTTTAATTCTGGTTTAATGTATTCAGATATTGTTATGGAACTTGAGTCAATTTCTACATCACCAACATATGATTTAAGGTAATTCCATCCAGTAGGAAAATTCTCAAGTTTGATTTTTCCCATAAAGCTTCCGTCGGAATTTGTCACAACAGATTGAGTTATTTGATCTTCTTCAGAACCAAATTTGATATCGACAGTTGAGGGAACACCTCCAGTATCTTTATCTTTGACAACACCCCAGAAGTATATAGTGTCGTTGGGCTTATAAATTTGTCTTTCGTTATAAATGTAACCCCAATAATCATCCGACCTTTTTTCGTTAGGTTTAGTTTTATTATCGAGATTATTGATTGGTAGAATAACAACTTTATTATTAGTGGTGTTGGTAATCATATAGTGTCTTTTACCATCAAATAAACTTTCGGGTGTTGAAAAAGAAGACCAGCCCTCACTGTTTGTGACATACGAACTTTCGGACCCTACTATTTTAATAGTAGCTTCGTTTACTGGTTCACTGTTAATTGAATTTAACCAAACAGAAGTTTGATCACGACCCAAGGAAATATAAGCCAAAATAGGAGTTGATTGTACCCAAAGTTGCTCAACTTTACTGTCGTTGTCATACCAAAATTGTAATAAATAAAAGCCTTCTGTTAAATTAAATGGAATTTGAAAATAATCTAGATTGTTTGTATTTTGAATTTTAAGATCGACTTGTGATGTTTTGGCTAAACCATTAGTATCTATTTTGTCGTCCTCGCCATAATGCGCATACCAAGTATTTAAATTGCTATCCACTCCTTTTCTTGAATTTATAAATTCATCGGTACTTGCAAATTTAAACACTTCTAATCTAGCACTTGAGTTATAATCCCAATTCCTTGGAAATACTTTACTAATTAACTGTTCGTCTGGTAAAACTTGCTGAAAATCATCAGCTAAAGATAGCCTTGGTCGTTGGGTATTCTCTTCAGTAGTTTGGAAAGAAAATTCATATTCAGGTGATTTAAGTTTGATATGATAGACAGTCTTTGGATTTAATGGTTTTAGGGGGATTATTGAAAGACTATCTTCGTGTTTTTCTGTCCTAAAATCAATTTTTGGAGAAATTTCTATTTGCCTATCAAGGTTTTTAAATTCATCTGTAGTAAATTTAAATTCAATTACTGAATTAATAGGGGTGGTTGCGTTTTTATCACCTGGAATCGTGCTTACCACTTTTAAACTTGGAGCAACCTGAAAAGTCCAGTTAAATGCATCTTCACCATCCATTATGTTAAAGGAAACAATCTCGTCAGGAGGTAAGTTTTTAGTTAACTGAATTTCAAATTCATTATCTGCAATTTTTTTGGTATCGAATGAGGTGGAGCTTTTGAAATTGCTCTTGATTTCATCTTCTGTTAATAGGCGTTCAGTTTTTAGAACAAATGTTTCCTCACCAGAAATTCCAAATTTTCTTTCTACTTTTGGACTTAAAACAAAAGTAGGTGGTTTTCTGTCAGTCAGTTGAAGTTTTTCCCAGTTACCATCATCAAATGTTTGTCTAGGGCCACTTTTGTATTGGTTAAAAAGGTAAACAAGACCACCAATTGATAAAATTAGAAAAGCTAGAGAATAAAAATACAAAATAAATTTTTGCAACTTAGATCTTGAAGTCCACCAAATTTTAAAGCGGTTCATTTTTATTTAACTAACTTTTTGGTGCTACACCATAAATAATAACTTGAGTTCCAGGATTATCTTCAGTAGCTTTTCCTGATTTTTTATCACCCAAGGTAGGATTAGTCCAGTTATATAGTAGGCCAGCCTCTTCTGTTTTCATATTAATACACCCATGGCTCATTGGATGACCAAAATTACTATGCCAATATGTTCCATGTAAACTAAAACCTCTATAGGAAGGAATTTCATCGTTTGCAAAAAACATTACGTAAGGGACATTTGGGAGATAGTAGTAGGTGTTTAATTCTTTTTTCCCACCTTCCATTTTGGCGTATCTGAACTTTCCCCAAATTGTAAATGTTCCCGTTGGGGTTCTGCCCCACTTGCCTGATGAGATTAAAAAGTCATAAACTTTTTGATCTCCATCAAAGGCATAGACTTTTTGGTTAGTCAAATCAACTTCAATCCTTTTATTTCCATTAGATTCACCTAATACGTTTGTTTTTTGGTTCTTGGTTATTATTTCAGAAGACACTACCTTTTCTCCTAAAAAGGTTCCACTTTCTTCTGTTTTATCATATTCTCCCGTTAAACTGTTTGGGTCAATGTTTTTTTGATTGTTTCCAAAAGTTAAAGATAAAACAGACAAAGCTAATGCAACTGAAGCTAGTCCTAGAAGTTTAATCTTCATTAATCTAATAATAATCATGTTAGAATAAATCTTCAATGAGTAAATTTATTATTTTAATATTTAGCTTACTTATATTTGCCTTTTTAGCCTCTCCAATAAAGGCCTACGACCCTTTGGTTCTACCCAACAACATATATGGTATTGGGATAATAAACCATTCAGATTTAGAAGACGTTAGTAACTTAGTTAATGTTAATGGAGGAGATTGGGGCTATGTGACAATTGTTATAACAGAAGATCAAAGAGATAGAAGCATTTGGCAAAAGTTTTTTGAAGACTGCAGAAGGATGCATCTAATACCAATTGTTCGTATAGCTACAAGATTTGATGGTAGAAACTGGGAAATCCCTTCCATTGAGAATATTGATGCTTGGGTTAATTTTTTCAATTCATTAAATTGGGTAGTTGAAAACCGCTATGTAGTAATAGGTAATGAACCAAATCATTCAAAAGAATGGGGTGGAAAAATTGATCCTGAAGGATATGCCGTTTACCTAAAAACTTTCAGTGAACGATTAAAGAACTCAAGTCAAGATTATTTTGTTTTGAATGCGGGTTTTGATCAATCTTCCATAAATAGCAAAATAACAATGGATCAGAAATTGTTTATGGAAAAAATGGTAAAAGACGTTCCTAATGTTTTTAATTTTATTGATGGATGGACTAGTCATTCTTATCCCAATCCTGCTTTTTCTGGAAGTGAAAAGGCAATAGGTAGAAGATCAATTAAGGGATACGAATGGGAACTGGGTTTACTAAAAGCTTTTGGTATTAGCAAAAACTTGGCTATTTTTATTACCGAAACTGGTTGGGTTAGGACAAATAAAAATGAACAAATCATATCCAAGAAAATGAAATATGCGTTTGAAGAGGTTTGGAGAAAAGATGAAAGAATTGTGGCTGTTACACCCTTTATCTTAAATTATCAGGATGAACCGTTTTATGAATTTAGTTGGAAGAATAAAGATGAAAGTTATTTTCAAATGTATAAAGAGATACAAAATTTGCCCAAGGTAAAAGGAGAACCTGTCCAAAAGATTAATGGTGAAGTTTTATTTACCTTTTTAAATCCCCTTGCTACTTCACATGATCAAAAGAAAGGTTATGC
>DATDSD010000014.1:0-10391 GCA_035291405.1 Patescibacteria group bacterium | reverse complement strand
CTTGATTTGATTTCGATTAATGGACTCATGGCCCGTATTCTAGGCTCTGTATGTGTGAATGTCAATATGAGGGGGGATTTGTTACAATAAAATTATGGACTTGCCTAAAATTACAGATTTAGATGTAACTAACAAAAAAGTTCTGGTTCGTTTGGATTTAGATATCAAAAAGTTTAATGAAAATGATTTAAGGCTTAAAGCCTCAAGTAAAACATTGGATTATTTGAAAGGAAAAGCTTCTGAAATAATTGTAATTGCACACAGGGGAAGACCTGAAGGAAAGATTGTTCCCGAATTAAGTTTAAAAGAATTTCAACCCTATTTTGATAAATGGGGTGCAATCGTTTCAGAAAATTTAAGATTTGATGAAGGAGAAGAAAAAAATGATCCTCTTTTTGCAAAAAAATTAGCTTCACTTGGAGATGTTTTTATAAATGATGCTTTTGCAAGTTCTCACAGGAGTCATGCCTCAATTGTTGGTCTTCCTAAACTTATGCCTTCTGCTTTTGGCTTTCATTTTTTGGAAGAAATAGAAAATTTAGGAAAAGAATTTGATAAACCAGTAATTGTTGTCATCAGTGGAATAAAAGAAGATAAGGTTGAGATGGCTAAGAAACTAAGTAATATCTATGACAAAATTTTGGTTGGTGGGAGGTTACCTGAATACTTTGGGGATGAATCTTTAGAATCTGTTAGAAATCAAAAAAGCAATCTAATTATCGGAAACTTGGTTCAAGATAAAGAAGATATTACATTAAATACAATTGAAAAGTTTAAAGCAGAACTAAGTACAGCTGGGACAGTGATACTTGCAGGAGCATTAGGAAAATATGAGGATGAAGGGCATTCTCAGGGGACTAGAGAAATCTTTGAACATATAAGTAAACTAACTGCATTTAAAATTGCAGGTGGTGGAGATACTGAAACTTGTTTGCAAAATTATAATTTAATAGATAAATTTAATTGGGTTTCAGTTGGTGGAGGAGCAATGTTAGAATTTTTAAGCCACAAGACACTTCCTGCTATTGAAGCAATGTCTAATTAAATCTATACTAAAGTTATTACTGCCATGGTAAAAGTTGGAATAAATGGATTTGGGAGGATTGGAAGATTAGCTTTCAGAATTGGAGTATCCAAACACGTTGGTGATATTTCCTTTGGTGCAATAAACACATCAGGTTCTATGCCTGCTTCAGGTTGGGCACACCTTGTAAATTACGACACAATGTATAGGAAGTTTGAGAGTGAAGTAGTTGCTGATGAGTCTACAAAAAGTGATGAATTAATTGGAAACCTTAAAATTTCAGAAAGAAACATTAATGTTCCACTTCTTGCTCAAAAGGATCCTGCTCTTATTCCTTGGGGGAAATATGGAGTTGATGTTGTAATTGAGGCAACTGGAAAATTTACTTCGGAGGAAGATGCCAAAAAACATGCAATTGGAGGAGCTAAGAGGGTTATTATCTCAGCCCCAAGTAAGGGGGGGAATGTGGGAACATATGTAATTGGAGTTAACGAAGTTAAAAAGGATGCCATGGTTCTTTCAAACGCAAGTTGTACAACAAATTGTGTTGCCCCTGTTGCTGCCGTCATGCATGCTGCCTTTGGTATTGAAAAAGCAATGATGACAACAGTTCATAGTTATACAGATGATCAAAATTTACAGGACGGAAGTCATAAAGATTTACGACGTAGTCGCGCAGCGGCAGTTAACATTGTTCCAACAACCACAGGAGCTGCAATTGCAGTTACTGAAACGATACCTGAGTTAAAGGGACTATTCGATGGAATGGCTCTTCGCGTCCCTGTTGCCACTGGGTCAATAACAGATTTTACATTTCTTTTGAAGAAAGATGTAACAGTGGAAGAGGTAAATAATGCATTTATTGAAGCGGTTAAAAATCCCATTTACAAGGGAATATTAGCAGTTTCCGATGGATTTTTGGTATCAAGCGACATCATCGGAAGAAGCGAGTCGGCAATAGTTGATCTACCATTAACGCAGGTAGTTGCGGGAAATATGGTAAAGGTTTTTGCATGGTATGACAATGAATGGGGATATGCCAATAGATTAATCGAACAAGTGATAAGAGTTGGGAGAAATCTTGAAAGTGGTGTGGCTCCAAGTGATCCATTGACACTAGCTCACAATAGTTAAAATAAAATGGAAGAAAAGAAATACTCAAATAAAGATGGGTTTATTAAAAACGTTGCCTTCTTCGGCGATGCTGACATTACTGAAACAAACGAAACATATACCGACGCTTTTAAAATTGCAGAAATTTTGGCTCGTGAGGGTTATGTGATAGTTGACGGAGGAGGGCCCGGTGTAATGGAGGCCGCAACTAATGGTGCAAAACAGGGAAGCGGAAAAACCATAACGGTGACTTTTGATCCTACTAATGCACCAGGATTTGAGGGAAAGTATGTAGGTAATATTCCAGATCAGGAAATAGTAACCACCAACTACATTGAAAGAATGTTTAAGTTAATGGAAATGGGAGATATCTTCATTATGTTTAAAGGAGGAACGGGGACAATTTCGGAATTTGGGACAGCTTGGGTTTTGGCAAAACTCTATTTTGGTTGTCACAAACCCTTTATTTTATTTGGTGATTTCTGGATAGAGATAATTGATGTAATGAAGAAAAATTTAAACATTGATTCAAAAGAAATGTCTGTTTTTGAAATAGCCAGCAAAGTTGAAGATGTTTTACCAATAATTAACAAATTTGAAAAAAGTATAGCCTCACGGCCTTATTGTGCTATTAACAAGAATGATAAATTTGACGGTGCATTTACAAAATAGAAATTAAAAAATATGAAAAAATACTCACTTGAAGAACTTCAAGAAATTTCTAAAGAAGTAAGACAGGATGTAGTCAAAATGATTTTAAAAGCAGAAGCGGGTCATCCTGCGGGTTCACTCGGTATAGTTGATGTCTTGGTTGCACTTTATTATGGAGTATTAAGGCATGATCCAACCAAACCTGATTGGGAAGAAAGAGATAGACTTATTCTTTCAAATGGCCACATCTGTCCTGCTCGTTATGCTGTGATGAGTCATGTGGGTTATTTTGAACATAAAAATCTGATGAAATTTGGGGAATTTGGGGGCATTTTACAAGGACATCCTGACAAAAGATTTCTTCCTGCTCTTGAAACAACTTCTGGACCACTAGGTTCTGGTCTAGCCCAAGCTTCAGGAATTGCCCTTTCTGCAAAAATGGACCACATGAGATTTAGAACTTTTGTAATTACATCAGACGGAGAGCACGATGAGGGAAATCATTGGGAGGCTGTGGCTTTTGCTGGAAAGAACAATCTTTCTAACCTAACAATGATTGTTGACAGAAATAATATTCAAATAGATGGTTTTACTGAAGAAGTAATGCCCCTTGAACCCTTGGCTGATAAATACAAAGCTTTCAACTGGGCCACATTAGAAGTTGATGGACATAATATTGAAGAGATTGTTGATGCTTGTAACAAAGCTCGTGCAATTTATGAAAACCCAACCGTAATTATTGCAAGAACTATTCCAGGTAAAGGAGTTGATTTCATGGAAAATAATCCAAATTGGCATTCAAAAGCAATTAAAAGTGAAGAGGCAAAATCAGCACTTAAAGAAATAAGAACAATGCAAGGAAAAATCAAAGAATATGGTGAATAAAAAAGAAACATGCTGGTATAGTAAATCAGTTTGTAAAAAAACTTCCTATTTAATAATCGGGTTGGTGGTTTTTTTAATTACCGCCTATTTTTTATCGGTAGAAGTATGTGCCCCTTGCAGCTATACCTATAACAATAGAGCAAACAATATGCCATGTATAAAAAGGTGTGATTTCCAACCAAACTGGAAAATAATTCTTTTTTATATCACTGGAAAAAATTTTGATTATAAGGAAATGCCAGCAATAACAAACGGACAATAAGATGTTAAACAAAAAATTATTTCTATCAGATAAAATTTTTAAAAAAGATATTGAAGTGAAACTCATGAGAGATGGATTTGGTGAAGGGCTTCTTGAAGCGGGGGAGAAAGATCCTAGAATTGTTGTTCTTTCCGCAGACTTGAAAGAATCAACCAGAGCAAACTTTTTTGCAGAAAAGTTTCCAGAAAGATTTATTGAAGTGGGAGTTGCTGAACAAGCATTAGTAACAATTGCCTCAGGTATGGCAAATTATGGAAAAATTCCATTTTGTACATCCTATGCAATTTTTAGCCCCGGAAGGAATTGGGAACAAATAAGAACAACAATTGGAATTGACAGTTACCCTGTAAAAATAATTGGAGCCCAGTCAGGATTAAATATTGGACATTATGGTGTAACACATCAGGGAATTGAAGATATTAGTTTGATGCGTGTTATTCCAAACATGAATGTAGTTGTACCAAGTGATTATGAAGAAGCAAAAAAGGCAACACTTGAGATTGCTAAAATTGACAAACCTTTTTACATGAGACTTCCTAGGGTAGATAGTCCTGTTTATACAACCAGTAAAACTCCTTTTAAAATAGGCAAAGCAAACATTTTAACTGAGAGTAAAAATCCTGAAGTGGTAATCTTCGCATCAGGATTGATGGTATACAAAGCGCTTTTAGCATACAAAGAGCTTTATAAAAATGGCATAGAAACAATTGTTGTTAATATGCATACAATTAAACCTTTGGACGAAGAAACAGTTGTAAAACAAGCAAAATTAACTGGTGCTGTTGTCTCAATTGAAGAACATCAAGTAACAGGTGGATTAGGGTCGGCAATTTCAGAAACTTTAGCCAAAAACTTTCCTGTACCGATGGAAATATTAGGGGTTCAGGACAGGTTTGGACAGTCAGGAAAACCAAAAGAATTGTTTGAAGAATATGGACTAACAAAAGAAAATATTATTAAAGCTGTCAAAAAAGTCATTGCTAGAAAAAACTCCTAATTATTTTAACAAATTGAATGTTTTTAGAATTGAAAGATAGGAATCTTCGTCTCTGTCATAAGAATAAAATAGTAGTGCACGTGACGAATCTATAGCACACACCCCCCAAATTACAGGAAATTGGGAAACGCTAATACCATTTAATATCAAGCAGGACTTACCATCCATATTGTATTCTTTTTCGTAATAATCAGAAAATAGCTCACTTTTTTTGGGTGTTCCCAAGCCGTTATTGTAAATAAACAAATGCCTTGATCCTCCGTCATAAGGTAGGATATCTATTGAAAAATAAGTGTTATAGGCTGAACATAAAACAATTCCGTGTTCTCCGTTGTAACATTTGTGCAGTTTAGAGGGATCATACGATATTTGGAATGTATCAAGGGCATCTGTTATCCATCCTGTGGGTACGAAGTAGCTGATTTTTTTAATGTTTTTTGGAGTTTGTGATGGTGGGTTAGTTTTTTTGTTTTCAAAAACAGGTGTTGGTAGAGTGGAATTCAATGAAGATGGTGTTTCAATGAGACTGGGATTTGAAAAATTTGTTTTTCTGTATTTAGAATTGACAAGGAAACCTATTGAAGCGAGTATAAAAACAATTATCGGTATAATAACGAGATTTTTATTTTTTATATTTATAATAGGGCTTTTCTTTTTGGTCATATTCTACATATAATGTATATGATATGAATCAAACTGTCCAATCTCTTTTTACTCCTTATAAAGGTGTTTTGGCTGCAGATGAATCGACAAATACCATTACTAAAAGATTTGCATCGCTTGGTTTAGTATCAACCCCAGAATTAAACAAAAAGTATAGAGAAATGCTCTTTACGACACCTGATTTTGAAAAGTACATAAGTGGCGTGATTTTATTTGATGAAACTATAAAACAAGGGTTGGGGAAAATTCTAGGGGATAAAGGAGTCTTAATTGGTATTAAGGTTGATGAAGGCTTGGAAAATTTTAACGATACAGAAGAACAAGTTACAAAAGGACTTGAAGGTCTATCAGAAAGACTTGATGAATATAAACAGTTAGGAGCCACTTTCACAAAATGGAGAGCGGTTATTAAAATTTCTGATATTTTTCCAACCGAAGGTTTGCTTAGTGATACTTTGGGAAGGATGTCAAAATACGCAAAGCTTGTTCAAGAAAAGGGCATGACTCCAATTGTTGAGCCAGAGGTACTTCTTGATGGCAATCATACAACCACAAGATGTGAGGAAATAATGACCAAGACCTTAAAAAAGCTTTTTGAAATACTTAAAAATGATAATGTTGATTTGGGGAACGTGATACTAAAAAGTAGCATGGTCCTTCCTGGGAAAGATAGTGGGGTAACTGCGACAGCTTTAGAAGTTTCCAACGCAACTCTTCGTACTTTTAAAAATTCTGTTCCAAACGAAATAAGTGGAATAGTCTTACTCTCAGGTGGACAAACACCGGACCAGGCAACGAGTAATTTAAATGAGATTGTGAAGTTAAATAAAGACAACAAATTTGGGAGTTGGAATATATCATTTTCCTATTTAAGAGCCTTACAGAGCGAGGCAAGGGCGACTTGGGCCGGTAAAGATGAAAATATAAAATTAGCTCAAGAAGTATTTTTGAAAAGAATGATGTTGGTGTCAAAAGCTAGAATGGGGGAATTATAAGCGGAGATTGCTGCTTCGCAGTAAACAAATATGAGTAATTTAGATTTATTATCTGTGGGAGATGCAAATTTAGATGTATTTATTGCCCCGTCAGAATCCGAGTCACTATGTAATGTTGACACAAAAGAATGTTTAATTGCTTTTTCATATGCTGATAAGATTCCTGTTAAAAATCTAGAATTCTCAATAGGTGGAAATGCAGGTAATAACGCAGTTGGAACCAAAAGGTTGGGTGTTAATTCCGGGGCTGTTTTAACCTTGGGAGATGATAGTACAGGAATTCAAATTATTGATAGATTAAAACAAGAAGATGTTGATCTAACCTATGTCATTCAACAACCCTCAACTCTTTCAAATTTCAATATAGTAGTTACCTATACAGGGGAAAGAACGATTTTTACGTATCATGCGCCACGTTCATATGAATTTCCTGTTCAATTACCAAAAGTTCCATGGGTATACCTTACATCAATGGGCGAATCTTTTAGACCTTTTTATAATCACATAACCGAATGGCTTGTTAAAAATCCTGAAACAAACCTGGCCTTTAATCCTGGAAGTTGGCAATTAAGGTCAGGAATTGAAGCAATTAGTAGTATTTTTAAATTAACCAAACTTGTATTTGTCAACAAACAGGAGGCAGAAAAACTAATTGGTTATGATGCCAAAGATTCTGTTACTAAAGAATTATTGGTGGCGCTTTCAAACTTAGGCCCGAAAATTGCTGTCATAACAGATGGTGGTAATGGTTCATATGTTTTTGATGGTGTTAAATGTTTTCACTGCGGAGTTCTTCCGGTTGATGCCTATGAAAGAACAGGGGCTGGAGATGCTTTTGGATCAGGATTTCTTTCTGCAATAATTAAAGGAAAAACAGTAGAAGAAGCACTGGTTTGGGGAACTGTTAACTCAGCTTCAGTTATTGGCTATGTTGGTGCGCAAAGAGGACTTCTAAAAGAGGAAGATATCGACACTTGGATTGAGCGCTTTAAATCCTCAGGAGTTAAGGTCGAGGAGATGTAGTTGGACAGGGAGCAAATTCACATTTGGGACCAATTCTTCCAACACTACTTCCATCGGGACAAATCTTTGCATCTTCCGTACAAGTAACTGTTGGAGAACTTGATTTTGATTCAGTAAATTTAAAGGTTGAAATAATTTGATTGATGTCCTCACTTAAGGCTGTTATTACATAATCAAGATTATCCTTTTTGATAATAACTTTTGAAAAATCCATTTTATCAATAACGACAATGGCTTTATATGTAAGTTTGGTGGCGTCCAGACCATCAACTTCAATTGTTTCTTTTTTATCAATACTTTCTGTAATATCTCCTAATATTTTGTTTTCATAAAATTCAATTTTATTTGTCTTCAAAACCTCAATATCAAAACCATTATTTTTATATGTTCCAAACCCCATTAAAGTTGATTGAGTAGTTTTATCAGGAACTTCATTTGGAGTAAAAACAGGATTGTATTTTACTGAAAAATGATAATCGTCGTTTATGTATGTTTTCCAGTTTGATAATGGATCTATCGTTGGAGTTGCAGTTGGACTTAGTATTGCTTGATTTTTAATCTTTGTTATCTCACTCACTAATTTTTGCGTTTGGTATGCAAAAAAACCAGCAAAGATACAGGCTAGTAAAAGTAGTATTGAAAGAAGAGAAATTAATGGGCTATTCCTCTTGTTTTCAGTTTGTGGAGTTTCTATTGTTGGTTGACTTAAATTGCTATCTTCCATACTTTATTAATCTTATCATAGATGCTAAATTTAAATAATGAAGATTTTTGTTACCAGAAAGATTCCTGGAAATTTAGAACCACTTAAAAGTGGAAATGAAGTAACTGTCTCTGAATTTGACAGACCTTTAACTCCTGAAGAATTAATTGAAAGGGGAAAGGAAGTAGATGCGCTTCTGTCACTTCTGACAGATAAAATTGATGGAGAAGTAATGGATGCAATTGGACCACAGCTAAAAATTATCAGTAATTATGCTGTGGGTTTTGACAACATTAATATTGATGAAGCAACTGATAGGGGAATTGTGGTTTGTAATACCCCCTGTGAGGAAGTTGATGAAGCCGTTGCAGAACACACTTGGGCGCTAATGGCTGCACTAACTCGAAGAATAGTTGAAGCAGATGAAGCAACAAGAAGAGGAATGTACAAAGGTTGGGAACCAGATATTTTCTTAGGATCATCGTTAATTGGAAAAACCTTGGGGATTGTAGGTCTTGGTGGAATTGGATCAATGGTGGCTAGACGTGCAACAGGTTACAAAATGAATATTATTTACAATAAAAGGACAAGAGACACTGAAAGCGAACAAAAATTAGGTCTTAAATTTTGTAATTTAGATGAACTCTTAGCAATTTCAGATATTGTTACTCTCCATGTTCCTTTAACTGATGAAACAAGACACATGATAAATAAGGAAACTCTTCTTAAGATGAAGAAAGGAAGTTTTTTAATAAATACTGCCAGGGGTCCAATTGTTGATGAACATGATTTAGTAGAATCCTTGAGAAGCGGACACTTATCTGGAGCAGCTTTAGATGTTTATGATAATGAACCAAACATAGATCCAGAGTTAATTGGTATGCCAAATGTTATAACAACTCCACATATTGCATCTGCAACTTATGAGGCAAGAGAAGCTATGGCAAAGTTGGCTGTTTCAGGAATTATTGACACACTTACCTCCAAAGAACCAATAAATATTGTAAATAAAGACGTATGGCCTTCAAGAAGGAGATAGGATGGAAGTAGCATTAGAGCAGCGACCAACAAGTCAATTGCCCGAACCTATAAAAAATGGTTTGGCTAGAGTTGATCAATTAAAACAGGGTGAAGAAGTTTCCATACCAATTCACGAGATAGGGAAAGATAGGGTACAAACGCTATATTTGGAAACCAAAAGGAAACATCCTAATGTAGATTTTAAATATTTCGATAAAGATCCTGATGTAAAAATAACAAATGCGGAAGTATTCCAACAATTTGAAGGCGATGGTATAAAAAAAGGTCCTGACGAATATTTAGATGCGATAGTTGATCAAAGCTTAAAAACAAACCTATCTATAATATTGGCCGTTGCCACCAACAATGTAGATTTGAATGAAAACGAGAGAAGACAAATCTCAAGTACGGTTGGGGGAATTACAAATGATTATCTAAGAGATACATATTTTCCAAATGCTACAGATGAAGATTGGAATAATGCAGAAAAATTAATAGTTGCATGCGTAGACGCAGGTGATGAGTTTTCAAATAATTCTGCTTTTCAAAGAGCAAGAAGTCTGGTCACGAGAGAGGCAATGGTTCGTAGTAATACTTTCAGTGTTAATATAAGTCCCGAACTACTTGATGTTATTCTAGAAGATTTTAATCCAGATTTAGCTTCAAATAAAGATAAATTAAGAGCTTTTGATGAAGCTATAACTTCACAAACTTGGTTTTCAGAAAATGAACAGGAACTTAAAGACCTTAAAGAGCTTAGCCCTGAGGGGGCAGATATTGCAATAAAAGTATTAAGAAAAAATGCTACGCTTTTGACAGATGAAGAAAAGAAAGCACCAGCAGAGTATTTTGTAAATCTCGTTGCGGCCGCCAAAAAAGGTGATTCTAAAGCCCAAGAGCAATTAGATATATTTCGACTAATTGGTGATCAGTACGAAACCGATGAAGTGTATTCTCGTTTTACACAATATAATGATCCATCAGTCTATGGCTTAGCTAAAATATGGGCATCAAGTTGGGCAAAACCTGTCTATAAGGCTTATGGATTTTTCTCC
>DATDSD010000013.1:0-10342 GCA_035291405.1 Patescibacteria group bacterium | reverse complement strand
ATTAAAGAATAAATTGTATTTAATTTAACAAAAACTTAGTTAAGGGTTTATAAAAACTCAAGCCAATCCAAATACTAAACACGTGTTCGATAGTCTTAAGCCTTTTGTTATTTGCTCCTATTACATATGAAGTATTATCTGGAACCAATTCATCAAACAATGCTCTGACGGTCATTATTTTTTTCCTATCATTTTTTATTAGACTTGTTTCATTTTGCTCAAACATTAAAATAGATTCTTTAAAAGCCAAACTTGTAGCTGTTCTTAATTCAAACGACCGAAAACCTTTTTGTTCCCCTTGTTTTAATCTTCCACAAATAGAAATTACTTTAGATATTTTTTTCTTTCTTGAAATATAAGCATTCATAACCGCACTGCTTCCTGCGCTTGTACCGACAAGTGATACTTTATTGCCATCTTTGATAAAATTATCTATTCTGTGGATTAATCTTATCAATTTGGGTTTAAAATGTTTATTACCTTTTTTCCACCAAATGTTATGAATTACTGGTTTTAATCCATATTTTCTCCAGTGTGCGGTAGCCCATTTAATTTTAGTAGTTTCATCTCCTAATCCTGGAACTATAATCACGATATGTTTTTTTGACACATTAGTTAATATTTAAACTAGGTTACATTCAACTTGAGGCAATTTCAATATGCTGGTGGTAAAATTGGAATGTCATGCTAAATAAATACTCTTGTGTAATTACAGCATTTAATGAAGCCAAAAGAATTAATAATGTTTTAGGGGTTGTGACAAGAATTGAAAATATTGATGAGGTAATAGTTGTTGATGATGGATCAAACGATAATACTCCTAGTGTCATTAAATCAAATTTCCCTCAAGTTAAGTTGATAATCCATGAAGTAAACAGAGGAAAGGTAGAAGCCGTTAGAACTGGTGTTAACGCTTCAAAAAACAACAATTTACTTCTTTTAGACGCAGACTTAATTGGATTAGTATCAAGTGAAATTGAAAAAGCATTAGATATTTTTGAAAATGATGATCTTGATTGTCTTATCATGCTTACAGAAGCGGATAAATACAATAAGTTAATTAGAAAAATATTTAAAGGAACAAGCTATGTTGCTGGGGATAGAATTATTAAAAAAGAAATTTTAGAGAATGTCTTAAAAGATAGACTACTAAAAAATTATGGTTTAGAAATTGCAGAAAATAAATATTTATTTAAAAATAACTGCAAGGTAGTAAGGTTCCAACTTTCTGCAATAGATCTCGGTAAAAACTCTAAATATGGAGTTGTTAAAGGTACGATTGGAGAAATCAAAATGTGGAGAGATATTTTCAAAACCGCAGGATTTAAATTCTTTTTCAAGCAAAGAAAACTTTTTTCCGATAAAATAGTTAATTAGGATAATTAATCATGAAGATATTAATGCTTGTTCCTTTTTTACCAATTGATCAGATGTCTGGTGGCCAGACTAGGTGGTTTCATTTAATTAAACATTTGAGTGAAAAACATGAAATAACTTTAATGTCTTTAATCAAAGATGATTGGGAAAGAAAGTATTTGCCTCAAATTGAAAAGTATTGCAAAAAAGTATATGTTTTTAAACGTCCCAAATCTCCATGGACATTCAGGAATTTATTTTTAACTTTAATAAGTTTTAATCCACTGGTTGTGATACGAAATTTATCTTTAGAAGAAAGATCTGCAATTAAAAAAGAATTATCTACACATAAATACGATTTAATCCACGCTGAGACTTTCTATGTTATGCCTCACATCCCAAAAACAAAAATACCAATTATCTTAGTTGAACCCACGATTGAATATTCTGTTTATAAACACTATGTTAATAATGAAGTCAGTCCAATTTTAAAGCCTATTTATATGTTTGATGTTGTCAAACTTAAATTTTGGGAAAAATTTTATTGGCATAGGGCAACTAAACTTTTTGCTGTTTCAGAAGATGATAAGAAGTTAATCCAAAGTGAAGAACCCAAACTAGATGTTGGTGTTATTTCAAACGGAGTAGATCTTGAATTTTTTGATAGTAAAAAAGTTATTAAAAAGGACCCTCCTAGAATTTTGTACCATGGAAATTACAAATGGATGCAGAATGTGGAGGCTGTTAATTTGTTGGTTCGTGAAATTTGGCCTAGAATCAAAAATGAAATTAAAGATGTTAAACTTTGGATTTCCGGCAGAAACGTTCCCCCAGAAATTATTGAGTATTCAAAACTAGACATAGATATAGAAATTAGTGAGAGTGTTGAAGACAATAGAGATGTTTATAAAGCTTCAGCTCTTCTGGTAACACCCATTAGAGGCCCCGGTGGAACAAGATTAAAAGTCTTGGAAGCTATGGCCTCGGGACTTCCTGTTGTTTCTACACCAGTTGGTGTAGCAGGTCTTGGAATTACTGCTGGAAAGGAAGCATTGGTATCTTCAAACATGGATAAATTATCTGAAATGGTTATTGACCTCTTGAAAAATAAAGACAAAGCTGAAAGAATAGGGAAGGCAGGTAGAGAATTTGTTAAGATTAATTTTGATTGGAGAGGAATTGTTGCAAAACTAAACAAAGTATATGACGAAACCAAAACTAAGCGTAATAATTCTTAATTACAATACCAAGGAGCTTCTTTCGGATTGCCTAAATTCTGTTAAGAAGTATATGGACGAAGTTCCAATGGAAGTAATTGTCTCTGATAATTCCTCAACAGACGGTAGTCCAGAAGTAATTAAAAAGAATTTTCCATGGGTTAAATATGTTGAAGGGCCAAACGAAGGTTTTTCTAAAGGAAATAATAGAGCTAAAAGTCTAGTTCAAGGTGAAATGGTACTTTTCTTAAATCCAGATACTGTAGTACATAAAGATGTGTTTGCAAAAACTGTAAGATACTTGGAAGAACATCCAAAAGTAGGGGCCGTAACTTGTAAATTGGTGCTTGCTAATGGAGAGATGGATAAAGATATAAGAAGGAGATTCCCAACCCCTTGGGTTTCTTTTCAAAAATTAGTTTTAGGAAGATCAAGATATTATTATTACGAAGATATTCCAGAAAGTTCAACTCACGAGGTTGAAGCAATACAAGGAGCATTCTTTTTAACTTACAAAAAACTTTTAGATAAGGTTGGTTGGTTTGATGAGAGATATTTCTTTGATGGGGAAGATGTAGATTTATGTTTTCAAATTAATAAGGCAGGCTACACCCTCGTTTATTACCCAGATGTATACATAACCCATTTAAAGGGAGTAACTAAGGGTAAGGTAAAAAAATGGAGACATAAATTGACTGACGCTCAGAGAAAAAAACTTAGACTTGCTGGAGTTCACTCTATGGAGCTTTTTTATAGAAAAAATCTGTGGAAGAAATATCCACTCCTTTTTAATTATTTCGTAATTTTAGGAATTAATCTATTTAAAGTTATTAGATATGTCAGAGTTGTTTTACTTTCTTCATATTAAATTAACAAATGAAGATACTAATTGATGCCAGGCTTTTTGGTCCTAGTCACACAGGAAATGGTAGGTATACAAAAGAATTAATTGAAAATCTTGCAAAAATTGATTCCAAGAATAATTATGTCATTCTTTTGAGGAAAGAGACTTTTGATAAAGTAGACCTTCCAAATAATTTCACCAAAGTTCTTGCTGACTTTAAACATTATTCATTTGAAGAACAATTTAAGCTTCTCTTTTTAATTTCAAAATATAAACCCGATCTTGTTCATTTTCCACATTTTAATGTACCCCTTTTATATTTTGGAAAATTTGTTGTAACAATACATGACATGATTATGCATAAATTTATGGGTGGTGAAGCAACGACAAGACCTTTTCCAATTTATCAAATCTGGCGCCTTGGGTATTATTTTACTTTTGCGAAGGCAGTCTATGGTTCTGTAAAAATAATAGTTCCAAGCCAAACAGTCAAAAATGAATTAGTTAGTTCTTATAAGATTAAACCAAGTAAAGTAGAAATAACATATGAATAAAGCTTTGAATAATTTTAGATATTTTATATATACAGGCAACAGCTATCCACATAAAAACTTAGAAATGCTAATTGAAGCTATTGTTTTATTGAATAGTAATAGAAAAGAAAAAATACATTTAAAGATTGTTTCTGGAAGAACTGTTTTTACTGAGAGGTTAGAAAAAGAAGTAAGTAGTAAAAAAGCAAATGATTTTGTTGAAATTTTAGGTTTTGTCGATGATATAAACTTAGAATTACTTTATAAAAATTCGGTAGCTTTTGTCTTTCCTACCCTTGCAGAAGGATTTGGACTTCCTCCCATGGAAGCAATTAAGGCTGGAACCTTGGCAGCTGTTTCTGATATTCCTGTTTTGAAAGAAGTCTATGGGGAGAGTGTTTTTTATTTTGACCCAATGGATGTAAATTCCATAAAAATTTCTCTGGAAAATATTTTGAAAATTTCAAGTGATGAAAGAGAAAAAATGATAATTAAATCTCAAGAATTTTTAAAGAAATATTCGTGGCTTAAAATGGCAAAGGAAACACTTAAAATTTATAAGTCTTCAATTTAGATAATTTAGAGTAAAATACGTTTAATGGTAACTTTTGATAAATTAAAGATTGCGATCTGTTACGACAGGGTTAATAAATTTGGTGGTGCAGAGAGAACACTTTTAACTCTTCATGAGATGTTTCCAAATGCCCCTCTTTATACATCAGTTTTAGATTTGGATAATGCCCCTTGGGCAAAAGTATTTCCTAAAATTTATACTTCATTCTTACAAAAAATATCATTTGCTAGGAATAATCATGAATTATTTGGTTGGTCAATGCCTTTAGCTTTTGAGACGTTTAATTTTAATGAATTTGATTTAGTAATTTCCGTTACCTCAGAGGCAGCTAAAGGAATAATAACTAATACAAACACGTTGCATGTTTGTTACCTACTAACTCCAACAAGATATTTGTGGAGTGGAAAAGAATTTTATTTCAATAATCCTCCACAAAAATTTAAGATATTTCCATTCTTTAAGTGGATTTCAAAGCCCATTATTTCGTATTTAAAAAAATGGGATAAGGTTGCAAGTGCGAGGCCAGATGAAATTATTTCAATTTCTTCAGCTGTTTCTGAAAGAATCAAAAAGTATTATGAAAGAGAAAGTGAAACAATTTTTCCACCTGTCGAAGTTAAAAAATTAAATAAGGGAAATAATGATTATTATTTCATCGCTGGGAGATTTGAACCATACAAAAGATTAGATTTGGTTGTTTCAACATTTAATGAAATAGGTTTACCCTTAATTGTCGCAGGTTCTGGATCTGAATTTTTTAGACAAAGAAAAAAAGCTAATAAAAATATAAAATTTATCTATAAACCAACAGATGAAAAACTTTGGAAACTTTATGCCAATGCCAAAGTATTTTTAATGCCTCAGGAAGAAGATTTTGGAATAATGGCTGTTGAGGCTCAAGGTTTTGGAGTTCCTGTTATTGCATACAATAAAGGTGGTAGCTTAGATACAGTGGTTTCAAATAAAACGGGCGTCTTCTTTGATACTCAAAATAATCAAAGTCTGAAGCATGCAATTGCAAAATTTGATACAATGAGATTTAATTATAAATACCTAACTGATAATGCTAAAAATTTTTCAAAAGAAAGATTCAAAAGACAATTACAAAGATCACTTGTACGCTCTTATAATAGCTGGAGGGGGAGGAACCAGACTCTGGCCTAAATCAAAAAATAAATCTCCTAAACAATTCCTTCCACTTTTTTTTGAAAATCAGACTTTAACACAACTTACATTCGAAAGATTTCAAAGAATGGTGTCTCCAGACAGGATTTATTGTGTAACGGTGTCAGAAGATTATAAAAATGAAATAATTAAAGAGATTCCCGAGTTTGTTAAAGAAAATATTATTGTTGAACCGGCAAGAAGAGAAACCGGACCGGCCCACGCATTGGGGGCTTGGGTAATACAAAAAATTGATCCTGATGCTGTAATAGTTACAGAAGCTGCAGACAGGCTGGTTAAACCGGTTGGTAGGTACTTGGAGGTCTTGGAAGCTTGTGCACAAATTGCCTATGAAGATAAAAAACTAGTTGCACTAGGCGTTCCTCCACTTTATCCACATACTGGTTTAGGACACATAAAAAAAGGTGAGAAATACAAGCAGGTTAAGGATATTAAATTTTTTGAACTTGAAAAGTTTGTAGAGAAACCAGAATTAGAGTTAGCTAAAAAATACACAGACTCTAAAGAATATTATTGGAATGCTGGTGAGTTTGTCTGGAGGGCAGACAGCTTGCTTTCTGAAATTAAAACCCACGTGCCAGAGATATACAAAAATCTTTTAAGAATTAAAGATGTCAAAAATATTTCTCAAATCTATGAAGACATGCCAGTAGTTTCGATTGATGTTGGGGTTGCGGAGAAATCTAAAAATTTTGTAGTGGTTCATGGAGATTTTTCTTGGACTGACGTTGGAGACTGGAAAGAGGTTTGGGAAAATAGTAAAAAAGATAACGATGGCAACGTTATTATTACAGGCGATGAACCCGGTGGAGAAGTTATCAATATTGATACAACAGATGCCATAATTCATTCAGATGGTAGACTCATCGCTGCAATTGATGTTGATAACTTAATCATTATTGATACAAAAGAAGCACTTCTTGTTTGTCCCAAGAGTCATGCTCAATCGGTTAAGAAAATAGTCGAATTATTAAAGGAAAAAAATAGGAAAGAACTTCTTTAAGACGCCTTATGTTTTTTGAAATAACAAAACGAATAATAGACATCGCCGCCGCTACAATTCTTATTATTATTTTTTCTCCAATAATGCTTGCTGTTTCAATTGCAATAAAATTATCCTCTTCCGGACCTGTTTTGGTTGAAAAAGAAAATTCGCACATGAAGCGTTTAGGTAAGAATGAAAAGATTTTTAGACTTTTTAAATTTAGATCAATGCCTGTAGGTGGTGATATTTTGGAAAAAACTGATCCTAAATACAAAATTGCCTATATCCAAAAACACAACAGTGGTAGTTACAAACCAAAAAAAGACCCAAGAGTCACAAAAGTTGGTAAATTTATTAGAAAATACTCAATAGATGAAACCCCTCAATTTTTTAATATTTTAATGGGAGACATGAGCTTAGTTGGTCCAAGACCATATCTAAGAGAGGAACTTGAGGAACAACAACAGAAATATCCAGGTACGGAAAAATATGTCAAGGAAATGCATAAAGTCAAACCTGGAATTACAGGTTATTGGCAGGTTTCAGGCAGAAGTGATGTAAATTTTGACAAAAGAATTGAAATGGATGCGTATTATGCAAGAAAGAAATCATTATTTTTTGATCTTTTGATAATACTTAAAACTCCATGGGCTATGATTAGCGGAAAGGGTGCTGTATAATTTTGTTGCATTGAGTGAAGATAAATATTAACCATGAAAGATGAATCTGCCGTATTAATTCCTAAAATTGATCCTACTAAAACTGATGCTGTAGGGATTCCAAAGCATAAAATTAAAATTAGAAAAATTTATGTAATTATTCCATCAATACTTCTGGGTATATTGTTAGTTATAGCTGTTCCATTAATTATATTTTTGGCTGAATTAAATTCAGTTTATAAAAATATATCTCCCCTAATCTCGTCTGTTAATATTGAAGATACTGTTAAGTTAAAAAATGATCTAGTTTTAATAAAGGATTCAGTGACTGGGCTTAAAAAATCCTATTTTCTAATATCCTGGATGAAAATAATCCCCTGGGCTGGAAAGTATGTTTCAGATTTAGGTCATGGAATCAATGCTGCTACCTATACGCTTGAAGCGGGTGATACTACTTTGACTACGGTTGAACCATATTTAACAGTTTTGGGTTTTAAAGATGACGGTAAAGACAGTACTAAGACTTCACAAGAGAGAATTGATTTTATTGTTAACTCCATCCCTGAAATCATTCCGAAGATGGGGGAGATTTCAGAGGATTTCAGAAAAGCCGAAGAGGAGATGAAATACATTGACCCCAATGATTATCCTGAGAAGTTTCGTGGAATTGAACTTCGGGAAAAGATGAAAAAAGGACTAGATTTATTTAAGGAAGTCGCTTCCTATATATCAGAAAGTAAACCCCTTCTAGAATCTGCACCTTACCTACTTGGAATTGACGGTGAAAGAACTTATCTAGTTCTTTTTCAAAATGATAAAGAGTTAAGACCAACTGGAGGATTTTTAACTGCCTATTCAATAATGAAGGTGTCAAAGGCTAAATTTGAGCCTGTTAGTTCTGACGATATTTATAATCTTGATGCTAAATATAAGCCATCTCTTCCTGCACCAGAATCAATAGTCGATCTTATTAAAGGACCTTATGTTCTTTCCCAAAATATAAGACTTAGGGATATGAATTATAGTCCTGATTTTAAAGTGGCAATGGATCTTTTTTCATCTGAAGCCAAGGATTTGGGACTTAAAAATATTGATGGAATAATTGCTGTTGATACGGGCCTTTTGGTTAATCTTTTGGATGCTTTAGGTGAAATTGGTGTACCCGGATTTGGTAATTTCTCTACCAAAATTGAACCAAAATGTAACTGCCCCCAAGTTATCTATGAACTTGAAAGTTTTGCAGATGTAGAAGGCCCTATTATCTGGGATCCGGTGACTGGAAAAATAATTTTAAGGCCTGCAAATTCTGACAACAGAAAGAAGATTATCGGTCCCCTGATGAATTCGATTTTAGCAAATGCTTTTGGTTCTTCGAAAGAAAAACTTCCAAAGTTAGTTGATGCAATTTTTAAGTCAATTACTGAAAAACATGTTTTATTTTATCTTTATGACGAAAATGCACAGAAGGCAGTTGAAGGATTTGGAATTGCAGGGAGGATCGTAGATTATAATGGAGACTATTTTCATTTAAGTAATGCTAATTTAGGAGGAAGGAAGTCAAACCTCTATGTTAAAGAAGAAATCGAACAGGATATAAGTGTTAATAAAGATGGAACAATTGAAAAAACTGTAACAATTACTTATAAAAATCCAGAAAAATATGATGGCTGGCTTAATTCTGTTTTACCTAATTGGGTAAGGCTTTATGTCCCTGAAGGATCAAAATTAATTGCTGTTGAAGGTTTGGAAAAACAGTACGACACCACGACCGAACTTAATAAAACTGTTTTTTCTGGATATTTTAAACTAAGGCCAGAGGGAGTTTCAAAAGTGATATTTAAATATTCGCTTCCATTTAAGAAATCGTCAGATTATAAAATGTTCATTCAAAAGCAACCAGGTGTTGATGCTCCACTTTATGTAATTAGAAGTTCAAAGACTGAAGAGGAATTCTTGCTAAAAACAGACAAAGAAATTAGAATCAAGTTGTGAAACAAAAGACATATTCTTCAGAAGGAATAATACTTTCTAGAAAAAACTATGGTGAAGCAGATAGAATTTTGACTGTTTTTTCTAAAAATTATGGAAAAGTAACTTTACTTGCCAAAGGTATTAGAAAATTAATTTCGAAAAAAAGAGGACATCTTGAAATCTTCTCGGAAGTAAAATTCTCTGCCGTTTCCGGTAAAGGATTTGATATTTTAACCGAAGCAGTGACTATTAATAATTTCAATAGTTTGAGATCAAATTTAAATCAAGTAACCTTAGCCTATTATTTTTGTGAAGTTCTAAACAAAATTACTAAAGAAGGCGAAAAACACGACGAATTGTTTGAATTACTATCCAAATCATTAGTGGAATTAGAAACAGCAATAAATTTAAAAACTTTACGTAAAGATTTTGTAGTTAAATTACTTATAGAACTTGGTTATTGGCCGGGAAATAAAAAAATGGTCAATCACGATATTGAACTAGAAGAAGTACTGGAGAGGAAACTCAATTCTTTACGTGTTGGAAAGAAAGTATTACAATGAGATTATGAAAGGATATCACGGAAATATTGAGGAGTTAACTTTAGGTAACTCTTTCTTTAGACAAGTTCTCCATACCTCCAAAAATTTTCAGCTTGTAGTCATGGCTTTAAAACCAAAAGAAGAAATAGGTTTTGAGGTGCATAGTGAAAATGATCAGTTCTTCAGATTCGAGAAGGGAACAGGCCAAGTAATAATTGACGAAACAACCTATGACGTAAAAGACGGAGACAGTGTCATTGTACCCCTAGGGGCAAAACATAATGTTATCAATACTTCTGATACTGAATATTTGAAATTATATACAATTTATGGTCCTCCACACCATAAAGATAAAACGATTCATAAAACAAAAGAGGAAGCAATGTCTAGTGAAGAGGAATTTGATGGTATTACTTCCGAGTAAAATTGTAATATAATTACCCCATGGACATAATGGAAAAAATTGTTGCTCTTGC
>DATDSD010000012.1:0-2995 GCA_035291405.1 Patescibacteria group bacterium | reverse complement strand
GTTTCTTTCATCATTTTTCTGTGATTTAGTTTTGTCACTTACAAAAATTGATACTGTTAAAAATACAATGGCAATGACAATAATGAGAACTACTAAGACATGGACAAATCCATTTCTTTTTTGGGGCATTAATTAATAATGAAGTTAACTATTAGATTTGTCAAACACTTCTAAAAACTTCTCTAAGAAAATTATTTTGGGTAAGTCTTTTGCCTCAACAAAATTAACCCATTTATATTCATTGTGCTCCTCGGGGTTTAATTTTATTTCTCCACCTTTATATTCACATTCATAAATAATCCAAATTTGATGTCTTTCTTTTTGAACTTGTGAATATAAATAAATAGGTCTACTGATGTTTACACTTAGACTTGTTTCTTCAAAAATCTCTCTTTTCAAGGCTTTTTTTGGATCTTCTCCAAATTCTACAGTTCCTCCTGGTAAATCAAAATGGTTTGGTAAAAAATCATTAATTGGAGATCTTTTTGTTACTAAAAATTTTCCATCATCTCTTTTTATAAATGCCTGTACTCCAACTTTTTGATATTTATTCATATTTCGGATAATGACAATGTTTCCACTTTTTACCTGATCCACAAAAACATGGGTCGTTTCTACCTAATTTTTGATGATTAACTTTTGTTTTACTCGATTGGTCATTCTCTTCTACTAACCCTGTATTATCTTTTGTATCAATATTTTCTCTCATTTGAGTAACAGGAATCTCTTGGGGTTGTTGATTAACTCCAATTCTAAATAGCCTTCTTACAATTTCTTCATCAATTCTCTTTAACAAACTTTCAAACATACCATATGCCTCACCTTTAAATTCAACCAAAGGATCCCTTTGACCATATGCACGAAGTCCAATTGCATCACGAAGATCATCAATTGTATCAATATGATCAATCCAATGGTGGTCAATTGAAGAAAGATATGCATATTTTTCTATTTGACGCATTGTGTCTTCACCAACCTGACTTTCTCTTGATTTATGGACATCTTTTAATACCACCTCAATAAATTCTTCTACTTCTTGTGGTGTAGTTCTTTTCTGAAGCTCTTTTTTAAATGAATTGACCGAATTTTGGTCAAAGGGTACAACCTCCAAAAATCCTGCAACTACAGCATCGTAATCAATCTGGATCACTTCACTTTGAGAAATTTTTCCAGCATGAATTCCAAGTTTTTCAATTATTTCATCTTTCAGATTAGTACTTTCCAAAACTTTTCTTCTTAATTTGTAAATTATCTCCCTTTGCTGATTGGCAACATCATCAAACTCAACCAAACGTTTTCTGGTATCAAAATGAAACCCTTCTACTTTCACTTGAGATTGTTCAATGGCACGACTAACCAAAGGATTTTCAATTGGTTGATCTTCAGGAATTTTTAACCTGTCCATTAAAGACTTTATCTGGTCCCCTCCGAAAATTCTCATTAAATCATCCTCTAAGGAAAGGTAAAATTTAGAAGAACCGGGGTCTCCCTGACGCCCGCTTCTTCCTCTTAATTGATTATCTATTCTTCTGCTTTCATGTCTTTCCGTTCCAATAACATGAAGTCCTCCAACTTCCAAAACTTCCTGATGGTTTTTCTCCCATTCTTTTAGTTGTTTATCGGTAACTTTACCTTCGGGTTTTGCACCTCCCAAAATAATATCGACTCCTCGACCCGCCATATTGGTTGCAACGGTTACTGCCTTAAGTCTGCCGGCATTTGCTATAATTTCAGCTTCCCTTTCATGGTTTTTTGCATTTAATACGTTATGTGGAATCTTTCGCCTTTTTAAGAGATTGCTGATTATTTCATTTTTTTCAATTGATGTTGTTCCGACAAGTATTGGTTGTCCATTTCTATACTTTTCTTCTATCTCAGCAGAGATTGCCCCATATTTTCCGGAAAGAGTTTTATAAATTGCATCTCCCATGTCGGTCCTTATCATTTCCCTATGTGTTGGAATTGCAACAACTTCCAATTTATATATCTTTTTAAATTCTTCCGCTTCGGTTACCGCCGTTCCTGTCATACCCGATAAATGTTCATACATCCTGAAGTAGTTTTGAAAAGAAATTGTTGCCAAAGTTTTACTCTCCTGTTGAATAGTAACTCCCTCCTTTGCTTCCACTGCCTGATGAAGGCCATCGGACCATCTTCTTCCAACCATTAATCTTCCCGTAAATTCATCAACAATTGTTACCTGGTTGTCTTTGACAACGTAATCTTTATCTTTAAGGTATAAGCTTCTGGCTCTTAGTGCATTTTCAATATGGTGAATTGCCTCAAAATCTTTTTCATACAAATTATCAACGCCCAAGACTTTTTCCACCTTTGCAATTCCCTGTTCAGTGAGTGATGCGCTTTTTGCTTTTTCATCAATTTTATAATCAGTGTCGGGTTGTAATTTATCAACAATCCCTGCAAATTGATAATATTTTTGAGTTGGTTCCATGTCAGGAGCTGAGATAATTAATGGAGTTCTTGCCTCATCAATTAAAATTGAATCAACCTCGTCAACAATTGCAAAATAGTGTTCCCTCTGGACCATTTCAGGCAAAGACTGGACCATGTTATCCCTCAAATAATCAAATCCAAACTCATTATTTGTCCCGTAAGTAATATCAGCAGAATAAGCTTCCTTTCTACCTACCACCTTAAGATGTGAAAGCCTCTCATCACCATGAGTATTATCCGTAAATTTAGGATCATAGATGAATGACTTATTTTCTTGAATTATTACCCCGACTGTTAAACCCAATAAATCAAATATTGGAGCATTCCAACCAGCTCCAAGACGAGCCAAAAAGTCATTAACAGTGACAAGATGAACTCCCTTACCGGTTAGGGCGCGTAGGTAAAGTGAGGGAACTGCTGAAAGAGTTTTTCCTTCACCTGTTTTTTGCTCTACAATTTTACCTTCAAAAAGGGCAACAGCTGCCATTAACTGAACATCATAATGTCGTTGTCCCAAAATTCTCCATGAAGCCTCTCTTAC
>DATDSD010000011.1:0-4701 GCA_035291405.1 Patescibacteria group bacterium | reverse complement strand
CAAGTAGTTCAAATGAAATTACCTATCAAACTGAGACAATAGAAAAAGGAACTCTTGTTTCAACCGTTTCGGTTTCAGGCAAAGTAGTAACTTCAAATATCTTGGAGATAAAAACAACAGCCACAGGTGTTGTTAAAAAAGTGTATGTAAAAGATGGGCAAACTGTTTATAAAGGTCAAAAAATTGCAGAAATTACATTAGATTCAAGTGGCATGTTGGCTAATGCTAAAGCTAAAGCAAGTTTAGACTCTGCAAATAATAGTTATCGCTCTAGCCAGGCATCACTTGCAAAAACATATGAAGAAATTGATGGTCACGATACTGACGAAACCTTAACAATGAAAGAAACAAGAACTAAAGCAGAGGTTGCAAACGATAATGCTTGGTCAAACCTTGCTTCAGCCCAATTAACTTATAATCTAAGTTCACCGATTGTTGTTTCTCCATATTCTGGCGTGATTAGTAATTTAAATATAGTTGAAGGTATTAATATATCTGTTGAAAAAAGAATTGCGACAGTTTCAACAAAGAATAATCCTGTAGTTGAACTTAGTCTTTCAGAAGTTGATGTAAACAAGGTGAAAGTGGGTCAAAAAGCAACTGTTAATTTTGATAGTCTAAGTGATAAATCTTTTACTGGAGTTGTTGTAACTGTTGATAAAGTAGGGCAAGTTACAAGTAACGTAACAAATTACACTGCATACATCAAGCTTGATAGCTCGTCAGATGAGTTACTTTCCAATATGGCAGGAACAGCAAATATTATTCTTGATAGTGTGACTGATGTATTAATAATTCCTAGTGCAGCTATTCAGACAAATAACGATATAAATTATGCCAAAATTTTAAAAGACGGAAAACAAGAACTAGTTGAAATAACATTAGGATTATCAACAGATAATGGTGTGGAAGTTAAGTCGGGTCTAAAGATGGGAGAAACTGTTATAACCGGCACTAATACAACCAGAGAATCTACTGCAACCACAACAAAGTCAGTCTTTTCAAGTGTTGGTGGTGGGGGAATGGGAATTCCGAGATAATATGATTAAAGTATCCCATATCAGTAAAATTTATTATTCAGGAGAATCATCAATACAAACACAAATTGAGACCAAAGCCCTAGATGATGTTTCATTTGAAATTAAAAGAGGTGAATTTGTAGCCATTATGGGCCCATCTGGTTCTGGTAAATCAACTTTAATGCATATTTTGGGGGCTTTGGATAAACCAACTAAGGGTACGTATATTTTAGATGGAGAGAATGTAGAAGATTTAAACGACGATCAACTTGCTGATATTAGAAACAAAAAGATTGGCTTTGTTTTTCAAAGTTTCAATCTTCTGCCTCGCACTTCAGCACTAGACAATGTAATGCTTCCTTTAAGTTATGCAGGAGTGAGAAAAATTAAACGTTCTGAAATTGCAAAAAAATATTTAAAGATGGTAGGTCTTGAGGACAGGTTAAATAATCATCCAAATCAATTGTCAGGTGGTCAACAACAAAGGGTGGCAATTGCTAGAAGCCTTGTTAATAACCCTGCAATAATTTTGGCTGATGAACCAACAGGAAATATTGCCAGTAATCAGGCAGAAGAGATAATGGATATTTTTAAAAAATTAAACGATGAGGGACACACTATTATTATGATTACTCATGAACCAGATATAGCAGAACATGCTAAAAGAATAATACATGTAAAAGATGGGAGGATTATAAATGGAACTAAATGAAATAATTACAGAAGCTATAAACACCTTAAGAGTAAATAAATTAAGAACAGCCTTGGCGGTTCTGGGAATTGTTATAGGGATTGGTTCTGTTATTTCACTTATATCACTTGGTCAAGCTTCTCAAAAATCGGTGACTAATCAAATTCAATCTCTAGGAAGTAATCTTTTGACGGTTAGTCCAGGTTTTACTCAATCTGGTAATGTAAGAGGAGCATCCGGTGGGGGTACAACATTGACATATGATGATGCAAAAGCAATTTCTTCTTCCAATTTGGTTACTTCAGTATCTAAAGTATCACCCGAGCTTTCAAAAAGAAGTCAAATCACAACAGGAAAGAATAACACCAATACTCAGGTTTACGGAATTACTCCCACATATGCAGAAGTTAAAAAAGTTGAAGTTTCGGGTGGTGTATTTATAACACAACGGGATTTAGACTCAATGAATAAAGTTGTTGTCTTGGGGCCTCAAGTTGCAATAGATCTTTTTGGGGAGGGTATAAACCCGATAGGTCAAACAGTTAGAATTGAGAATCAATCTTTTAGAGTTGTGGGTATTACTAAAGAAAAAGGTGGAAGCGGTATGAGTAACCAAGACGATATTGTATATGTCCCCCTAACAACAGCGATGAAAGTTTTATATGGTCAGGATTATCTTTCTTCAATTTCAGTAGAGGCAAAATCAGCTGATGTTATGGTTACTGCTCAAGACGAAATTGGCTATCTCCTTCTTTCAAGACATAAGTTGTCAGATCCTTCAAAAGCAGATTTTAGAATAATGAATCAAAGTGATATTTTATCAACTGCTTCTTCTATAACTTCAACCTTTACATCACTTCTTTCAGGTATTGCAGCTATTTCACTACTTGTGGGTGGGATTGGAATTATGAATATAATGCTTGTTACGGTGACAGAAAGAACAAGAGAGGTTGGTTTAAGAAAAGCATTAGGAGCCAAGAAGAAAACCATAATCCAACAATTTTTGGCTGAGGCAATAATTTTAACTTTTACTGGTGGTATTTTAGGTATGATACTGGGAACTCTAATCTCATTCATTTTATCTAAGGTCATGAGTTTACCCTTTACAATATCATTTGGAGCGGTAGTTCTAGCTATCGTAGTTTCGGGAGTAATTGGAATTATCTTTGGGTGGTATCCTGCCAAAAAGGCATCAGACCTTGAACCGATTGAGGCCTTAAGGTATGAATAGTATTAAAGTAACAGAATTCTACGGGAATTCTTAAGCATTTTTTAAGAAATGAAATATAATATATAAATATGAAGTCTAGATATTTGTTGCCAACAGTTTTGATAGTAATTGGATTGGGATTTGGTTTTGCTGGAGGGTACTACTACAAGGGTCTTAATCAACAAAAACAATTTAATGAGATGAGAAATGGTGCTGGTCAAAGAGGGGGAATAGCAATTCCTTCCGGAGGTCCTGCAAGAAACATAAATGGTTTTAATTCAATTGATGGAGAGATAATTTCAAATGATGATAAATCAGTAACAGTAAAACTTAACGATGGATCTACAAAGATAATATTTTTTTCAGAATCTACTGTTTACTCTAATTTCCAGGAGGCAAAAAAAGAAGATTTAAAGACAGGAATCAAGATTTCGGTTTTTGGTAAGTCAAATTCGGATGGATGCGTAACCGCCAATAGAATACAATTAAACCCAATTATCAAAGATGAATGAAGAAGCTGAAGACTCAGTCGAGGGACCAATAGAAGAACCCACAAAGAAACAAAAGAATTTATTACCCATCTTATTGGTTATGGCAACAATTATAGTTATTGGTAGTGTATTTATGTATTTTTCTAATAATCAGGTCTTAGAAGAAAATAAGACATTGTCTACAGTGTCTGAGAAGACAATAAATATGACAGACGTTAATCTTCATAACAGTAAAGAAGATTGTTGGCTTGTGATTGAAGGTGGAGTATATGATGTAACCAGCATTATTTCAAAACATCCAGGTGGAGAAATAATTGTTTCAGCCTGTGGTACTGATGCGACAAATAAATTTAACAATAGACCTGTATCTGGTACATCTCACTCAAGCCTTGCTCGTAAAATGCTTCAAAGTTTGAGGCTAGGCAGTTTGTCAGAATAATGTTACAATTTTTTTCATGAATGAAACAATAAATTTATTTTTACTGGCTCTCTTGGGAAGTGTTATTGCTCTTTTTGGAGGTGTCGTATTTTTATTTAGTAGAAATCTATCAAATATCCTTGAAAAATATTCGGTTCCCTTTGCGGCAGGGGTAATGGTAACGGTGTCACTTCTTGGTTTAATCCCCGAAGCCGAACATGAAATAGGAGATTTGGTCTATTGGATAGTCTTAGCCTCTTTCATAACAGTTTACCTGTTTGAACATCTATTCTTTGGAATACATCATCATGGAGTAGACGATGAACACCACAAAGAAATAAGTAATTCCTCTGTGGGGTTGGTAATCTTCGGAGACACAATTCATAATTTCATAGACGGTGTAGCAATTGGAGCAAGTTTTATGATTAACCCCAATTTAGGTTTTATTACAGCTCTTTCTACATTTCTTCATGAGGTTCCCCACGAAATAGGGGATTTTGGAATACTCTTAAAGGCTGGATGGAAAAGAACAAGAATTTTAATTGTAAATATAATCTCTTCCCTCATGACAATAGTTGGTGCATTTTTGGTTTATACATTTAATCAAAACGATACTCTAAATGGATCATTAATGGCAGTTTCTGCGGGTGTATTTTTGTATCTTGGAGCTAGTGACTTTTTACCTAAAATAAAAGATCAAAAACTTCATAGACTAAAGTCAATTCTTCCTCTACTTTTAGGGTCTCTAATTATTATTTTAACTTTATTACTAATTCCCCATGAGCACTAAAATGTTCTGATATTTTTTACTTTACTTTTAAAATAACAAAGACCAAAGAAGCATACCAGAGCTCCATGCAAAAGGATATTCT
>DATDSD010000010.1:0-24069 GCA_035291405.1 Patescibacteria group bacterium | reverse complement strand
TGCTTGGGGGATTGGATTTATAGTTGTCGCTTTTTTAAATTTTATATTATCTAAAGATTTTCAACAAACAAAAATGATTTTAACTTTTTTGGTTTTTTTGTGGGGTTTGAGATTAACAATATATATAACCATCCGCAACTGGGGCAAAAAAGAAGATTTCAGATATAAAGAATGGAAAGAGAAATGGGGTAAAAATATTATATTTAAAAGTTACGTAAAAGTATTTCTAATCCAAGGAATTTTTATGTTTTTAATTTCCCTTCCCTTTGCTCTCTATAATCGCTTTGATGGGGGAGTATCTTTCTTTGGGTTTATTGGTCTTTTAATTTGGGTTCTTGGTTTTTACTTTGAGACAGTTGGAGATTTAGAAATGTATTTTTTCAAAAAAGATATTAAAAACAAAGGAAAGATAATAAAAGAGGGTCTTTGGAAATTAACAAGACATCCTAATTATTTTGGAGAAGTTACAATGTGGTGGGGTATCTGGATATTGACACTTGGATCAACATACTGGTATCTGGGATTAATCGGACCACTCACTATAACTTATCTAATCTTAAAAGTTTCGGGTATTCCTATGCTAGAGAAAAAATATGAGGGAAACGCAGAATTTGAAAAATACAAGAAAGATACTCCAAGTTTCTTCCCAAAATTTTGGTGAGATATGGATTTGACCATCTAGTTAAACAATCATCTTTAAAAAGTAAAAATATGAGGTTGGATGGCCTAGAGTTTGACTGTTCTTTCCCCTTGCTTCATGGGTAATTTAGCTATAAAATGATTCTAGGCTTTAAAGAGCCTATTTTGTTCTAATTATTAATATGGATATCGGTAAAATTCTAAATACAGAAATAACTTCAGAACTTTCAAAATCTTATGTTGATTATGCAATGAGCGTTATTGTTGCAAGGGCTCTTCCAGATGTTAAAGATGGTCTCAAACCAGTGCATCGTAGAATACTTTATGCCATGTCTCAGATGGGACTAAAGCACTCTGGAAGTTTTACTAAATCAGCTAAAGTTGTAGGAGAAGTTTTAGGTAAATACCATCCACACGGAGATACTGCTGTATATGACACCATGGTTCGTCTAGCTCAAGATTTTTCAATGAGGTATCCATTAGTCAGAGGACAGGGAAATTTTGGATCAGTTGATGGAGACTCAGCCGCAGCAATGCGTTATACGGAGGTCAAGTTATCGGCTATTTCTGAATATCTTTTAGCCGATATTGAAAAGGATACTGTTGATTATATTGACAATTTTGACGCTACCTTAAAAGAACCCGTCTTTATGCCAGCTCTTCTTCCAAACCTTTTGTTAATGGGATCTGAAGGTATTGCAGTTGGAATGGCCACTAAAATTCCTCCACACAATTTAACTGAGGTTATTGATGCAATTTCCTTAATGGTTAAAAATGGAAAAGTTGTTGTAGAAAACCAAGAAAATCACAAAATTGAAAATGAATTTGTAATTAAGAAAATTAATTTAATTGCTTCAGGAGAAGAAAAAAGTTTTACTCAGGAGGAAGTAGATCCAAAATCAATTTCATTTGAAACGGATACTTCCATAGATGAAATAACAGAAGTTTTGCCAGGTCCTGATTTTCCAACAGGAGGAGCTATTTATGATGCAAATTCCTTAAAAGAAGTTTATGCAACAGGAAGAGGAAGAATAGTTGTTAGGGGTATTGCAGAAATTTCAGAGAATAAGTCAGGAAAATCCCAAATTATTATTTCTGAGATTCCATATCAAGTAAATAAAGCAGAAATGGTTGCTAAAATTGCTGAACTTGTAAAAGATAAAAAATTAATTGGTATTAGTGATTTGCGTGATGAATCTGATAAAGATGGTATGAGAGTTGTGATTGAACTAAAAAGGGATGCTAAACCAAAGTCAGTTTTAAATAATTTATACAAACATACAAAATTGCAAACTACTTTTCCTGCAAATTTTGTTGCCCTTGTTGATGGGACACCACATACTTTAAACCTCAAGCAAATTTTAGTTGAGTATATTAAACATAGACAAAAAGTTATTACCAGAAGAACAATTTTCGAACTAACTGAAGCAAAAAGAAGAGCACATATTTTGGAGGGGTTAAAAATTGCACTTGATAATTTAGATGCAGTCATTAAAACAATTAGAGAAAGTAAAACCCAGGAAGATGCCAAGAGTAATCTTATGAAAAGATTTAAACTCTCGGAAATCCAATCTATTGCTATTCTTGATATGCAGTTAAGAAGACTAGCTGCTTTGGAAAGAGAAAAAATTGAAAAAGAATACGAAGAGATTAAAAAATTAATTGATGAATTAATTGCAATACTTAAAGATCCACAAAGAATTTTAAATATCATCAACAAAGAACTCTTGGAGTTAAAAGAAAAATTTGGTGACGAAAGAAAAACAAAGATATATAAAAGTATGATTGGTGAATTTAGTGAAGAGGATTTGGTTGCAAAAGAAGATGTTTTAGTAACTGTTACAAG
Source organism: Patescibacteria group bacterium (assembly GCA_035291405.1). Lineage (GTDB taxonomy): Bacteria > Patescibacteriota > Microgenomatia > UBA8517 > UBA8517 > UBA12026. The sequence continues at coordinate 21,584 of DATDSD010000010.1, read as the reverse complement.
AACAGGTTATATAAAAAGAGTACCGAGAAACACTTACAAAGCTCAAAGAAGAGGAGGTAAGGGAGTCATTGGAATGACAACTAAAGAAGAAGATGAGATAGAACATTTAGTTACTGCATCAACCCACGATCAGATACTGTTCTTTACCAATAAAGGGCGTGTTTTTGGAACAAAAGCCTATGAGATACCTGAGTCATCAAGACAGGCAAAAGGGCAAGCTTTAGTCAACTTTCTAAACCTTGAGCAGGGAGAAGAAATCAAATCAATTTTACCAATGGACAAAGAATCTGGTGCAAAACATTTAATACTGGCAACTTCTTCTGGAATTATCAAAAAAACTGAATTAAAACAATTTGACAACTTAAGATCAAGTGGACTTATAGCCATTAAACTTCAAGGCGCTGATAGTCTGATATCGGCTCACTTAACATACGGCAATGATAATATTATGCTTTTAACCCAAAAGGGAATGTCTATTAGATTTCCAGAAAGTAATGTCAGACCGATGGGAAGAGCAACGACTGGAGTAACTGGAGTTAAAATGGCTACAGGAGATTCAGTAATAGGTATGGAAGTCTTCTCTGAAAAATTAGATGTTCCAGCTGATAAAAGAAAAAAAATATTTAGAGATATATTAACTCTTTCAATTCACGGACTAGGAAAAAGAACTAGATTTGATCTATTTCCAATACAAAAAAGGGCAGGCAAAGGGGTTAAGGCATGTGTGGTTTCAGCAAAAACGGGGGATTTAGCAACAGCATGCTTAGTTACTGAAAAATCAGATCAATTAGTTATAACTTCCAAAAAAGGACAGGTTATAAAGCTTCCAGTCAAAAACATTCCACAATTAGGACGAGCCACACAAGGAGTTATTATTATGAGATTTGCAGACAAGGGAGATTCAATTGCAGCTGCCACAGTTCTTGAAAAAACAGGAGACGAAGAAGAAGAAAGCTAAGCCTCAGGCTTTTTTTCTGCTTGTTGTTGAGCTACTTCGAGAAGATGACCTTTGATTAATGCTTTCACTATTACTCTAGCCACTGGAGAATCAGGATCCTCTTTTAAGACTTCTACAGCTTTTGCTGGATATTTGTCTACTAATCACACGATAGCATCTGTTAAACCGACCTTTTCTTTCATTTGGGGGTATTTTACTTCTACTCCTTTCTCTTTGCAACTATTTATGAATATGGTATATTTAAGTTATGGAACGTGAGAAAACTATTAATTTTGTAGGGTCAGTAATTATATTTTTTATACTTCTTTTTGTTTATTCCAAATGGGGTCCATCTCTCCCTATTTCTGTTCTTACACAAACCAAAGGTGAACCCTTAATGGTAACTGAGACAGGTAAGGTTGCTGTTGTTCCTGATATTGCCAAAGTTACAATAGGAATTGAAGAACAGGGGGCTACTTTAAAACAAGTTCAAAACAGTGTTAACACAAAATCTAAGGGGTTGACTGACGAGCTTAAAAAATTAAAAATTGACGAGAAAGACATAAAAACAGTAAATTATAGCGTTTATCCAGAATATGACTACGATTCATCTCCTTATAAGATAAATGGATATAGAGTTTCAACCAGTTATGAAGTAAAAATAACTGATTTTGAAAAAATTAATGATGTTTTGGTTTTGGCAACCGATAGTGGAGCAAATGTGGTTGGTAACATTTCATTTGAAGTTAATGAAAAAACAAAAGAAGAACTTACAAATAAAGCTAGAGATGAAGCTGTAGAAAAAGCTAAGAATAAGGCAAAGGATTTGGCAAAATCTGCAGGAATTAGTCTAGGAAAAATTATAAATGTTTCGGAATCGGGAGGCATAAGTCCCAGAACCATGGTTATGTATGATAAAGCAGTGACGGCATCTGAACCAGAAACTGCAAATATAGAAGCTGGAGAAACTGAAATTGAAGTAACTGTCACACTTTCATACGAGATTCGATAATCTCTTTATAGATTATTTTTAATATATGTTTTAATATCTTGGCCTTCTCTTGGTACTAATATATAAGCTCCTCCTGAACTTTTGCTTGAAACTAAAACATTTTCATCAGTTAATCCAAGATAAGAAACAGAATAATCCAAAGGATTACCTATGTCTGTTAAAATCTCATTTACTTTATCAAGTGTCAAATTTGTTTCAACAAAATCAAAAGCATTTGCAACACTTTTAACATTTGCCTTCTGCAAAATTGCTTTTAGAACTTCATATTGACGCCTGCTTCTACCAAAATCTCCGTCACCGTGTCTACTCCTTACATATTTTAATGCATCAGCCCCGATCATATGGTTAAGCCCAATTGAATAACTGATAGTTTCATACCTACAAGTAAATTGTTTTTCAAGCTCAAAACCTGAATATTTACTATGTAAATCAGCTACTTTTTCTGCAGTAAACCCACATAATTCATTTTCTAGTCCTTTTACGGGATAGAAATTGTCTGTATAAACTTTTTTAACATCAACATCAACACCATTAAGTGTATCAATCATCTTTATAAAGGAGGCAAAATCAATCGATATTTGATTAGGAATTGAAAGACCTGTTACACCAGCAACAGCGTCTTTTAAAGAGGGATCAGCATTTATCTTATGACCAGAAAACCAGAAATCACGAGGAACTGAAATTAAACCTGCTTTTTTATCTGTAATATTTACTGACACAACAATTATTGCATCCATCAGCCCGCCTCCAGAATGTCCACCTCCACCATGACCAGTTAAAAGAAAATTATAGATTTTTGCATCTTTTGTAGTTGGTCTTACCTCCTCAATAATTTCTGGTAGGGGAGAGTTTGTAACAATTTCTTGCTTTTTCTGAGAAGAACTACTTAAAACATATTTTGTATATCCAAAAGATCCTAAAAACATTCCAATTAGAAAAATAGGAAGAACCAAAAGAAACACTTTATTGGGACTATTTAAAAAATCCTTCATTTTCCCCTCCCATGAAATTGTTCATGTATTTCATGAAGTTGTTTGTTAGTTACATGAGTGTAGATTTGGGTTGTTGAAATATTTTTATGTCCCAGCATCTCCTGAACTGATCTTATGTCAGCTCCAGCCACCAATAGATCTGTAGCATAACTGTGTCTTATTGTGTGGGGGGTTGCTTCTATTGGAAGTTTTACTTTTCTAACATATTTTTTCAACAGTCTCTCCACTGATCGTGGAGTTAAGCGCATTTTTTCATCAGGAGTCGTTGGATCCATTGAACCTTTATGACGAATAAACAGGGGTTTGAAATGATCTTTTCTTTCATTTAAATATTTCATCAAATATTCACAGGCACGTGATGAAAGAAATACAACCCTAGCCCTTCCCCCCTTACCTGTAATTCCAAACTCACGTCTATCTAAATTAATTTTTTCTACATTAAGATTTGTAAGCTCAGATACACGAAGACCTGTTGAGAATAAAACTTCCAAAATTGCTTTATCTCTTATGCCTTGGATATTTGAAAGTGTTGGAGCATTTAAAAGTCTGTCGATTTGCTCACCGTTTAGAAATTTAACCTGCCTCTCGGGAACTTTGGGTAGATCTATTTTGTCAGGAGCCATTACTTGATAATCATTTCTAATAAGCCATTTTAAAAACGAGCGAAGAGCAATGGCATGATACCCTTGAGTTTTCCTACCTAAACCAAGTTTTGCCAAAAACAATCTAAAATCATGGACAATATCTTGATTAATTGATTTTAAATCAGTATGTTTATGATTTGTAATCAACCATTCATTAAAACGACTCAGGTAGTGTCTGTAATTTCTAATAGTAAGAGGGGAGCATCCTTTTTCAACGGAGAGATAATCTAAAAATTCATCAACCTTTTTTGCTATTTGAGTAAGATTACCTTGAGCAGAATCCATCTAAATAAAATATTATAAGTTTTTGGAGTAAGTGTCAATGACATTGTACGACACTAAGTGTTTTATAAAATTTTTTATTATATACTAACGCCAAATGGAACGATGTGAATACAAAAGAATTGAAGTGTACAGCGCTGGCACCGGAATGGACCTTCTTAATATTCCCGATGAAATAATATTTAGTTCTATAAAAGAACAAACTGATTCTATGGTTTCAACTGCATCTAATTGGATTAAAAGAAGACCATTATTAGATTCTGGATTAAATACATCTGATGGATTGAATAAAGTTAGAAAAGAATTACAGGTTTTAACCCCATGGCAGAGAGAAAGAGAGTTTATGACTCTTGCACAAGGCGAAGCTAATGAATTTCTTGCCGCCGTTAGAGGAGGGCAACCAATATCTGAAATTAAACTAGAATTAGGAGACATCCTTTTCAATTTATTAGTCTCGGATGACGCAATACTATTAAATGGAGAGTATTTAGAAGATGTTGGTGATTATAAGGAAGCTTCCTTTAGATCATTGCTTCCAGAGATACAAAGTGTGTTAGATGGCTGTACAGCAGAAGAAGCTTTGGTTATTTCTGTAGGGATAATCAATCAAGTGGCTGGATTAAGTGACGGATCAAGATTACAAGATATAAATACAGTTTTAGCCGATGCTCCAGATAATGTTTTTGATGAACTTCTTTTCAATAATTCAATCCTAAATAGTTTTGATTTAACATTTGATTTAGCATTTAGATACGCAAGTCTAATGGGCTGGAATTTGTCAGAAATAATAAAACAAACGGCCCGAAAAAATAAGAATAACATGCCAGAAGAGTTTTTTGGACCATTTGCCCCATTTACCTCCGTTTCAGACACTTTATCTTGTTTAAAATTATTTAGAAAGTATACTTTTACAAAAGAAAATGGTTCATTTAAAAAACAGTTTTCCCAAAAATATCGTGACATGAGAAAAATGTGGCCAGTCCATCCGTTAGGATATGAATTTAGACTTTGGATAGCAAGTCTTATAGATGATGTTATCAATAACGAAAACATATCGTTAACAGACCGGGGATTAGCTAAGCTTTTAAGTGAAAGAAATTTAACTGAAGAATCACCCTTATGGAATGTTTCTAAACATTCATTTAAACCCACAAGCTTAGATTCAAGATACTTTTGGAATAGAGCGTAATTTAATAGTATTAAAAGTCAAAATTTTCACAATTTTCACGAAACGCGTAAAATGGGGGATAGGGGAAGACGATATAAAATAATAATTTCCTATAGTATTTTTACAATCCTTAAAAAAGCTAATTAATAATAAACCAATAATATATTAAAAATCTAAATTCCATATTTTAAAATTAATTAAACTTTTTTATTTACTTATAGACATATAATAAAAAAAATAAATCGCAGATATAAAATTACTATAAAATTTTTATCAAAAAATTAATTTTTAAGTGACTTAAATGATTAAATTAACTAAAATAATTAGCCTCAAATGTGACCTCACCAAATCGATTTTAAGGCCTGTCTGAAAGAAAAGACATATAACTCATCATCTCAATAAAGTCCGTATTTTCGGATTAAACACTAATAGTACAAAAACATAAAAACAACTCCCCCTGATGTTAAAAAATTAGGGAAGTCCTAAATAAATTTTAAGCTCACTAGACATGGATACTTATAAAGACATAATTAACCAAAAGAAGGTGCCTTAAACTTTATTACATGGTCTAATAATTAATTAAAAATATAAAGTTTTAACAGAAGTGCAAAACTACTACACTACTTTCATCAATTTACTTACGTCGTAAAAGTATTATTGTACGACTATATATAAATAATGTTTTAATGACAACCATTAAGGAGAACAACATATGTAACCATCCTTATTTAGAAGATATGTTGTCTACAAGATAAATTGTTTTTTTAGCTCTATTCCCTTAAAGAAACCTGCTTTAAACTTATCCACATTGTTTTTAAATATATATCAAACTGTATCATCCGTGAAAACTATCACCTCCTCCGTGAAAACTAATATCCTATAATTATAGGGTGTTTGAGGTTCTCTCCTCCCCTAGTTACCCCATCTGGTAGCAAAAAACATACTAAGAAGAACAATTGATCCTACTGTTAAGTATTCTCTAATGGTAGATGGAAAAAGTCTATCTTCAAGTTTGGCCTGACCCAATCCCAGTAAAAGGTATACCCCACTGGTTAAAAAAAGTGAACCCACAACAACTGTAACCGGCCAGAAGAAAATTAGGATGGATAGCTCCCCCATTATCAAGGATGAAATTAAAGACATTAAAAATATTTCTATATTTATTTTCTTTTCAAGATCAATTGCCCAAAGACCTTGGAAAAACATTAAGAATGACGCAATAAAAATTAAACCAAAATTAATATAAAACATTTGCTTAATCGAAAGGATTGCGTCAAAAATTAAGAATGACGTAACTAAAGTCAAAACAAAGCCAACACCCCTTGCGGCATGAAGAAGAGCTATGGTTCTTAAACTTGAGGATACTGTATATATATTCATAGTTGAAAAAAGAGTATATATTCCTATAGCAAAAAAAATGACAATTGGAATCCTCGTAAATATATTAACAGGTAATAAAAACCAAAATATTCCAACACTTAAAGTAAATAACATAGGTAAAATTAAAGAGACTAAAGTCATATTTTTACCTAAACCTTCAAAAAAAGACCAAATGGAAAAAACACAAGCAACTAGAACCAAAATTGCAATTGCAGGAAATTTAAACTGTCCAGGTAAAAATTGAATTAAGACAAAACCAGCAGACAACAGAATGGAGGAAATTGCAAATCTTAACTTTTTTGATATTGATAGCATTAATTATATTTTTTAAAGATTTGTGTATACCTTCTGGACATCATCGTGGTCTTCAAAACTATCTAAAAAGTTTTGAATTTTATTAAGTTTATCTTCATCAATAATTTCTATGTAATTTTTAGGTAATTTTGTTAGTTCCATTTTTAATATCTTAAAACCAGCTTTTTCTATTTTTTCCTTAACTTCTTTTAATCGATCAGGAAGAGTAAAGACTTCAAGTCCGTCATCTGCAACTTCAATATCCTCCACCCCCAAATCAATAAGTTCTAGGGTTTGACTGTCTACATCATCTTTTTTTTCAATTAATAAGAAACCTCTATCAATAAAATTATAGGAAACGGAATTGGGTCCACCTAATGATCCCCCACCCTTTTCAAATAAATTTTTCATTTCTTGAGCTGTTCTATTTTTGTTATCTGTCGCTGTTTCAACAATTACACCCACTCCACATGGTCCAAATCCCTCATAGCTGATTTCTTCAATTGAATCCATTTTCTCTGAAGCATTTTTTAATATTCTATCTATATTATCTTTAGGCATGTTATTCTCTCTAGCCTTATCAATTGCAACACGAAGTTTAAAATTCATATCAGGATTTGCACCTCCTCCTGACTTTATAGCAATAGATATCATCTTGGAAAGCTTTCCAAATGTATTACTTTTAAGTGCATCTTTAAGACCTTTTTGTCTTTTAATTGTTGCAAAATGTGAGTGACCTGACATACTATATGGAATTATACAATAAAAATATATGGAAGAGAACTTGGTACAAAAAGCTATTGATTTAGCCTTGAAAGGCAACTGGCTAGAAGCTATAAAAATAAATTTACAAATTCTTAAAAAAGATAAAACAGACATTGATAGCTTAAATCGTCTGGCTAGAGCTTACTTCGAAATTGGAGAAATTAAAAAGGCAAAATCAACTTCTAAAAAAGCTCTTTTAATAGATCCCAAAAATAACATCACTTTAAATGCCTTGGAAAAATATAAAAATTGTTCCGACGATGAGTCCAGACCAGAGTATCAAAATAATATCGATGCATCAATCTTTATTGAACAGATTGGAAAAACAAAATTGACAACACTTATAAATTTAGGTTCAAACAAGACAACCTCTTCACTATCTGCTGGAGATGAAGCAATATTAATTGTCCATTCTCATAGGGTCACCGTCAACGCAGCAAATGGTAATTATCTAGGCAAGGTCACAGATGATTTATCTGCAAGACTTAGAAATTTAGTTAAGGGAGGAAATACTTACAAAGTTTTTATAAAATCAACAAATAGAAATTGTTTAAAAGTTATTATTAAAGAAGATAAAAAAGGAAAGGGATTAGAAAATGTAATGTCTTTCCCTCGGGATACATCAGAATCTATCTGCGAAGACTTTACCGATTCTAATTCGTAAATCAACATTTACATCTTTCTCCTTTTTCTCACAGGAAAAGATTTTTACTACAGTATCTACAAGATATTGATTAAAACCGCTAACTTCACAGTCTAAATTTTCATCATATCCTTTAGAATATGAAGTAGTTTTTACTCCGTAGACACCTAATATATTTACTATATTTTTAGCCAAAGAATTACTCCCCGTCAAATCCACCATTTCAAGTTTGGGAGAAACAAATTCCATTTCAGAATCTATAAAATTCACAAGTACTGTATCGGGTGTATTAACAGTCTTTAAAACGTAATCATATTCAGTAAGCTCTTTTTGAACAATTATACTTTTTAGTCTCTGAAGTAAATTCAAATTTGAAGATCTACCATCCTTCCAAAGAAAAATTGGAATAGAAAAGTTTTTCGTAACAGTTTCTGCAATAAGCTTACCCTTAAACCCATCTTTTTGACCTAATATCCATAGATTTCCTATTTCATACTGACCATAGTTTCTTGAAGATTCCAGATTAAAGTCTTTACTGATTAACATCTTTAAATATTTATCCTTCTGAGAATCAACAATAATAATTTCTACATTACCATCTTTATTACTAACATATGCAAATTTTTTTAAAGACTGTAACTTAAAAATAAAGAATATGAATGATAGAAATAAAAAAAATAACAAGGCTACGGTGGCAAAAACTAAAACTTTCTTATTCTTTTTTCCCTTAAGTCTTTTTTCTTTTAGTTTCTTAAATTTTCGCATGTGAGAGTCTAATACTTTTTATACTTCTTAAAACTTCATCTTTACTTTTTCCAGAGGAGACCAATATACCTCTAATAATTGAAATTGCAGCCTCAAATTCCGGCTGAACTAGTTTGTTTACTTGTAATAGTTTTAATTTGTCCCAATCTTCATCCAGATGGACTCTTGAGATTATCTTAACATTCGGTGCAACAGTTTGAATGTGAGCAATTACCGATTCCTGAGAAAGTCGATCCGGTATGGCGACAATAACTGCTTTTGCATTCATAATACCAGAAGCCTCTAGAACTTCTTTTTCAACAGGATCACCATAAATTGCATTTATTCCCTTTCTCCTACATTCACTAATAATTTCATTATCATAATCTACAACAACATAATTAATGTTATGGTCTGATAAAGCCTTCCCTACCCACCCCCCCACTCTTCCAAAACCCAAAATAATTATATGATCTCTGTACATATCTTCTAAAGATAAATTTCTTTCTAGGGAGGAAAAAATTTTGAATCTATTCTTTAATACCCTCCATATTCTCATTGAATTCCCATAAACAAAGGGGGAAACAATCAAAGTCACAAGGCCAACGGTAATTCCTAAAGATGAAACTTCTTTTGAAATCAGTCCCATGGCAGTAGCAGAACCAAAGATTATAAACGCAAATTCTCCCACTTGAGCAAGCCCCAAAGCGGAAAAAACCATTGTTTTCCCCTTAAATTTGAATAGATAATTAATGGCGAGAACAACCAAAAACTTAACAAGTATTATCAATAAAGATATTAAAATAATTTTTGTCAGATTATTAAGAATTGCTTCAGGTGTTACAAAAAATCCTAAGGTTACAAAGAAAAGTGCAACAAATAAATTTTTTAAAGGTCTTGTTTCTGCAAAGACAGCATGATTTTCTTGAGACTCAGAAATAACAAAACCTGCTATAAATGCTCCCAATGCGGGGGAAATTCCAAATAATGAGGCGCCCACTGCAGTACCAACGGCCAAAGAGACTGATGTTAATAAAAGAAGTTCCCTTGAATTTAGATCCGCTATTTTATGAATTATGTAAGGAACTACAGTCTTTCCAAGAAGAACTGCGGTAACAATTAGAACTGTTGATTTTAAAACAGCCAAAAGACCTGCTGTTAATATTGTATCTTTGTCTCCGGACAAAAGCGGTAAAAGAATCATTATTGGGACAACCGCCAAATCCTGAATCAAAAGCCATCCAACCATAAGTTTTCCATGAAGGGTTTCTCCCTCTCCCCTATCAAAAAGCATTTTTATTATCACAGCAGTAGAAGACAATGAAAAACCTATGGATAAAATCAATGCCGAGAGCCGATCAATATTAAATATTTTAAACAGAAAGAAAAAAATAAGACTGACTAAAATCATTTGTAGGATTGAAGCCCCCAAAATTTTTTTTAGTAAACCCTTGAATTTATTGATTGAAAATTCCAAACCGATCGAGAAAAGCAATAAAATCCCGCCCAATTCAGCAAGCCTTTCGATACCAAAATTACTAACAGGGAAAATTGCACCGGCCATAATCCCAGCTATTATGAAACCAACTATCGTACTAACTCTTAATTTCTTGGCCAGATAGCCTCCGATTAAGGCGGAAGTAACAACCAAAAAAAGGCCGAGTGTGAAAGAATCTTTCATCCTAAATTAATATTAAGCTAATTTGGTCAACTTTGCCAGAGTTTCACGAAGATCTTGTGGTAAAACAGACTCGAATTTTATTTTCTCCTGGGTTTTGGGGTGTTTAAATGTAATTTTACCTGCGTGTAAAAACAATCTCGGGCACCACTGTCGATCGTTTCGTGCAGTTTTACGTCCGGCATAAAATTCGTCCGCAATTATTGGATGACCAATGTGCTTTAAGTGAATCCTAATCTGATGGGTCCTGCCCGTTTTGGGTACAAGTTCTAAAAGCGTCAATTTTTCCTTTGTGGTTTGAGACTCATAATTGCCAACTGTTTGATAATTGGTTTCTGATTCCCTACCTCCAGGTAACACTCCAAACCTGTCTCTTCTCCAGGGAAGTCTTCCTACTTCTGCTTTTATTTGACCGGTTTTTAAGACAACATCTCCATGAACCAAAGCTGTATATGATTTACTGACAATCCTACTCTTAAATTGCCCCTGAAGCTCTTCAAACGCTTCTTTAGTTTTAGCAACAAGCAAGATTCCGGAGGTTTCTTTATCAAGTCTGTGGACTATTCCGTCTCTTGCTTCACGATTTCCTTTTAAGGGATAGTTAAAGTTTTCTCTGACCCATTTTTGTATTACGGGTTGATTTGTAGTCGTATCGGCATCGTTAGTAATCCAGCCGGAAGGTTTCTCTAAAACGTAAATTAAATCATCCTCATAAATTATTTTTGGTTCTTGCATTAAAATATAAATTCGATAGTTATAAAGATTACGTACATCAAAACCAAAACCAAAGCTTCGGGTCTGTCAAGCCTGTGCTTAGTACGTATAAAAAACCAAAAACTCGCAAAAATAACCACAAAGGCAATAACCGCATTCCTGTAATCACCCAAAGGTACAACATTAATGGGACTTATTACAGCAGTTAAACCAACGATTAAAGTTGAATTGGCAATTGTTGAACCTAATAAATTTCCAAAAAACATCTTAGGTTCCCCCCCTCTGACACTTTTAATTGAAAAGACAAGTTCAGGAAGTGAGGTTCCCATAGCCAAAATTACTAAACCGACAACAAAAACCGGAATTCCAATTACTGACGCTAATTTTTGAGAAGTGGAAATTATCATTTGGGACGAAAACAACATTAAAGCAAGGCTTATAAAAAGTTTTCCATATTCCTTACTTACATCAAAATCAATGTGGTTTATTTCTCTTAAGAATTTATAGAAAAAGCTCTCCTGACTGTGTTCGTTTGTGATTTCGGCAAACTTGTCTTTAAAAAAACTTGCAGTATATGCAGCATAGACAAAAAGAAGTACCAATCCGTCAACCCTACCCAGGATCCCATCAGCCATTAGGGCAAGCGGTAAAAGTCCGGCAACAAGCGCCATAAACACATCTCTTTTGATATACTCTCCGTAAACATTTATCCTACCCAAAATTAGAGCCACAATTCCTGTTATCAAAGCTGTGTTTGCAATGTTACTGCCCAGTACAACACCCAAAGAAATATGAGGCGATCCCTCCATGGCTGACGTAATTCCAACAAAAAGTTCCGGAAGTGACGTGCCAATGGCTAAAATGATAGCCGAAATAGCAAATACTCCAATCTTACTTTTTCTAGCAATTCTACGAAGAGAAACAATTATCCATTCGGCAGATTTTATTAAAATGAAAGAAAAAAAAATTAAACTCAAAATTTGTAATATGATCATCAATTAAAAGATTTACTTCTCTCTTTTCTTCTCACACTTAATACACATTGTGGCTTCTGGAAAAATAGCTAATCTATCTGTATCAATCATCTTTCCACAATCCTCACAAATTCCATATTTTCCTAATTTTACCCTATTAAGAGCTTTTTTAATTTGGTTTGATTTTCTATTCAATTCTTCTTTTATTGCAGACACTCTAGCATGACCAAATTGCTCTTCAGCTTCAGTATCTGGTGAGGCATTATCGAGAGTCCTTTGTTTATCATTAAAAGGATCTTCTGAAGAGATCTTTTTTTTGTTCACTTTTAAAGTGGCTAAACTAGCAGTCAAAAAATCTCCTACAGGTTTTAACAAATTGCTTGGGAATTTAGTTACGTTACTCATTTTTTAATTCTTGATAGCCTAAATAGTAACAAAAAAGCAATAACAAAAAAAGTACCAGAAATATATGGTTCATAATCTCCTGCAAAAGAAATCAAATTCTTTGTAAAAAGAGAAAAAATACTCCTAATTCCAAAGAATATACCAGCAACGGCAAGGCCTGAAAAACCCACCTTACCTGATTTATACCAATTAAATGTTCTGTAAAAATTATTAAATAAAAAAAATAAAAATATTAAAAGTAGACAAACCCAAAACGCTAAAAATGACAATAGGTCTGAATTCTTAATTGAATAAGAAAGATAGAAAAGAGAAAGCCAAGGTAGAAGTGAGATCACAAGTGTATCTAAACTCTCAAATAATTTAATTTTCAGTTTAAAAATATTAAATGCTTCAAAAATTAAAATATTTAAGATAATAATCCAGTACCAATAAATGTTGGGGTATATTTTTGAAATAACAATTCCCAAAAATATCCCAAAAAGAATAATAAACCCTGAATCGAATATTTTTTCGGCAGGATAATCTTCCTTTAATCTTTTCCAATAAAGATAAAGAAAAAAAGAAATTCCTAATATATTTGCAATTACCACACCAAAAATCATATCATATATGAACTATGCTTGAAACTCCTCATGTAGCCCTAGGTGCAGCCATAGCTATGAAGATTGGCAATCCTTATTTGGCAATTCCACTTGCCTTGTCAAGCCATTTCCTCCTTGAAAAAATCCCCCATTGGAATCCTCACCTAAACACAGAAATGAAAAAATATGGCCATCTAACAAACAAGACAAAGTTAATTATTGCTGTTGATACAACTCTTGCTTTGGGGCTTGGAATTTTTATTGCTTTTAAGGCTCTGCCTGATTCATCCCTTTCTCTTCTGGTTATTGCTTCTTCATTTGCCGCTATTGTCCCCGACCTTCTAGAGAGTCCATATTTTATTTTTGGAGTTAAAAACAAGTATATTCAAAAGTGGATTGCATTGCAGAAAAAAATTCAAATAGATGCCACTCCTTTCTGGGGAATTTTAACACAGATAATTGTCCTTACTTCAACTCTTTATTGGATTTTTATATCTTAAGAAAACTACTTAATCTTTTGATCTTTCTACGTATTCTCCACTTCTTGTATCTACTTTAATTCTCTCACCGACTTCTATAAAAAGTGGAACTTTGCAATCTAGTCCGTTTTCCAATTTTGCTGATTTTAAAAAGTTACTTGCAGAATTTCCTTTAACTCCAGGGTCACAATCAGCCACTTCCAATGTTACTTTGGGAGGAAGGTCAACAGACATTGCCCTATCTTCCCAAAATAATATATCAACAATCTCTCCTTCTTTAACGTAGTAAATATCGGATCCCAAAATAGGCAATGGAACTTCTACCTGATCATATGACGTTGGATTCATGAAAGTTGCAACCTTTCCATCTTTATAGAGATACTGCAGTTTCTTTTTCAAAAGCTCAATTCTCTCAAATGACAAGTTTGAAGAGAACGCATGTTCAATGTTTGCCCCATTTTCAAGATTAATACAGTTAACTCTAACAGTTGCCCCACCACGGCCCATTTTTATAAGGTTATACTTAGTAACCTTAAAGGGTTTTCCTTCATATAAAAAGGCAATTCCTGCTCTTAAATCTGTTGCGTTTATGTTTGCCATGCTGTGGCTATTTTATCACATTCCAAAAATGTGTAAACGTATTTGATAAATGATAAAATATGCAATAAGGTCGGGTGCTGAAATCGGTAGACAGTCAGGTCTCAAAAACCTGTGGTATGAAAGTACCGTGAGGGTTCGAGTCCCTCCCCGACCACCTCAGAATGCCTAAACAAAGACTAGTTCGCAAAGATTTTCCATGGAGTTCCAATCTAGCGTATGCCGTAGGTTTAATTGCAACAGATGGAAATCTTTCTCCAGATAAACGACATATTTCACTAACATCCTGTGATTTAAATTTGTGCAAGATATTTGTAAAATGTTTGAATAAATCGAACAAACCTACCTTAAATCCACCAAGCACTATATTTAGAAAAACCTGTTATCGAGTACAAATAGGAGATGTTGTTCTTTACAATTGGTTATTGAGAATTGGGTTAACCCCAAATAAATCTCTTTCCATAAAAAAAATTGATATAGATTATAAATACTTTCCAGATTTTTTGAGAGGTAACATTGATGGTGATGGTAGTATTATCTATTACAAAGATAAGTATCATACCTTGATAAATACAAATTATGTTTATGATAGATTGTTTGTTTATTTTCTATCCGCTAGCAAAAAATATATTTTGTGGATACAAAAAACAATTCAAACTATTATAAAAATTTCCGGTTCCGTTCAAACTAAAGGATTGAGCAAAAATGCAAAAAGGGATAGACAAATGTATTTATTAAAATTTAGTACCAAAGAAGCAAAAATTCTTCTAAACTACGTTTATTACAAAAAGAATCTACCTTATTTAAAAAGAAAATATTTAATTGCAAAGCCCTTTCTTAACTTCAATATATAAATCATTTGGTTGTATGTTTTGTATCTCGTGGATAGAACTTGATTCTATCTCCCTTGAAGTATAATTGCACTGAAGCAAGTGGACCATTTCTGTGTTTGGCTATATCTAAAACTATATTCTCATTATCGTCTTCATTTTCTTTCCAAAGAAACATGACAACATCGGCATCCTGTTCAATTGATCCAGACTCTCTGAGGTCTGAAAGTTGAGGTTTTCTGGTTCCCCTTTGTTCCACACCTCTTGATAACTGCGAAAGGGCAAGAACTGGAACTTTTAATTCTCTTGCTAGATTTTTAAACCCTTGTGAAATTTCAGAAACTTCTTGTACCCTATTTTCCAGTTGTCTGCTTCTTGCAAGTTGAAGATAATCTATAACAATTAGGTCAAGTCCATGTTCTACCTGCAGTCTTCTTGCTTTTGTTCTCATCTCAAGAACTGAAAGAGCTGGCGTATCGTCTATAAAAAGAGGAGCTTCTGCCAAAACACCCATGGCATTTGATAATTTTGTAAAGTCTTCTTCCGTCAATTTTCCCGTTTTTAATCTCCATGCATCTATATCAGCTTGAGATACAAGAAGCCTATCAACCAACTCTTCCTTGCTCATTTCAAGTGAGAAAAAACCAACATTTTTCTTGTTGGCAACTGCTGCATTTTGAGCAATACCTAAGGCAAATGATGTTTTTCCAATACCTGGCCTTGCCGCCAAAATTATTAAGTTACTTTTCTGCATTCCTGCAAGAGCATTATCTAAACTTTCAAATCCTGTTGAAATACCTCTTAGTCCTTCTCCTTGTTTATGAAGTTCATCAAGTCTATCAAAACTCTCAGCTAAAGTATCACGAACGGAAGTAAAAGCTTTAGTTAAATGTTTTTGGGTAAGTGAAAAAACTTCAGCTTCAGCCCTATCCAAAAGTTCTCCTGATGTTATTCCTTCATCTGCTGAAAAATCAACAAGTCTTGAAGCAGCTTTCATTAATGCTCTCTTAACTGATAGGTCTTTTACAATCTTTCCATAATGCTCTACGTGGGCAGCGGTAGGAACCATATTGGCTATGTCTGTTAGATACGATGCGCCTCCAACTTTTTTTAATGATTTATTTTTCTTTAATTTATTTGAAACAGTTAAAACATCAACTGCCGATCTCTCTTCAAAAAGAGTTAGTATTGCTTCGTAAATTTCCTTGTGTCTTTCATCATAGAAGTCTTCCGAAAGTAAAAATTCAGCTACAGCTATTACAGCATCTTTATCTAGGAGAAGGGCACCCAAGACACTTTGTTCCGCTTCTTGGCTATGTGGCGGTATACGGATTTGATTAGTATCATTATTAAGCATAATCTAAAAACGTGAGGCAGGTTTTTATTTTTCTCTTACCCCCTATCATAATCAATTTTAGGGCAAGTATCTTCTAATTCTTACTCTCTAATACAATTATTTGAGTAGGAGATTCTTCAATAATTTCTCCTTTCTTAAAACTAAACTTGGGAAGTCTCTCAACCAAGAGACCACTTTCTTTTAAGAATTTTTCCAAGTCATCACTTCCTTTATTGCCAAACGGGATTACATAGTAACTTTCAACCTGTTGCATCATTTCAATAGATGAAGAACATATGGGTAGAAGCAAAACATCAATATCCCCAAGAAGTGAGAGTTTGGTGTCTGTTAATTTTTTTGTTAGTTTACCTAAATTACAAATACGTAAGCTATCAACTTCATAAATAAAGACATTTCTCTCTTCTGTCTGTATTCCAATCACAGAAATTCCAGATACTTCATATTCACCGGCACCAGAAAGTTCCTTCGAATTTGTTGCATCGGATGATTCTATTAGTACTCCGTTGGGTTTAGAATATAATATTCCAGTCCTCCCCTTAATCCTAAATTCATTATTTTTGTAAGTTATCTCCACAAGACAATTTATATCCTAAATACCCTTTCTTGACAAGAGGGCACTTTTAACCGTATATTAGCAAGCGTCATGAGGAAAGAAACTTTTTTGGCCATACTGGCTGGTGTCACCATCGGAATCATTTTTGCATTTGGTGCTTGGAGGCTTGCTAAAATTTTCAAGAAAAATGCACCAATCAATTCCCCCCAACCTACTCCACAATTAAAAACAGACCTTTCAATAACTCTTGAGAATTTAAATGATTTTGATGTTATTTATAAAGACGAAGTTTCATTTTCAGGTCTAACAGATCCCAATTCAGATGTTTTAGTAATTACTAATGAAAAGGACTTTTTAACAAAATCTACTGATGATGGATCATTTGAGATCGACGTGGTATTACCTGCAGCTCTAAGCGAAATTAAGGTCCTTGGTTTCAACAGCCTCGGCCAATCAAGTGAGGCTAAAATAAACTTGGTTTATTCAACAGAGTTTGCAAAGTCAGTAGAGGAAAATACTGATTTAACAAAAAAGCCAATAGCATATGTAGGTACAATTACAGATATTTCAAGTGGAACAATCCAAATAAAAGACGGGGAGGGAGATATAAAACAAATTTCCCTACTAGAAGAGACAAAATTTATTAACACACTCAAAAAGAATATTGAAGTTAAATCAACAGATTTAGCAATTGGAGACTACATAATTGCAATGGGATTTGTAAATGGAAATAAAGTCTTAAAAACCCAAAGACTTCTGATTACCTCTCCCATTGAAGAGAATAAATTTGAAGCAAAAAAAATAACAATTGAGGACTTATCAAAAACAAAAATAAATAATATAAGTCTTCCTAAAAAATGGAATGGTCCAGACATAAAAAGCCTTGAAATCGGACAAAATATCATATTAGTTGGACTTTCTAATGGCGATAAATTTGACATCAGAAGTATTTTTGCTGTAAAATAGCCCTTACATTTTAATACATCCGTTATGACAGCACAAAAGTGTTGACAGTCGTTCTTAAAAGAACGTCATAAGTATCAGTCACGCGATACAAGGAGCCTCGCAAAATCGAGGACGCAGGGAAAAGCGTAAAAAGACACCAACCATTGTCACCGCAAAGTAGAGATGGAAATTAATAATTAATTTTGACCGCGGTTAGCGGTCTTTTTTATTTTTAAAGCCTAATCTCGTTTGTTTTGACAAACGGGATTTTTTGTTTGGTGGAGGTAGTGTAGTTGGAAACACGTCGGCTTGTGGAGCCGAAGTCAGGGGATCATTCCCCCTCCCCCACCCTAAAAAACACTTAAGAATTACATATAAATAAATATGTTAAAATTAAAAAATATGAATAAGATAATAAATTTAAAAGGATTTAGAGATTTTTTGCCCGAAGAAAAACGGGTTAGAGATTATATTGCAGCAAAAATCAAGGATACTTTTGAAATATTTGGGTTTGAGCCACTTGAAACCCCAACTTTAGAATATGCAAATTTGCTTCTTGGTAAATATGGAAAAGAGGCAGATAAACTTGTCTACACATTTGATGACAGAGGTGGAAGAAAATTGGGTCTAAGATATGACCAAACTGTACCTACTGCTAGAGTTTTGTCTCAATATCAAGACTTACCTAAATACTTTAGACGATACCAAATTCAAAATGTTTTTAGAGCAGATAAACCTCAAAAGGGAAGATATCGTGAATTCACCCAATGTGATCCTGATATTTTTGGTAGTACTTCCCCTATTGCTGACGCAGAAATTATTGCTGTTACTTATTTTGCGTTTAAAAATGTAGGTTTTAAAAATATAATCTTAAAAATTAATGATAGGAAGATACTATTTAGCATACTAGACAAATATAAAACCGACAAAATTGATATTCTTTCAATAATTCAAACGATAGATAAACTAGATAAAAAGTCAGAAAACGATGTTAAGAATGAACTAATCGATAAAGGATTAACCAGCAAAGAGTCAGAAAATGCATTAAATGATATTAAAAATGCTCAAAAAACTGAAAATTTAGAGGAAATAATTAGATTATCGGTCAATCTTGGAGTACCAGAAAATGCAATTGAGTTTTCTCCATTTTTAGCAAGAGGCCTTGATTATTATACAGGCATGATATTTGAGGTAATAATCCCTGAATATTCAATTGGTTCGTTTGGTGGTGGCGGAAGATACGATAAACTCATTGGCCAATTAAGTGGAACGGATATACCTGCAGTAGGAATTGCTTTTGGATTCGATAGAATGGTTGAGGCTGCAAAAGAATTAAGATTGGTCCCAACAGCAAATTTAGGTACTAAGGTCTTAGTTACTGTTTTCGATGCCAATTATTTATCAAATTCAATTGAAATTACAAAGACATTACGACTCAAAAACATATCTACGGAACTATTTCCAAGTATTGAAAAGCTTGATAAACAGCTTAAATATGCAGACAAAAAACAAATCCCTTATGTAATAATCGTTGGGCAGGACGAGGTAAAAAACAATACTGTAACACTTAAAAACATGAAGACAAAAGAACAAAAAACACTTACAATTGATAATGTATGCAAATTACTCCTCGCGTAAAGGCTTATTTAATGCTTCTTGGTGTTGCCCTAATTTGGGGAATTGCTGGTCCTGTTATTAAATTAACTTTAACTGGTATTCCCCCACTTCTTTTTGTTACCTACAGATTTTTTATAGCTTCTATCTTTGCACTACCTTTTTTAATTCCTAAATTGTATAACATCAAGAAAAATTTCTGGTTATTACTTCTTTATGGTTTTTTAAATTCGACCGCAACACTTGGACTTTTGTTTTTAGGAACAGATAAAACTACTCTTCTAGATATGAGTCTTTTGTCGTTGTTTGGTCCGCTTCTGATGATTTCTATGGGAGCGTTTTTTTTGAAAGAACATGTAACCACAAAGGAAAAAATAGGAATTGCTATCGCATTTTTTGGATCCCTTATAATCGCCCTTGAACCAATTTCACATAACGGCCAAGGCGAACAAAGGCTACTTGGTAACTTATTAATCTTTGGTTCCTTAATTTGTGGTGCAACTTCCGGACTTTTGGTTAAAAAATTGATGAGAGAAAACATTCCCCCTCTATTTCTTGTCAATTGGTCCTTTATCGTCGGTTTTGTAACGCTTGCTCCATTTGTATTGTTTTCCAAATCTTTTACAAACGACTTATCATTACTTGCTGAGATTAGACCTGTTTATCATTTGGGAGTTATATATATGGCTTTAGTATCAGGTACGATTGCCTACTGGCTTGACAATATGGCTCTAAAAACAATTGAACTTTCAGAGGCTGCACTTTTTGCCTATATCCACCCAGCAATTTCTGCAATGGCAGCACTTATTCTTCTGGGAGATAAAATAACTACACAATTAAGCCTGGGTGCCGTTGTGGCAATTATTGGAGTAGGCATTGCCGAGATTAAAAAAAGGCGGTATAATTCAGTCTCATAAATAGAATATGAAAACAGCAATACATCCAAAATGGTTTGACGACTGCAAGGTAACCTGTGCCTGTGGCAATACTTTTGTTGTTGGAGCAACAGTTCCAACAATTAACGTTGAAGTTTGTTCCAAGTGTCATCCTTTTTACACCGGTCAGATGAAGTTCTTGGATACAACCGGACGAGTTGAAAAGTTCAAACAAAGAGTAACTGCAAAATCACAAAAGAATGTAAGTAAGGCTGAAAAAAGAAAATTAAAACGAGAAAAAAGAATTCAGGAAGAGTTGGATAGACCTGACACATTAACAGAACTTCGCAAAACTATTGATAAATAGTTTTAGGTATAAAACACTATATATGTACCCTACTAATCAAACAGCATACTTGGAAATTCGTGGTGCAACAGGAGGAGATGAAGCTAAACTTTGGGGGGCTGACCTTCTTCGTATGTATTCTAGATTTGCTACAAAGAAAAACTGGAAAATGTATCAGGTTGATGATTTAACATTAAAAATTGTAGGATCAAATGTTTTTGATGATCTTAAAAATGAATCAGGAGTTCACAGAGTACAAAGAGTTCCAACAACTGAAAAAAGAGGCAGAATCCATACTTCAACAGCAACAGTAGTAGTGTTGCCTGAAGTTAAAGATTCTGACGTGCAAATTAACCCAAGTGACCTTGAGTGGCAATTTACAACAGCAGGAGGGCATGGAGGACAGAATGTAAATAAAGTGGCAACAGCAGTAAGATTAAGGCATATTCCAACTGGAATTGTAGTCCAATCAAGGGAAGAAAGGTTCCAAGAACAAAATAGACTTATAGCCCTCTCACTACTTCGTTCCAAACTTTGGGAACGTGAGGAAGAAGAGAAGTTAAAAACTATTGCAGGTTATAGAAGTGCAATTGGAACTGGTAAAAGAAGTGAAAAAATAAGAACATATAATTTTCCACAAGACAGAATTACAGATCATAGAATTGGAAAGAGTTGGGGAAATCTAGAAACAATCGTCGATGGAAATCTTGACAAAGTTATCGAGCTTACAAAGTCGTTATAAGTTTAATGCTTTGATAGCCTCCTGAAGTTGTTC
>DATDSD010000009.1:0-30438 GCA_035291405.1 Patescibacteria group bacterium | reverse complement strand
ATTCTTGATAGTTTATCTTTTGATATTAAGGCCTCATAAAATCAAGGGTCAATCGATGCATCCTAATTTTCCTGACGGTGAATATTTATTAACTGAAAAAGTGACCTATTATAGGAGTGATCCAAAAAGGGGTGATGTTGTTGTCTTTAAACCACCAATTTCAGAGGATGAATTTATTAAAAGAGTAATTGGGCTTCCCGGTGATACTGTTTCAGTATCAAATGGCAAAGTATTTGTAAACGATCAAGAATTAATAGAGGATTATATTAAAGTTAATACTTCTGCTGGAGCGTTCTTATCAGAAGGACAGGTATACACTGTTCCTGATGGAAATTATTTTGTTCTGGGAGACAACAGACCTCATTCATCAGATTCAAGAAGTTGGGGACCCATAACCAAAAAGGTCATAACAGGCAAAGCATGGGTTATTTACTTTCCATTTAATTTAGCGGGGATTGTACCTACTCCAACTTACTGACCTGCTATAGATTTATAAATAAGTTGAAGTGTATTTTCCGTATCCTCCAGTGAACCTTTCAAAATAAATGTTAATCTTGTCTCACGCCTACTTCTTGCAAGTCTTACCTGATGCTTCTCACCTAGTGCTTTTTCAAAACCTAATTTCATATTATCAATCTCTTCAGAAACTATATGCATTTTAGGCAAATTTGACTTAGGTTTTTGCTGTACTTGAGCCTTCATGCGTCTTGCAAGTTCTTCTGCACGTCTTACTGATCCTGATTCACGTAATATTATTTTGTAGGCTTCAACCATTAAATCAACATCGTCTATTGCAGCTAAAGCTCTAGCATGACCTTCTGAAATAAGACCAGAAAGAAGACCATCTTTTAATGCATCTGGGAGAGTTAATAGTCTTAAAGAATTACTGACATAGGCTACAGATTTTCCAATTCTTACTGCAACTTCTGATGTAGTTAATCCAAACTCATCCATCAATCTTTCAAATCCTTTAGCTCTATCAAGCGCATTAAGATCTACTCTTTGAACATTTTCCACAATTGCCATTTCAAGCATACCTTTTGGAGTAGTTTCACGAATAATTACTGGAACATGAGTCAATCCTGCAAGCTTTGAAGCTCTCCAACGTCTCTCACCTGCAATTATTTGATAACCTGCTGGCGTTAAGGCAATAACCAAAGGTTCTAGCACTCCATGTTCTCTAATTGAATCAACTAAATCTACTAAACTTTCAGGAGTAATAGCACCACGAGGTTGTAATGGGTTGGGCTGGAGTTGGTTTATATCAAGTTGTATTACTTCTTCCGCCATTTATTTTGTAATTATATTTACTAATTTTTTACCTAATTTCGTTGAAAATTTAATGACTCCTGACTTAACTGCATAAAGACTTTGATCTCTTCCAACTTTGACATTTTTTCCTGCACCAATTTTTGTTCCATTTTGACGTACCAAAATTTCACCAGCATTTACCTTTTGCATTCCCGAGACTTTTGTTCCAAGCCTTTTACCACTTGGACTAACATGCTGTTTGGCTTTACCTGCGGCTTTGTGTGTTGACATAAGTTATTTGCAATATAAACTAGATTTTCACGGTTGTCAAGAGATCAGAAAGAGTTAGTTTGATATTTTTTCAATCAGAAGTCTTGTGTACTTAGCACGAAACCCCACATGTCTTCTTTCCCTGCTTTTGGCCTTGTATTTAAAAACGTCGATCTTTTCACCTTTCTCAACTTCAACCAATACTTTAACCGTTACTTTAGCTTTAGTTAAAACAGGCTTTCCAATTTCAATTTTCTCACCATCAACAAAAAGTAAAACTTCAGGAGAAACTTTTTTTGCATCAATTAATTTATCAATCAAGATTTCCTCACCTTCAGTTACTCTATATTGTTTTCCACCAATCCTAATAACTGCAAATTTATCCATAGATATGTATTTTAAAGCCAAGAAGTAATAAACACAAGAATTAAAGTAAGTTACTTACTCTCTAACAATTTTGTAATTGTTTTTAGTTCGTTGTAATACCTGTTTTGATAACCCTTAAACAGTATATTGATTAAGTACATAACAGGACGACTGCTTTCAACTGTAACACCTCCGAATCTATCTTTGATTCTACTTTGCTCAGCAGATAGATCATAACCTAACCTATGCAGAACTATTACCCTCTGGTTGTCAGACAATTTGTTTATTTGCTTCATCAATCCATCCAAATTCATGGATGAAATAACCTCGGCAAAGTCCTTTGTTACAGATTCAAATGACTTAGGATTTTTTTGTCTTAACTGTCTTTGTTTTTCTCGAACAACGTCTGCAAGCGTTATGTCACCACTTTGTGATTCCATTTCAAAGGCTAGTGTATTTTCCATTTGACTATGTTTATTGGATTTGTCACTTTTTATGTGAGATAGTGGGTTTTTGAATTTTTCTCCAACTAATTTTAACCTTCCTTGGCTATCAGAAATTTCCTGCCAAGATGGGTCCGGTATTTTTTCATCCCATAGATCTCTATCCATAAATGGTAAATCAGAAAAATGAATAGCATTATGAGCTCTCCACTCAGACGCACTAGCCCACTTTAAGGTTTTCCACAAAAGCAGGGTAAGTCCTGAAGGTCTCGATCGTTTAAGTGGATCTTCAAATGCTTCTCTCAACCTAGTTTTATCCACAAATAAAAAAAGGGGGCCAGCTACTTCTTCTACTTCAGCCATATTATACGTAATACCCAATTCCTTTAAATCCTTTAAGTTGTTTGCTATCACACCGTCTTGTGTTTTATAGGCCCAAGTCAATATCCTGTCTATTTGAGCTCTTTTGTATATATCTTTTTGCAAAGACTCTCTCAACTGATCTCTTCCTTGCCAATCAAATTTAAGTCCGCCAAATCTAAATCTAAACCAAAAAACATCTATTAAAATATCGAACGGTTCTGGACCTACCTTATTCCAAGGCAGATCCAAAACTGAATTAAAATACAATGATTCCGCTTTAAGCATCAATTCAAATCCTTTTTTAAAAGAACCTTTAGACGGAGCAGTTGTATCTTTTTGGCTTAGACTATTAGCTTGTTGGATATCACGTATTAATTCGTCAAGAAGCTTATCTTTTCCCTCCCATCCCTGAAGTCTTATCTCTTTAATTTCGGACCTAACTTTTTTTCGACCCACCCTTTTACCCATCCTGTGTAAAGCCTCAGATACTGATTCTACTAAGTTAATATCATTTATTAACAAGTTTTCTACTTCGAGATCTGCAAAATACATTTTGTTTTTGAAACTCTGCGTTTCTATGGGATATTCCCGCCTACCTTCATCACTTGCTTGACGAATATCAAAACCATGGACATCAATTTCTACGAAAGGTGGTTCGTCTGGAAGTTTCTTTTTCTTAAAATTTGCCAATCTTTCTGCCATATTTTTTGGTTGTGGCAGAATCCGTATTATAAACCTATTAACACTAAATAAACTATCTTTTTGTTCCAACTACAATACCTAGTGAAGCCATGGTTGCAAGAAGTGAACTTCCACCTGCAGATACCAAAGGATAGGGAACACCAGTAATTGGAAATAGACCCATATTCATCCCAACATGTACAACAACTTGAGCAAAAAGTGTTAAGACAAGTCCCCCCAAAAACAATCTTGCAGGGATATTTATGACATTTTCTGTATAACTTATAATTCTAAAAAGAAGTAAGAAAGTTAAAATTAATACGACAAGTGCTCCTACAAATCCCATTTCTTCAGCGACTGAAGCAAAAACAAAATCAGTGTGACGCTCGGGTAGAAAAGATAGTTGTGTTCCAACCCCTCTGCCAAGTCCCCTACCGAATAATTTTCCAGATCCAACTGAAATTGTTGATTGAATGGCATTATAACCAACACCTAATGGATCCTTAGTTGGATCAATAAAAGCAGTTATTCTATCTTTTTGATAGGGAGCTAAAAGAGAGAAAACAATTGGAACTAGGGAAATTCCAATAATACCTATAATCAAAAGGTACTTTTTATCAATTTCTGAAGCTAAAAATAATCCTAAAAATCCAACAGCTGTTAACACTGTAACTCCCAATGATGGCTGCACAAGAATTAAAAATAATGGAAGGGTCATTAAAAGCAATGTTTTTATTAATCTTTTTAGATCTAATCTTTTTTCTGTTAAATAATTTGCAAAGAAGATTAAGAGAAATGGTCTTACAATTTCTGATGGCTGAATTGAAATTGAACCAAGTGGAATCCAACGTACGGTTCCCCTTGTCACTTGACCAATTATTAAAGTTATAACTAAAAGTAAAATACTGGCAACATATAAACAACGGGAAAATGCTGAAACAACTTCAAAATCAAAAAGAGAGAAAAATAAAAAGGCTATTACTCCCAATACAATGTACCAATAGTATGATGGAAAAATTGAAGGACTAATTGAGTTTAAAATAAAAAAACTAAAAATTAAAAGTAAAAAAATTGGAAGGATTAATAGCCAATCAAATTTCATCTACCCTAAATTCTCCAACTTTGACACTAGAAAGTAAAGTTTTATTAATTATCCAATCTTTTAATTTCTTACTTTCAGGCATCCAGGGTGTAGTCAAAACAATTTTTTGATTAATCATTACACCCAATTGTTTTCTGGCATCCTGTATTTTTCTGATTAATTCTCTAGCATCAGCTTCTTCTTTAAGTTCAGGGGTTATTGTCAAATCCAATTCATTCTTATTATGTTGATATTTAATCGTCTTTACATTCATCTCATCCATGATCAATTGTTCAAACTCGGTGAGTAATGACTTATGACTTGTAGACATTGATAGCAGTGGTTGTCTTACTGGAACATTTGCTTCCTTTCTTAAGGCGTGTCCTATTTCGACTATTTCTCTGACTCTTTGCATTTCATCTAATAGGTTAGTATCTTCTTCACACAACTTTTCAGCTTGAGGCCATGACGCTAAATGAACAGATTCCTCCTTGGTTAGATTAGTATAAATCGTCTCAGACAAAAATGGTGTAAATGGTGCCAATAATTTACTTAGTAAAACCAAAACTAAATAAGTAGTAGAATAAAATTCATCGTTCTTTCTATCTCGTGATCTCCTGATATACCAAAGGGACATGTCGTCAACGAATTTATCAATTGAACCACTTGCATTATATGCATCGAATTTTTCCAGACTTTTGGTAACTTCATCTATTGTCTGATTTAATCTAACCAGTATCCATTTATCTAAGATGTTTTCACTTTTTTCCTTTATTTTTCCTTTATCTGTCGGGTTCCATCCCTCCATATTGGCATAGGATATAAAGAAGTTATATATATTCCAAAGTTTTAAATGAAATTGACGTCTAGTTTCATTCGCTAAATCTAAACCAAATAATATGTTATTAGCAGGATCGTTTCTAACACAAATCCAACGAATGACATCAGCTCCAAATCTATCAGCCGCCTCAACAAATTCGATAGCATTTCCAGCACTTTTATGAAAAGCGGATCCTTTATCATCCGTCATTGTGGCAAAACCCAAAACAGTCTTAAAAGGATTAATATCCTCCAAGACAGTACTCATAGCAATCATCGAATAAAACCAATTCTTAAATTGTCCGGGGAAACTTTCGGTTATAAAATCAACAGGAAACCATTTTTTCCATTCCTCTTTGTTTGTTAGATACAAAGGTTTTGTATCTGTAACTTCAAAATTACTTGCCTTATTGTTTTCCGAGATTGTTGAAAATTGAACGATACCGGCATCCAACCAAGGATTTCCAACCGGCTCAATTCTTTTTGCAATCTTTCCACATTTCGAACATTTTATTTCGACTTCGTCTATTTGTGGTTTATGCGGAGACTTACCTTCCATTTTATCCCAACCAGAAACAGCCCTTTCTTTAAGTTCATCTTTTCCACCGATTACTTCAAAATTGCCACAATCGGAGCATTCCCATATGGGTAATGCCAAACCCCAATACCTATTTTTTTTGCTGATTAGCCAGTCATGCATATTGGTAAGCCAATCAAGCTCTCTTTTAAGTCCAAATTTTGGAATCCAATTTATTTCTTTTGAAACTTTCTTCATCCTTTCTCGAAGAGTTGGTTTACCCAGATCCATAGCTATATACCATTCATCTGTTACCTTCCAAACAAGTTCTGTTTTACATCTCCAACATGCTGGATATCTATGAGTGTATCTTTCAATCTTAAACGCTAATCCTTTCTCTTTCATTTGATCTAAAATTAATTCAGGATGTTTCTTTGCATTTTTGCCACTTAATTCATTGAATCCTTCCATATATGAAGCATCGTCATTGATTACTGGAATCATTGGAAGTCCTAATTCTTTTCCCAATTTAAAGTCTTCGGTACCGGCTGAAACCGCAGTATGAACCATTCCAGTTCCTTCAGTTGTTGTAATAGGCATAATAAGATTATTTGTTGGTATAACTGTATGAAATTTATCTGAATTTTTTGCAACTACAAAAACTGCAGGTAAACTATCAAACGCTCCAGAATATTTAAGACCAACAAGTTCGTCTCCCTTGATTTTTTTCAAAACTTTAAAATTGATACCTTTTAAAACTCTTTCTTTAGCCTCATCGGCCAACCAGTATTTAGATCCGTCAACTTCAATTAATACATAATCTAACTTTATATCAACAGCTACTGCGATGTTTGCAGGTATCGTCCACGGGGTTGTAGTCCAAACTAATAAATTTTCATCTGTATTTGTTATTGGAAACTTCATATAAATTGTCTCGTGTGTTAGTTCTTTGTAATCTTCTGTTAACATCTCGTGCTGGCTGATTGCAGTTTCACATCTAGGACACCACGGGACAGAGTCATTACCTTTATAAAGCCAGCCGTTTTCGTGACAAATTTTTAAAAAGTGCCAAATCATGTAGTTATTGTCATCAGACAAGGTATAATAGGAGTTATCCCAATCGGCAAAGTAGCCTAATCTTTTACTTTGTTCTGTTTGAATTGCTGAATATTTTTTGACTCTTTCTTTACACAAATTAACAAATTTTTCTATACCAAATACTTCAATATCCTTTTTATTTTTAAAACCCTGTTCTTTTTCAACCTCAACCTCTACCCAAAGTCCCTGACAATCAAATCCATTTTGATGTCTCTGTTTAAATCCTTGCATACTTTTAAACCGAGGCCATAGATCTTTATAAGTTCTTCCCCATGCATGATGAACTCCCATTGGATTATTAGCAGTTATTGGACCGTCTTGAAAAGAAAAGTATTTTTTGGAGTCTTTGTTTTTTTTCAAGTATTTGTCTAATATTCCATTTTTATTCCAATAGTCCAAAAGATTTCTTTCCATTGAGGGAAAATCAACTTTAGGATCAACTGAATTAAAAAAAGGCTTATCTGCCATGAAGCTATTGTACTATTTTTTAGTGGATTTTGCGAAGAAACGCAGGAATTTCAAATTTTTCACCAAAACTATCATCATTATCACTGATATTTACATCTATTTCTTCATCAACATTATTTTCCGATACTTTTGATTCAACATTTTGGTTATTTAAATCAGCTGCTTTTCCTTCTGAAACTACCCCTTGAACGACAGGTTTATAAGTTGGCCTCATCTGAGCAATTCTGCTTCTTGTTTCATCAAATCCTGTAGCAATAACTGTAATTCTAACTTGATCTGATAATTCCTCTTTTACTACTGCTCCAAAAATTATATTGGCGTCTTGATCTGCAGCGGCAGAAATTATTTTAGCTGCCTCATCAACTTCAAACATTGTTAAATCTCTTCCCCCTGCAATGTTAAACAAAACACCTCTTGCTCCTTCTATTGAAAGATCAAGAAGTGGTGATGAAACAGCTGCACGAGCCGCCATTTGTGCTCTATTTTCTCCCACACCGGTACCTATTCCAAGAAGGGCTGTTCCTGCATCATTCATAATTGTCTTAACGTCAGCAAAATCCACATTAACAAGTCCAGGAGTTGTAATTATTTCTGCAATACCACCCACTCCTTGTTCCAATACTGAATCAACCACCTTAAAAGCATCCACCAAGCTCATTTTTCTATCAATAACATCCATTAACCTTTGGTTTGGGATAACAATTAATGTGTCAACTTCTTGCCTTAACTTCTCTATTCCATCTTCAGCAGCAATTGTTCTTCTTGTTCCTTCAAATGCAAATGGTTTTGTTACTATCCCAACTGTTAAAGCACCTGATTCTTTGGCAAGTCTGGCAATGACTGGAGCTGCACCTGTTCCGGTTCCACCACCCATACCTGCTGTTATAAAAACCATATCCGTATCTATCATCAAATCCTGTAGTTTTTCAATTGATTCTTCTGCAGCTTGAGCACCTGTTTCAGGATTTCCACCAACACCTAAGCCTTTTGTTATTTTTTCACCTATTTGAATTTTGGTAGGAGCTTTATTAGTTAAGAGGACTTGGGCATCAGTATTTGCAACAATAAACTCAACACCAGAAATGGCACCGTTTTCTACCATTGAGGAAACAGCATTTCCACCACCACCGCCAACTCCAATTACTTTTATTTTTGCAATTCTTGCAGAATCAGGTTTTACTAAAGCCATATTTTATTAATATAAATATTATAAATATCTTTCTGAGGCAGGTATCAAACGCATTATATCTAAATAAAACCTAAAGTCAAAGGCTTTAGGGTAATAAATCTTTAACAGACTCAATAATCTTGTTGAATAATCCTTTTCCTGGAAGATTTAACTTAACTGGAAACTTAAACCCTCCAACTATTTCTTCATCCTGTTTTGATCCATAGATTAAAAGTCCAATTGGAACGGAAAAAGCAGGATCTAAACAATCATCAACTAATCCCGAAACACCTGTTGGAACCCCAATTCTTACAGGAAGCGTTAACATTCGTTTGGCACTATCAATAATCCCTACTGTTTTAGCTCCTCCTCCAGTAACTATAGCTCCCGAAGGAATTCTATTTAGAATCTTTTCTCTTTCAAGCTCTAGTCGAGCCATGGTAAAAATTTCATTTAAGCGAGGTCTGATAATTCCTTCTATCAACGTCTTTTTGGAAACTTTACTAACTTCAGATATTCCCATTGATTCAAGATCTAGATCATCAGATCCTTCCTTGGTATTTTTTTTGTTTTCGGAGAGAAAAAGTTTAATTTTTTCAGCAGTCTCAAGTGAAACTCTTAAACCAATTGCAATATCATTAGTCACATTTTTAGCTCCAACAGGAATAACTCCAGAATAAGCTAGTGAACCATCAACATAAGCCACAACTGAAGTTGTCCCAGCACCAATATCAATTAAACAACAACCTAATTCCTTTTCTGTCTCGGTCAAAACTGAATAAGAAGCAGCTAGTCCACTAAAAACAAGGTCATCTATCTTTACTCCAGCATCGTTTAGTGATTTAGATAAGTTTTTAATGGCTGCATTACTTGCTGTTACCACATGTGTTTCAACTTCAAGTCTAACTCCACTCATTCCTATGGGGTCTTTAACTCCATCTTCACCATCAACAATGTATTCGCGAGGAAGTACATGAACAACTTCGCGGCTTGCAGGAAGTGATATAGCTGAAGCTGCTTCGATTACTCTATTAACATCAGGTTCAATAATTTCTCCGTTCGGACCAGAGATTGCAACAACGCCGTGAGAATTCTGAGAATGAATATGAGCACCCCCCAAAGCAATAAATGCCGAGTCAATGTTGTGTCCCGCCATCCTTTCTGCTGCCTCAAGAGAGAATACTGTTGATTCTACAGATTCTTCGATATTTACAATCTGACCTTTTTTTATACCCTTACTAACAACAGAGGAAACCCCAATAATATTTATGGATTGTTCAAGTGAATTTTCGTCCTGTGAAACTTGAGCAACAATAGTTGTTGTTTTATCGCTTCCCAATTCTATACCTGTGATGATTTTGCTTTTCATAAAGACATTATAAACTAACGTAATACTGCATTGTTAAATCGTAAATCGATTTCCCTAATATCTTCCATTCTAATTCCTTCTCCTTCATCATTCAAGCGTGAAAAAATAAGACGTAAACTTCCTATCAATTCATCTATATCACCTTCTAATGGAAAATGCACGATAACACCCTCCTTAAGAGTAATTTTAAGTTCATTATTTTCTAAGACACCAGTCTTGACAGAATAAAGCCATGCGTTTTTTTCAATTATTTTTAAGGCAAATAAATGAATGTCGTCCACTTCATCACCTATATTTTTATTAAAATCACTGCTAACTAAAACAGGTAGATTTGATTCGTTGGAAATTTCTAAGATTAATTTATCTTCGTCAATAAGATAATATCTGGAATCTTTGTTTTTAATAGCAAATTTAGGTTTTTTCAAATCAATTTCAATTTCTAAAGTGCTTGGTATCTTATACTGCATTACATAACTTTTTACTTTAATATTGTGTTTTAAAATTTGTTCTATGTTTTCTTTTGTGTCTTTATAACTACCTACTACAGATAAATTATTATCTAGTACTCCATTGCAATCACCATATTGTGAAATGCATTCAATTTTATTTATTTTTATAAGTTTCAAAACAACATAGGGTGTACTCAACATAAAAAAAACGATTAAAATTAAGGATAGAATTTTAAAAATATTTAAATTTTTTGTTTTTGATCTTCTTTTCACAATTATATTTTAGATATATCTTAAGAGTATTTCCACTAATTTCTTTGAGGCGGTAAGATCGGGGCTAATTATATTTTCAGTTCGTTTTAAAATAGCAGGATAATCTTCAACTAACGCATCAATTTCAGAAAGCAGTTTTTGAGCAGTCAAGTCTCCTTGGGGTAAAATTCTAGCAAGCTTCAACTCTTGCATAAATTCTGCATTTTTTTGCTGTTCATCATTATAAGACCACGGGATAGGAATTAAAATTGAAGGTTTTTTAAGTGCAATTAATTCTGATACTGTATTTGCACCTGCTCTTGAAATGATGAGGTCTGATTTTGATATAACCTCAATCATCTCCCTAGGACTAACCTGACCGAAAGATAGATATTTTTCACCAACTACGGTTTTAAATTTATCCAAATTTTTTTCTCCGGTTTGATGAAGAATAAAATATTTTTCAAGAAGTTGTGGCAAAAGAGGAAACACTGCACTATTTATCCAAGTCGATCCCCTTGAACCACCAGTAATTAAAATTGATTTTATTCTTTTATTTCTTTCAAGATCTAGATATTTAAAAATTTCGCTGTTAAGGGGGTTTCCAATTAATTCCGTCTTATTTTTACTAAAAAACTTAAGGGAGGATTCACGAGAAATCAAAATCTTTTTGGCAAAGTAAGAAGAGATTAAATTTGCTCTTCCAGCGGTTGCAGTTTGCTCATGAACAATAACAGGAATTCCATAAAAATTTGACCAGAAAGAAGAAATTGCACCGGCCGAACTACCAAATGAAAGAGTTAGATCAGGATTTATTTCTCTAATCAATTTTCTACCATTTACAAAATCTGCTGGAATTTTAAAAAATCTGGGTATGGTATTTCTAGTAAATTTA
Organism: Patescibacteria group bacterium; assembly: GCA_035291405.1. Lineage (GTDB taxonomy): Bacteria > Patescibacteriota > Microgenomatia > UBA8517 > UBA8517 > UBA12026. Next base: position 18,948 of record DATDSD010000009.1, on the reverse strand, counting down.
TTCTCAACTTTTCCAGGTTTAAAAATGTGGTTTACTACACCCAAATTGGTTAAGTTTTTGCTCTCTTCCCCCAACCAATGAATCTCCCAATCTAAATTTCTTTTTTTAATCTCTTGTATAACAGCAACCGCTGTTGTTTCAGCATGGCTACCTGTGAGCAGTAGTTTTTTTGATTGCATATCGACTTATATTAAGTAGTATACCGCACGAAACCAAAATCATCGAGAGACTAGTACCTCCATATGAAAAAAACGGAAGAGGAATTCCAGTTAAAGGAGTAAGTGCTGTCATTGCAGCTATATTCAATAGTATTTGACCACCTATCCAAGCAGTGATTCCAACTGCCAATATCTTGGAGAATTGATCGGGGGCATGAGATGCAATTTTAAAAGCTTTAAAGATAAATATGGCAAATATTAAAATTAGAACAAATGACCCAATAAAACCTATCTCCTCAGAGATTGCTGCAAAAATTGAATCTGTTGAAGCTTCTGGTAAAAATAAATATTTTTGTCTTGATTGACCAATTCCTAAGCCAAAAAGCCCACCGGATCCTAAAGCCAATAGAATTTGTCTTATATGATATCCCTTACCTAAAGGATCTTTTGTAATCTCAAAAAAGGTCATTAATCTATCTCTTCTGTAGGGTGAAACAAGAATTAAAATTGCAACACTAATCAAACCGACTACCAGAGAAATTAAAAAATAAAGTAAAGACACACCGCTTGCAAATATTTGAGTTATACCAATTATTCCAACGACCAAAGTTGTTCCTAAATCAGGCTGTAACATTATTAATCCACAAGCTAAAACCAGAGGTATAAAATAAACTAATGGTTCTCTATTTGACTCTGAAAGTAAATTTTTAGTTGAAGCAATTTTAGCTAAACATAAAGCCAAAGAAAGTTTAATTATCTCGGACGGTTGAAAGTTAATTGGACCAATGACAATCCAACGTCTAGCACCTAAGGCTTCTAAACTTACGGCTGGAATTAATACAACCAAAAGAAGAAGTATTGAAACAATAAAAAAAGGAATTGAGATTTTTGCCCAAAAACTATAGTGAATTTTACTAACAATCATCATGGCAACAAGGCCTATCGCTGCCCATGCAAACTGTTGCTTTAAGAAATAAAACCTATCATTAAAAAAATTCAAAGCTTGTGGTGCAGATATATCAGCAACAAAAACCAAACCCACTACAACCAGACCTAGAATTAAATATAGGAATTGTTTATCAAATTTCGATTTGTAAACATCTAAAGATTGTTCTAATTTCCTATGACGAAACCTTTTCATAAGGTAGCAAGCCACAAACCAAAAATTGCTAAAATAATTCCAGCAAGCCAGGCCCTCATTACGATTTTAGGTTCTTCCCAACCAATTGCCAAGAATGTATGGTGCAGAGGTGCAAGTTTGAAAATTGGCTTTTTTAAGACTTTCCAACCAAACATCTGGATTGCGGAAGATGAAATTTCTACAACAAAAATCCCTCCAATTACTACAAGTGCAATAATACTTCCTGTTAAAAGTCCAATAACTGCAAGTGTTGCTCCAAATGATAAAGCTCCTGTGTCACCAAGCCAAATTCTAGCTGGCCATGTATTAAAATATAAAAATGCAATTAAGGCTCCTATCCACAGAGCAATAAACAAAGAAAGTGGAGTATCAATTGAACTTGCTGCAATTACTCCAAAAGCTATTAAACAAATCATTAATAGTCCCGGAGCTAAACCATCCAAACCATCAGTTATATTAAAGGCATTGGTAAACGACACAATTACCAATGCAGCAAATGGAATGTACCAAAGACCTAAATTTAAAGTCAGCCCCACAATTGGAACGTACAATATTCCAATTCCCAAAACATTGTGTATGATTAACGCAATTATTAAAGCTAATACCCATTGTAGAATAAACTTATGTTTTCTTGATAAGCCAAAGGCTAAACCTAGTACACCTTTTGCAGGTCTACCCAGCATCTTAATATAATCATCTAAAAGCCCCAATAAACCAAATGAAATAAATGTAAAAAAAATGACAAATAACTCAGCTCTTAAAGAATAGGCTGTTTGGATAAAAACTCCTAAGTATCTACTTATTGGGAATATGATAGCAAAAAGAAGACTAACAACTGCAATTATCAATACTCCTCCACCAACAGGGGTACCCGCCTTTTTATCATGAAGTTTGTCAAAAAGAGGTATTTTACCAACTTTTGGAGCTTCAACTCTTCGAGTAAATTTAATCTTATAAAGAATGTCAATAAATGGAATTACTAAAACACCTGTTATCAAGAAGGAAAACATTATAAGTCCAAGGGCTAGTGGTAAAAAATTCTGCATATATTTATATTACAACCTATCAACAATCTTGTCTAAACCAATTGAGCGGGAGCCTTTAATAAAAATAAATGTTTTTGGACGTAGATATTTTTTAATTTCGGGTAATGCCTCAAGAGGTGATAAATAGATATCGTCAGTCATAAATTTAACAAGCTTTCCAACACCAATAATTTTGACAAATCCCTTATTTTGAATTTCTTTACCAATTTTTTTATGCTCTTCTTCTTCAATTTCACCCAGTTCCAACATATCGCCTACAACTGCCAATTTATCATTCTTTCCAGCCAACTTAAGAAAATAATTTAAACTTTTTTTAAATGCTTCAGGATTACTATTGTAGGTATCGTCAAAAATTGTAGCGCCGGATTTATGTTTTATTATTGTCAATCTGTGCTTTGGATTTTGATAATTTTTTAGGCCTCTTTCAATTAATTCCTGCTCAACTTTCAAAACCTGCCCCACAACCCTAGCTGTATTAGAATTTTGAATAATTGGATTTTCATCACTCTTAAACCAAAATATGTTTGCGTTTATTTTGTTTTTTAATAACAATAGTTTCACATCATCTTTATTCAGAACCGATATTGCAACTTTTTTTGCCAACTTACTTTTTTCTTCAAAAACTCCATTAATATCTTTTAAATAAAGTGTGTGGCTAGGAAAGATGTTAGTGATTACACCAATTTTAGGTTTAACTAACCAAAGATAAAAATCCATTTCCCCAGGATATTCAACTCCCATTTCCAAAATTAGATATTTTGTTTTGGGAGTACATCTTAAAATAGTTGTGGGTATATTAAAAATGGGGTCAATATTATCTTTACTCCAGACCGTTTTAGCAGACAATCTTAAAACACCAGCAATCATTTCTTTGGTTGTTGTTTTTCCTGCACTCCCTGTTATACCTATAACGGTCAATCCGAAACATTTCTGCAAAACATAACAATAATATTTGGCAATTCTTCTCTTTATAGGATGAATAATTAAATCTGCAATAACTTTCCGCATGGGACCGTTAGTATTAACATGCAATAAAGGCAAATCTTTTCCAACCCAATTTTGTAATATTTTCTTCATTTTTTCTCTAGACTTAATTTAACAATTTTATCTAGCAATATTGGATAAGAAATTCCAAAAGCTTTAGCAGCCTTTGGAAGTAAGGACATTGGTGTTAGGCCTGGTATTGTATTTATCTCAAGAATTATAGGTTTTTTGTTGTTCTCTAAAATAAAATCAATTCTACCAAAACCTCGACAACCAACAGCTTTATAGACTTTAATGGCTAATTCTTGAACTTTTTTTGTTAATAACTTCGAAATTCTAGCTGGAACAATTCCTTCTGATCCACTCTCAGTGTACTTAGATTCATAATCGAAAAATTTATTTTTTAATGGATGTATTTCAATAACTGGTAATGCAATTGGTTTATCATTTCCAACTACCCCGCATGTCACCTCAAGACCAGAAATGTATTGATCAATCAATACTCTTCGATCATACTCAAAAGCTAACTTTACCGCTTTAGCAAGACCTTTCTTATCTTTTACAAACGAGCATCCAACTGAAGAACCAGCACTGACAGGTTTTACAAAATATGGACCGTCTCCAAGAATCTTAACTTTCAATTTTAAATTATCATTTTTTTCTAAACAAACATATTTTGGAATAGGTAAGTTTGAAAACTTCATTATTTTTCTAAAATAATCTTTATCCATTCCTAAAGCTGAAGTTAAAACCCCAGCCCCTGTATAAGGAATACCAGCTAATTCAAACATGCCTTGAATAGTACCATCTTCGCCAAACGGACCATGCAACGCTATAAAAACAACGTCGACACCTGCTTCTAAAATAGATTTAGTTTCAACTATTTCTTTTTTTACTGTCAAAGATATTTCTTTATCAGTACCTCTTAGAGCAAAAGTGTTTTTTAAGCTCAAGATATTTTTGATAGAAGTAAGTTGCCATTTTCCGACCTTAGAAATTACGATTGGTAAAACTTCATACTTATTCTTATCTAAATATTTAACTACCTGCTGACCAGAAAGAATAGATACTTCATGCTCCGATGATCTACCACCCATGATTACAGCAACTTTTATTTTTTTCATATTTCTACTTTGGCTACTTTATCCAAGATGTCTTCACCTAAAAACATTTTAGCAGTTTCCAAAAATCTTTTATTTACATCTGTAAGAAAATATCTAGTTTTTGAAGTTCCTTTAAAATCTTTTGCAATTTCATAGACTTCTTTCGCTACTTCTTCTGCGGGATCTATTAATTTTATTTTCCCTCCTAAATAATTATTTATGTTGTCTTTGATTAATGGATAATGTGTACATCCTAATATTAAGGCGTCAACACGATCCTTAAAGTCTGAAAAGTATTTCTTAATAAATAAATCTATTTCAGGACCTTCAATAAACCCCTCTTCAATTAATGGAACTAGCATCGAAGCCTGTCTTCTCATGGTTACTTCTTTATAAGCATTACTATTTACTGTAGCCCTTGTTCCGACTAGGCCAATTTTTTTTAACTTACTAACCTTTAGGGCTTTTTTTGTGGCAGGATTAATAACCCCCAAGACCGATACGTTAGAAAATTTTTTAACAACGTCTAAAGCAAGAGATGAAACAGTATTACAGGCAACTACAATTAATTCTACATTTTTATCCAAAAGAAATTTAGTATCTTCTTCGGCAAACTTTCTAATCGTCTCTGAACTTCTCGTACCATACGGGACCCTTGCTGTGTCACCTAGATAAATAATATCAGCATCTGGAAGAGATTTTCTTATTTCTTTAACAACAGTTAATCCTCCTAATCCTGAATCAAACACGCCAATCATACTAGAGAGTTAACAGCCTCCTTAAATTGATTACCCCTATCTTTGTAATTAGCAAACATGTCAAAACTTGCTGCAGCTGGGGAAAGAATAACAACACCTCCATTTGGCGTAATATCAAATGCTTTTTTAACAATAGTATTCATATCAAATAATCCAAGGTCCAAAATCTTTTTAACTTTTATGTGGCTTTTTATTTGGTCTCTAATCTGACCTATCAAAATAATATTTTTGACATTCTCTTTTTCATCAATCAGCTTGCCCAATTCTTTATAATCTAATCCCTTGTCGCTTCCCCCCAATATTAAAGTCTCCTGTTCGGTAAATGAATTAATTGCTGCAATTGTTGGCTGGGGACCTGTAGCAAATGAGTCGTTATAAAATTTAACACCATTTATTTCTCTTATAAATTCCAGCCTGTGCTCCAAGCCTTTGAAATTTCTAACTACTTTCACAATTAAATCTTTTTTAATGTTTAGTATTTTGGCAACGGAGACAGCAGCAGCAATATTTTCCAAATTATGTTCACCCCTTAAGATTAGTCCTTTTTTATAATCACTCTCAAGAGTTTTTTTGGAAAAGAAAATAACATTTGCCTTTGTTAATTTAGAAAAACCTTTAGGTATCTTGTAACCTTTATTTATAACTGCCCAATCAGAAGCTTTTTGAAATTTAACGATATTTTTCTTTGCCTTAATATATTCTTCTTGGTTTTTGTGCCAGTCCAGATGATCTGAGGTAATATTTAAAATAACAGCTATATCCGGCGAGACCGGCAAATCAATAAGCTGAAACGAGGACATCTCGAGAACTACATATGATTTTGAAGTTAATAGTGGCAACAATTCAAGCATTGGTTTACCAATATTTCCCGCCAAGTGAACATCAAATTTTGCAGACTTTAATAACTCATAAATTAGTGTAGAAGTAGTGCCCTTTCCCTTTGTTCCAGTAACTCCAATTATTTTACCTTCAAATTCATTGAAAAAAATGTGTGTAGGAGTTGTTATTCTAATACCTTTTGCAATTGAATTTACCAATTCTTCTTTAAAAGGATAAACACCGGGAGACCTAACTATGATTTCATATTTATCTAGATGCTTCAAATAATCAGGGCCATCTTTTTGATCAAGTATTGTAACGTTTGCACCTTCATTCTTTAAAAATCTTTCAGCGTCCTGACCTTCAAGTCCATAACCAACCATGGCAATTTTTTTATTTTTGTAATTCATTTATTATTTTTAAAAATTTATATATTGAACTTCTGGCTCAAGCCTGATATTAAATTTTTCATAAACATCAGAAATTATAACATCAGCTAATTTTTTAATATCAGAGAAATTCCCTTTACCTTCTGGATTAGTCAAGACCAACGCATGTTTATCAGAAACCTTAACAGGTCCTAAACTCTTTCCTTTCCATCCAGCCTTCTCAATTAACCACCCTGCAGAAATTTTATACTCATTATTCAATGGATATATCACAATATCTGGATATCGTGCTACTAGAGTATTTTTTGTATTCTTTTTAACAATTGGGTTTTTGAAAAAAGAACCGGCATTGGGAATTTTAAGAGGATTAACTAGTTTTTCACTTCTGGTTCTTAAAATTTCATCTCTTATGTTTTGTAGTGATACTTCTGAATCGTTATATTCTTTTAAACTGAATGTAATTTTCGTTATTACAAATTTCTGCCAATATTTTTTTGATTTAAAAATACTATCTCTATAACCAAATTTGCATTCTTTTTTGTCAAATATTTTAAACATTTCATTTTCTATATCGTAAGCTCTTAAGGATACAAACGAATCTGAAAGTTCTTGGCCATATGCTCCAATATTTTGAATTGGTGCTGCGCCAACTGTTCCGGGAATACCGGACAGGCATTCCAAACCTTGAAGATTATTTTTTACAGAAAATAAAACTAAATCATCCCACACAACTCCCGCATCAGCCGTTATTGTATTTTTCGAAATTTTAATGGTATCTGCGGTATATTTGATGACAAGACCATTGAAATCCTTATCTGATGGGGCAATATCAGATCCCCCACCTAAAATAAATATTGGTAAATTATTCGTTTTGGCAAAGCCAACTGCCTTTATTAATTCTTCCTCAGAAGAAATTTCCCTAAAGTATTTAATTTTACCTCCAACTTTTAAAGTTGTAAGGTCTTTGAAATTTGTTTTGCCCATAAGTTGCTATCCCCCGCACCCATAATAACAAAGATATCTTCTGGATTTGACTCTGCCTTAACAATTTTTAATATTTCATCTAAAGAATCAACTGTCTGAATATTTTTATGATTTGATGTTTCTTTAATTTTTTTCGGAGTCATTTCAAAAGTTTCTTTGTCCCTTGCCTTAAAGATGGGTCCAACCAAAACTCTATCTACTGAATCGAAAGAACCATTGTAGAAAGAGAGTAAGGCTTTTGTCCTCGCATATCCATGAGGTTCAATAATCGCCCAAATGTATCTATCTGGATACTTCTCTCTGATACCCAAAAGTGTTGCCTTGATTGCTGTTGGATGATGAGCATAATCATCATAAATATTGGGTGATATTTCCTCCATTCTTCTATCTATCCCTTCAAAGTTTTCCAAACTTTCAATTATTTTATCTTTAGAAATTCCCAACACCTCGCCTAGCTTAACAACGCCTAAGGCGTTTGTAATATTATGATCTCCCAATACTTTCAAATTATAATTAATCGCCTTTAACTCTCTGGAATATTTAATTAATTCCAATTTATTTAAATCAATATTATTTAGTAAGTTTCTAACCCCCTCATTATCCCAATTAGCAATCAAAATCTTTTTTCCAATAAGATTCTCAACAAATTTTTTAAAACTATCATAAAGTTGTTTCTCACTTATAAAATAATCTGGGTGATCGAATTCAATATTATTTAAGATAATAATCTCGGGGTGATAATGTAGGAAGTTATCATTGAATTCATCTGCTTCAATTACAAAATATTCACCTCTTCCATACCGGCTGTTTCCTCCCCATGATTTTACGTTCGCACCAATTACCACAAGCGGATCAAAGTTATTATCCTCCAACAACTTTCCCACCATTCCCGTTGTGGTTGATTTCCCATGTGTTCCAGCTATTGCTATCACCTTTTTGTCTTTTGCAAGTTTATTGCCGAGAAATTCTTCCCACGTAGTAACAATATTCCTTTTCTTACCTAATAGAAGCTCTGGATTTTCACTTTCCTGATAAAGAATTGCTGGAGATACTACTAACAAGTCTATGTCTTTTAAGTGATCAGGATTATGCCCATCAATTTTTAGATCACAGCCCGTCACTTCATATCCCATTTTACTAACCAACTTTGCAATCCCAGACATACCGCTACCTAAAATCCCCATCATATGTATTCTTTTCATATAATATCCATATTATACTTTAAAAAAGGTATTTTGTTGACTTTTAGGGAAAATTAAAAATGTCAAATAAAATATTTATGATATACTCAATAAATTATGGATTGGCTTAGAAAAGAAGTAGACAATTTAAAAAAACTAAATCTCTATAACAATATCCTAATTTTAGAAAGTTCTGTTGGTTCAGAAGTTAAAATAAACGGCAAAAAATTATTAAACTTCTGTTCAAATAATTATCTTGGGCTAGCTAATCACCCAAAGCTAGCAAGTGGTGCAATAAATGCAATCAAAAAATTTGGTGTTGGTACTGCAGCTGTTAGAACCATTGCAGGTACAACACTTCTACATAGAGAGCTTGAGACTAAGCTTGCTAAGTTTAAAAGGTCAGAAAGTGTGATTACTTTTCAATCGGGTTTTACTGCTAATTTAGCGGTTGTTCCCGCACTTGTTGGAGAGAATGATTTAATCTTTTCTGATGAATTAAATCATGCAAGTATAATTGATGCCTGCAAGCTTAGTAAAGCTCAAGTTATTAGATACTTACACACAAATACAAAAGACCTTGAAAAGAAATTACAAAAAGCTCCAAAAAATATCAAGAAATTAGTTATTACCGATGGCGTTTTTTCAATGGATGGAGACATTGCTCCACTTCCTGAAATTTGTAAAATTACTCATAAATATAAAGCCATGCTCATGGTAGATGATGCTCATGGTGAAGGAGTTTTAGGCTCTAAAGGTCGTGGTATTGTTGACTATTTTAAATTACATGGAAAAGTTGATATTGAGGTGGGAACAATGAGCAAAGCATTTGGGGTTGTCGGCGGACTTGTTGCAGGTGACAAAGATCTTATAGAATGGCTCAGCCAAAGAGCAAGACCATTTTTATTCAGTAGCGCCATGACGATTTCAGATGTTGGAGCCTGCATTGCAGCTGTTGATTTATTATCTAATTCTGACAAATTAGTTAAAAAACTTTGGCAAAATACCAAATATCTAAAACAAGGATTAGTTAAAATCGGTTTTGATGTAGGTAATAGTCAAACACCAATTATCCCAATAATGTTGGGTGATTCTAAAAAAGCTCAGGACATGAGTAAGGAAATTTTTAAAGAAGGTTTATTTGCGAAAGCTATAACTTATCCTACTGTCCCCCAGGGAAAAGCAAGAATTAGAATCATGAATTCAGCCGGACACAGTAAAAATGATTTGGATAAAGCTTTAGTGATATTTAATAAAGTATGGAAAAAATTCTCATAACTGGAATTTCAGGAGAAGTAGGTTTTGGTCTAGTAAAAAAATTATTTAAGCTCAAAAAATATAAGTTAGTTGCACTAGACATTAAAAAACCTGAAAAAGAAATTGCTAGCATGCTTCATAAATTTTACCTTTGCAATATTTCAGACAAAATTAAACTAAACAGTATATTTAAGAAGGAAAAATATTTTGATGAAATTTTTCATTTAGCTTCAATCCTTTCAACGGGAGGTGAAAAAAATCCAGAGTTAGCAACTGATGTTAACGTAAAAGGCACTCTCAATCTTCTTGAAATTTCAACACTTGCTTCAATTAAAAATAAGAAATCCACAAAGTTTATTTTCCCAAGCTCTATTGCTTCACACGGTAATCCAATTACCATTTATGGTATAGCCAAACTTGCCTGCGAAAATTTTGGTATTTACTATTCAAAATACTATAAATTACTTGATACTAATTTAGATAGAAAACATTTAATTGATTTTAGATGTATTAGATTTCCAGGTCTTCTGTCACCCGATACCCTTCCCTCAGGAGGAACAAGTGACTATGGACCAGAAATGTTACATAGTGCTGCACAGGGTAAGGAATATGATTGTTTCGTAAGACCAGATTCAAAAATTCCATTTATGGCAATGAGTGATGCAGTGGAAATACTTTTTAAATTAGCACAGGCTAAAAAAAATAAATTAACAAAAAATGTATATGAAGTATCAGGGTTTAGTGTAACGGCAAAAGAGATTGAGAAAGAAGTAAAGAAAAACTTTCCCAAGGCTATACTTCACTACAAAATTAATAAGGAAAGACAAAAAATTGTAGATAGCTGGCCAAAAAAAGTTGGTAGTGATGATGCCATCCATGATTGGGGATATAAAATAAAATACAATTTTAAATCAACATTTAGTAATTACCTTATCCCAAAAATTAAAGAAAGATACTCAAATTCCTAATATCGCTTCAGCAAGTTTAATTGAATCGTGACGAAGAAGGTGTTCCTTTTTAAGATAAATTGCAATTGGTTTTTTTACAATTTTTAGCTTTGGCTCTAATCGTTCTATTGTTTTTTCGTCAATATTGACCAGATTTTGACCCTCACCTTTATAGATTTCAAGAATTTCTGAATCTAAATGATTATCATTAACAAGCAAATAATTAAGTCTTTCTGGTAAATCCAGATAAAAAGTAAAGGCTTTTAGAAAATCTGAAGCTTTATAATGATCTGTTTCACCTGGTTTGGTTGCCAGATTTAAAACATATATAAGTTTGGCTTTGGATCTACCTATTGCTTCTTTTATTCCGTTAACCAAAAGGTGTGGAAGTACACTGGTATAGAGATCACCTGAAGAGAAAACAATTTTGTCTGCTTTTTCGATCTCTGATATCACTTCCAAATTTGCATCCGCCCTTGTATCGAAATAGATTCGAACAATTTTGTCTTTCTTGTCATAGTTTTTATCTTTGATCCTAAGATCAATATTTGTCTCACCAATAATTTTTTCTCCTTTTGATGTTTCTGCGATTAATTGAAGATTTGTAATACTAACAGGCATTACTTTTGCTTCCACTCCAAAAAGTTCACGCTCAGCATCAATTCCTCTATCTTGACCTTTGTAAATGTTCTCCAAACGTGCAGTTAATAAATTCCCAAACGAATGACCTTTCAAAGGACCCGTCATGTCTTCAAGTCTGTCATCAAAAAGGGTCTGGGCAACCATTCTTTGCCTTTCATTAGGCATTAGGGCTAAAATGCATCGTCTAATATCTCCCGGAGGTAAAACACCAAGCTCTGTTCTAAGTCTTCCTGAGCTCCCGCCACTATCCCATGATCCAGCAACGGCAGTTATTAATGAATTGTGATTTAACTCACGAAGCCCACTTAAAAGATGAAATTGTCCAGTCCCTCCACCTAACGTAACAATTTTTTGTTTATAGTGTTTCACTTTTCTTTATAATGCTTCATTTTTGTTCATAGTGTTTCATTTAATCTTAATTTCATCTTTTCTTCCGCTTCTTTAAGTTGCTCTGGTGTATTTATTCCTTGCCATTCCCCCGAATCAGGTAATTTGTAAATTGATATTTCTTCATCTTGATCAATTGCCATTTTAAGTAAGTCAGTTAAATAATATTCTCCCGAAACAGAGCTTCTAGTTAGTTTACGAATATTTTTTCTTAACCATTTTTGATTAAAAATATATAATCCGTCATTAACCTCTTTTATTTTTTGTTGTGCCTTACTGGCATCTTTTTCTTCAATAATTGCTTTTAGACATCCATTTTCATTTCTAATAACTCTGCCCAAACCAAAGGGATTTTCTTTTACTAAACTTACAAAAGTAATAACAGATTTATTATTAATATGTGTCTTAATAACATTTTTAATGGTTTCGGACTTATAAAATGCACTATCATCACCGTTTATAACTAATACATTTGTCATGTTAATATCAACCTTAGTTAGTGCAATTTTAACTGCATCACCAGTACCTGTTGTTTTTTTCTGAACTACATAATTTATATTTCTTGAAATTTCTCGAAGTACTAGATGTCTTTTGAAGCCCACAACTGGAATTAGGTTGACAACACCAGCATTTCTTAAATTTTCCAAAGAATATGAAATCATGGGACGACCATAAATTGTGTGGATTACTTTAGGAAGATTTGATTTCATTCTCGTACCTCTTCCCGCTGCTAGAATAATCCCAGACAAATCTTTATAACCTGAAAGTAAATTACAGATAAATTCTTGATCATTCCATGGATGTTCATAAGTACCATAACACATTGTTTTTTCATGACCTTTGCCGAAAAATCCAACAATATCTCCTTTTTTTGCAATAGATAATGCATGAATAATTGCTTCTCCTCTTTCGGGGATCATCAAAAATTTATCTTTAACAGCTTTTGATTTCATCTGCTTTAAAATATCAAAAATACTTTCACTTCTTGGATCTTCAGCAGTAAATATCGAAAAATCAGCGAATGAAGTTGAAATTTTCCCCATCTTTGATCTTTTTCTTCTATCTCTTTCACCTGCACAACCAAAAACTGAAATAAGTTTTCGTTTTGTAATTGTTTTTAAATATTTTAATACCGCTTCTAAGGAATCAGGTGTGTGAGCAAAATCTACAAAAATTTTAATTCCTAGAGTATTTGGAATTTCTTCTAGTCTTCCATTGGGAAGTTTAAAGGTTTTTAAAACTCTCATTGCATCTTCTTTTTTAATATTTAATTTTTCACATACATTTATTGCTGTTTCTGCATTAATATTATTAAATTCTCCCTTTAATAATTTTATATTTGTTATTTTAGGACTAATAATTTTTATTTTGGCTGAATTTACAAATGACATTTTGATATCCTTATATTCTTTAAAGGTTTTATGATAATCCAAATGTTCTGGAGCTATATTAGTAAGTACCCCTATTTCAAATTTAATCCCCGCAATCCTACCCTGATCAATACCATGCGAACTTACTTCCAAAATTGCATATTCATATCCTTTATTAACCATTTCAGATAATTCCTGATTTAGGGTAATGACATCTGGAGTTGTTGTATGAAAACCTTGAGTTGTAATACTTGAAACTAGTCCAACTTTTTTACCTAACGAAAATAAGATGTGATGAATTAAGTGACAGGTTGTTGTCTTTCCCTTGGTTCCCGTGACTCCAATCACTTTTATTTTTGAGCTAGGATCACTAAAGTGTTCGGAGACTAATTCACCAAGTTTTTGTCTGGAATTACTAACTTTTATATATTTAGAGTTTTTAATATCTCTCTCCCCATAAACTAATGCGGCACCTTTATTGATTGCGTCTTCAATATAATCATGTCCATCCGAAGTTAAACCTTTAATAGCAACAAAAATATCACCTTTTTTTACTTTCCTAGAGTCTGAACAAATATTAAAATTTTTGTTCATGTTTGGTGATATATTATTGTTTCACTATAGAAGCACCTAGATCCTTTAAACGATTTTCAATATCTTGATAACCCCTGTCAACAACCTCAACGTTTTCAACCACACTTTCACCTTCTGCTACTAAAGCTGCCAAGATTACCGAAATCCCTGCCCTTATATCTTTACAAAATAGTCTATCTGCAACCAGCTTTGTAGGACCTGAAATAATGACCCTGTGAGGATCAGCAATAAATATATTAGCCCCCATTCCAATTAAATCATCAACAAAAAACATTCTCCATTCATACATCCAGTCATGACAAAGAACTGTCCCTTCAGTCTGTGTTGCAAGAACTATAAAAGGACTCATTAAATCTGTAGGAAACCCTGGCCATGGTCTAGTTTGAAATTTACGTCTAGCCGCTTTAAGTTCTGAAGGCAATACAATCAAACTATTCTTCTCAATTTCATATTTGATACCCATATTGCCTAAGTAATTTAAGATCATATGATAATTTTCTGGTTCAAATTCATTTATTTTTATTTTTCCACCCGTTATTGCGCTAGCTATTGCAAATGTTCCACCCTCGACATGATCAGCCATAACTCTATGTTCAACACCATTCAATTTTCCACCATTTATAATCAATGTATTAGTTCCACGACCTGTAATTTTAGCTCCCATTTTGATAAGCAAATCAATCAAATCTCCAACGTGTGGTTCAGCTGCCGCATCTTCAATGATAACTTCATCCTCCATTGAGGAAGCCATAATAAGACCCATTTCAGTAGCGGTAACTGACGCTTCCTCTAAAAAGATCTTTCCTGCTATTTTTTTATCCCATGAAAGATAAAATTTTCCATTTTCTCTTTTATAACTACATCCCAATTTTTGCATTAAGCTAAAATGAGTGTCTAGAAGTCTATCCCCAATCTGATCGCCTCCAGGAGGAGTTAATGTGGCCTTACCAAACCTAATAAGTAGCGGTGCAGCGAGTACTACCGAAGCTCTGATCCTTGAACACAAATCAGGATCTGGTTCATGAGAATTTAGGCTGGTTGAATCAATTTCTAATACATTGTTCAAGAATTTTACCTTGGCACCAAGTTTCTCAATTATTTCAATTAAAACCCTTATGTCTGAGATATTGGGAACGTTAGTAAGAGTAGATTTAGAAGGTGAAGCTAAAACAGCAGCGATAAGCTTAAGGGCTGAATTTTTGTTACCAGCAACGCTAATTTCTCCTTCCAGTTTCTTTCCTCCTGTTATTAGAAATTTAGCCATGACGTATTAGTATTATACCTAATTTTCTGGTTGAATGCCAAAAAAGATAAAAAGATCTCTTGCAATAGAATACCATAAAGGAGCAGCTGTCTCACTAGCCCACTGGGAACTTTGGGGTTCTTTTAAAGTAACTAGCATGATAAATTTTGGATTATCGGCTGGTGCAAACCCTACAAAACTTGCAATTGTCTTCTCATCATCATAATGTCCAGCAATCGGAATTTGAGCAGTACCAGTTTTTCCTGCAACGCTGAAACCTTTAAGATTTGTCCATTGGGCCTCACCATGTTTAGCAGCTTCAACCATAATAAATGTCATTTCTTCAGAGGCTTTTTTTGAAATAACTCTTACTCCCTCTTCCTCATTTTTTATATCCTGTTGCCAACCATCTAATTCAATAGCCTTAACTATTTTTGGTGCCACCATGATACCTTTATTAGCAATTGCTGAGGAAGCTCTTAGTATTTGTATTGGAGTAGTGGCGATACCTTGGCCGAAAGATGAGGTTACAAGATCAACTATGTTCCATGTTCCCTTTTTACGAAGCGAGGAGGTAGATTCACCTTGAAGATCTATTCCTGTTAATGTGCCTATGCCAAATTTTGTTAAATAATCATGTACTAGATCATAATCTAACTTTTGGGCAACAAAACTCATTCCAACATTGTCAGAATGTACAATTACATCAGTCATTGTACTTTCGGGATAATATTTTTTATTCCACGTTTCAATAAAATATTTATCTACCTTTAGTGGTCCATCACAAATATCACATTTTGTGTCAGGTTCAATGACCTTAGCATCCAAAGCAGCAGCCATGACAATAATTTTAAAAATCGATCCAGGCTCAAAAGTGTCAGAGATTACAGGATTTTTGTATAAAGATTCTTCATACTCTCCATATTTAGACGGGTCATATGATGGATATGAAGCCATTGCCAAGATTCCTCCAGTTTTTGGGTCCATAATAACAACAGAACCTTCTTTTGCCCCATACTTTTCAATTCCTTGCTTTAATTTTTCTTCTACCTTTGCCTGAATTGTTTTTTCAATATAAGTTATGAGATTAGCTCCTGAGACATTTGATATTTCCTTAATCCCTGAGGATATTAAAGGTGCACCACTTAAATCTTTTTCTTGAAATTTAAATCCCGTTTTTCCTTTCAAGGAAAGATCATAATATCCTTCTAACCCAAAATAACCTACATTCTCACCATTTTCATTTTTTCCAACAAATCCTAATAGATTGGCAGATGATGAACCCTCGGGGTAAAACCTTGATTCCTCAGGTTCAAATCCGATACCTTTTAATCCTAATTTTTCTATCTTTTCTTTCTGCTCATTTGTAAGTTTGTGTTTAATTGGCAACCAAACAGCATCATTTTTATCAATTTTTTTGTAGATATCCATACTTTCCTCATCAATAATAGGTGCTAGAGAATTAGCAACAAGATTTGGATTTTCAAGATTTGGATTGTCTGCATAAAGAAGCCAATTTGTTCTTGCAACGGCCAACCATGTTCCATCAGAGGCAAGAATACTTCCTCTCGGGGCTGTCATCTTCTCAGATCCACTATATTGAAAATTTGCTTGTCTACTTAAATCTTTTCCTTTAACAACCTGCCAAAAAAAAAGTCTAGAGGCAATAGCAATAAATCCAAGAAGAAAAATAAAACTTATTACTTTTAAACGCATATTTGGTACATTTTTATTGTACAGGAAGTTTTGCAACTGCTTCTTCAGTATCAAAGTAAAGAATATTTTCAGGTTTTACAAATCCTAATTCTTGAATTTTTTGATTATTACCCAACTCCTGATTTTCATATATCTTTTCAGAAATTTCCCGTTTGACATCATCCTGATTTTCAAGATTTTCATCTATTTTCCTGACTTGAGCACCTATTCCACCTTGTTCTATACCCAAGAAAACAACAACAATCAAAAGTAATGTGTTAATTGTCCAAATTATATTTCTCATAATTATTTTTTTCATATATATGTAATTTTGCACTCCTTGATCTTGGATTATTTCTTATCTCAGCCTCCGTTGGTAAAACTTTATACCCCTTTTGTCTAATATTATTATCCAAAATCCTTTCTTCTCCCGAATGAAAAGTTATTATTAAAAGCTTTCCTCCTGTTTTTAATATTTTAAAAGCCTTTGGTAATACCTCTTCTAAATTCTCGTATTCAGAGTTGACTGCTATTCTTAGAGCCAACATAGGTAGAGTTGCTGAATCCAAACTCTTTTTGTGTGGCATATTAAAGGCCACTCTTTTAAGATCTGCCACTGTTTTAAACGGGCGATTAAAAATTATCTCTTTTGCCCATTTCTTTGACAAATCTCTATTCATTACTTTTTCAAAAAGACAAGCTAATTGACCCACATTTAAAGCATTTAATAAATCTATAGCCTTAACGCCCTGAATATCAGGATTAAGTCTCATATCTAGCTCCTGTTCACTTTGGGTGAATGAAAAACCCCTGTTATCGTCTTTAAGGTGCAAATTACTTACTCCTAAATCCAAAAATATTCCATCAACTTTGTTAAAATCATTTTTCCTCGCTATTTCATCTAGGTCAGAAAAATTACCCAACACCATCTTTATTTTCTTACCCAATCTCTCTTCTGCTATCGCCAATATCTTAGGATCTGCTTCAATTCCTAAAACCTCACATCCCTTATCTGCTAAGGCCTCGCTATGACCTCCAGTTCCCAAGGTACAATCAATAATCTTGCCTTCTGGCATTTCTTTGACCACCTCGTTAACCATCACCGATTCGTGAAATTTATTTTGCATTAGCTAATTTTTCAATTAATTTGGCCGCATCTTTAGAAAGAGTTTTTTGCTTATCTTCCCAGATTTTGCTATCCCAAATTTCAACCCTATCAATTAAACCTATAAAGCTAATTGTTTCGCCGAAATTCGCATAACTATTTAGGTTTTCAGGTATTATGATTCTTCCTTGATCATCAATTTCAATCTCATAGGCAGAACCTAATATAAATCTTTCAGTATCCCTGATTGGTTCAACAATCAATTCCTCTTTTCCCGTTAATCTTTTGTAAAGTGCCTGCCAGGATTCACTGGCAATTAAAACAAGACAACCCTCGTACCATTTGGCTAAAATTAGATTCTCTCCGAGATCCTTGCGTAGTTGTGCGGGAATGAAAACACGCCTTCCAGAAGCTACTTTGACATTGTATGTTCCTATTAACATTAATTATCATTTTGGCAGGTCTGAATTAAAATTCAATCCATTTTAATCCATTACTAACCATTTTGATATTTCTTTCACGACTTGTCAAGGGGTGTTTTCACCGAACAAAATGCATCAAATAAAATCAGGTAAAGAGGCTGTTAAATTTAGGTGTTATTTGTAGAAGATGTTGGAAACAGCTATTTGCCAGCCCTCAGCTGTACCTTTGGGTAGATCTGTGGAAGAAAAAACTCCATATGGACCAGATGTAACCGAAGTTACGTTAGAATCAGATGGCATACCAAAAGTTTCCATTGTAATAAAGTAAATTCCTTTTGGTTTTTTATCAAACTTGTAAACAAAACTCTCATCAATTGATGACAATTCAGCAACATCTGATTGTAGGTGGAATTTTGTAGAGAACTTCGCCAGAAGTTTACCCTTAGTATCTCTAAACCTAATTGTTAAGCTTCCCTCTTCAACTCCTTCATCATATCTAAATTTACCTGAGGACTCGGAACCTAATAATAACTTTCTTTCAAATGTCACTTGATCTTTCAAATCAGCAGTACCTGGCACACCTTGTGCCCTGCCATCTGGAAGTGAATAAAGAAGTTCATAATCCATTGAAACAGCTTTAGGTACTTTTATCTTTTCAATCTTCAAATTTATATAATGACCGTCAGTAGTTGGGGTGAGTGAAGCAAAAGGTCTATCTGGAAA
>DATDSD010000008.1:0-18357 GCA_035291405.1 Patescibacteria group bacterium | reverse complement strand
AGATTATAAAGCAGGGGTAATTCTGATACTTTCTATTATAATTCTCTTCTACCTTCCAAGGCTTGGGTTAAAGTTACATCATCAGCATATTCCAAATCAGCTCCTGTTGGTATCCCCATACCAAGTCGTGTTATTTTGATGTCCTCTTTTAGATTTTTTTTAATTTCTTTGGTTAAGTACATTGCAGTTGCTTCTCCTTCCATTGTTGGATTGGTTGCAATTATTATTTCTCCAATAACAGATTTTTTATTTGTTAATCGTGTTAATAAATCAGAAATATATATTTCATCAGGACCTATGTTATCCAAAGGATTAATAGCACCATGCAACACATGATATAAACCTCTAAATTTACCACTTCTTTCAAATGCCATTAAATCAAGCGGGTTCTCAACAACTAAGATAACCTTTCTGTCTCTTAAATTGTCAGAACAAATATTACAAGGGTCTGCCTCTCCCACATTTTTACAAACAGAACAAAGAACTGTATCTTTTTTAAGATTTGTGAGATTTTCACTAAAATCGTCAAGTTCTCTTTGTGGAACACGAAGAAGATAATAAGTTAGTCTTTGAGCTGATTTTGGTCCAATTCCAGGTAATTTTTCAAAAGATTCTATTAAAGAAGAAATCGCCCTAGGAATTTTCATAAAGACTTACTTTCCAAGTCCACCAAGGAGCCCTGATAATCCCCCACCCATTTCCATCATTTTCTTAGCAGATTCTTTTTGAACGTTTTTCATAGCTTCATTAATCAAATCAACAAGTTCTTGGAAATCCTCTTCTCCTTTTTTGATGTATCTAACTTTTTGGTCTCCAGTTACTGAAACAGTCCATCCTTTTTTCTCAATAGTCTCAATTATTTTTTCTAGCTCTTTTTGAAGAGCGTTGGCTTGTTGCCTCATCTTATTCAACTCTCCTAATTGTTTAAATTTATCAAACATATATTTTTTTTAACCTAACTAAATATCTCCTCAGCTACCGACATTATATTTTTATTTTCAGTGTCCGTCAACTCTACCTGAGGTGGAGCCTCTGTTAGTGTACATTCAAATTTTATTTGCCTGTCAAAAACTTTTTTAAAAGCCTCTTCCAAAATTTGTTTATTCTTGTTTTCTTCAAGCTTATCTTTATGAAATTTATAATAAACACCTAAGTTTAATTTGTCACCCTCAAATTTCAAAAGCTTTGATGATCCCAATAGTGCAGCTATTGATACGCTAATTGGTTTTATTTCAGCAAGAATTTTACTCCACGATTTTTCATCCATCTACTTAAAATTACACCATTTAATTATTGCTATTTGAAGTGGCAAATCTTCAATTGGAGTAATATTATTAAATTCTTGAGTTTTAAGTATTAATTCAATCAAACAAATCAGTTCATCTTTATTTAAATCTGTTTCTTCCTTAGAAATATGAGTTTGCAAAAGTTTTTTTTGCAATTCCTCCAATATTGATTCTGTTATGGTTGCTGCGCCCGATCCATTTTTAGAAGCTTTTTCAATTTCTTCAATTAACTTATCGGTATTTTTAGTTTTTAATATTTCTACAAAATGATCAGCGTCGAAGGTTTGTTGATTTTTTAAAAACTTGTCGTCTTTACTACGTTGTTCTAAAAGCTTAACAGCGTCTCTAAATGAACCTTTTGAAAGTTTTATGATCTTTATTAATTCTTCTTCCTCAATCTTGATCTTTTCACTTTTAATTATTCTTTCAAGCGATCTTTTAGTTTCTTCGTAAGTTGCTTTGGTAAAATTAATTACTGTTGTCCTACTTCTAATGGTCTCTATCAATTTTTCAGGATTAGTTGTTGCTAAAATAAAATAAACATGGCTTGGCGGTTCTTCAAGAGTTTTTAAGAGTGCATTAGAAGCCTCAGTTGTTAACATGTGAGCTTCGTCAATAATATATATTTTTGCTTTTGCTTTACTTGGGGAAAGTTTTACTACATCACGAAGAGCCCTAATATCATCAATTCCACGATTACTGGCTGCATCCATTTCAATTACATCAATATTGGTGCCTTTAGTTATAGTCAGGCAATTCTCACATTTATTACATGGCTTTGTTTTTAATGAAGATTCACAGTTAATAATTTTGGCAAGAATTCTGGCGGCTGAGGTTTTTCCTGTTCCCTTGGGTCCAGAAAATAAAAAGGCGTGGGGTATTTCACCAGATTTGACAATATTATTTAGGGCATCGCGAACAGAAATAATATCCAATTCGTCAATAATTTGCGGTCTGTATTTTAGATAATATGTCATTTTTTTAAATGTTATTCTTCGTGATGAACACCCAATAAATGTAGGGCTGAGTGTTCTATGAGCTCTAAAACCTTTTCTTCAATAAGTTTTCCTTCTTTACTTGCTTCTTCAACCACCACAGGGAAACAAACAACAATTTCACCCAAATTGATTGTGTTTGGGTTAACATTTTTAAATCCTTTAACTTCAGATTCAACAAAAGAAAAAACATTATGTAACCTATTATCTTTTTTGTAATGCTTTCTACCCAATTCTTTCATTTTTATTTTATTTACAAACGAAATCGAGACAAGTGAATCTGAGACAATTCCATGTTCCGTTAAAAAATTTACTAAAAACTTTTTCACTTTAACTGAAGAAATTGGGAAATTATTTTGTTTATAAATATTTACCTTCATCATGTAAGTTTTTCTCTAACGATTTGAGCCACCTTACTCCCATCCACTCCCGAAGCTTTTGATTTGACTAAGCTTATTACCTTTCCCATATCCTGTATACCTTTTGCGTCTATTTCTTTAATCGAATCGTCAATTATTTCTATTACTTCATCATCTGACAATTCTGGGGGTAAGAATTCTTGTAAAATTTTCAATTCTTTAGTCTCCAAATTTACTCTATCTGTAGCCCCAGCTTTTGTATAAGCTTCGATTGCATCTTTTCTTTTTCTTGCTTCCTTTCTGATAACATTTTGTTCATCACTTTCAGTCAATTCATGTTGCAATTTAATTTTTTCATAATTAAATTCAGAACTAAGCATACGAAGAGTGGAAAGCCTCACCTCATCATGAGCCTTCATCGCCTCACCTATCATTTTTGTAATATTATTTGAAATCATTATTTTTATGCGCGATCCTCTCCTCTATTGTGTTTTTCTTTCCAACCTCCAGTTAAATGAAAATGTAAATGGAATACTGATTGGTCAGCCATTTTGCCATTGGCAACAGCTACTCTAAAAGCATCTAAAATTCCTAATTTTTTGGCCATATCTTTTATTGTTAGAAGTATTTCACCCATTAATTCTTTATCTGATTCATCTATTTCTGATAAATTAACTATATGTTTTTTGGGTACAACTAAAACATGAACTGGAGCCAGCGGTTCAATATTTCTAAAAACAATTAATCGTTCATTTTCAAACTCAATTGTTGACGGTAAATCTTTTTTTACAATTTTACAAAAAATACAGTCATTCATACGAAACAGTATAGTTTTTTTGCAAAAAATGAGCAAGAGGTATAAAATATCGAGCCATGCCTGAAGTTGCATCAGATGAAATAAAAAAATGGCCTGGTATTCCCAGTAAAAACAGAACGGAGGGTAGAGATCTCCCACAATTTCATCGAACAAGACACGATGCCCAACAAAGACTTTTAAAAGGTGAGAGTGTACAAGCTGATAGTGGAACAAGAATAACTGAATTAGAGATTGCTGAAATTCTTACTAAGTTATCAACACCAGAAGCAAGAGAAAGATTTTTAGGGAGTCTTATCTTATGACGACTGATACTGAGATTGTTGCTGTAATTTATTAATTACTTCATCAAAAGCTAAGAGGTTTACTTCATTTGAAGATCTCTCTTTGTATTCAATCTTATCTCCAGTCTTATCTGAAACAACGAGTCTTACTGGAATACCAATTAAATCAGCGTCTGCAAATTTTTCTCCAGCGGGAATATCCCTGTCATCAAATAAACAATCAATATTTTTATCTTTAAGTTTTTTATAAACATCTTCTCCTTTTTTGTTCAAACCAATTAAGTGAACGTCAAAAGGTGAAACAGATTTTGGCCAAATGATTCCTTTTTCATCATGAAATTTTTCAACAATTACACCCATCGTTCTTGTAATCCCTATACCATAACAGCCCATAATCGGATAAACTTTAATTCCTTTTTGATTTGTTATAATTAATCCAAAAGCTTTGGTATATTTTTGACCTAAATCAAAAACATTCCCTACCTCAGCTGCTAACGAATGTTTCAATCTATCCTTACCGCAGGCGGGGCAATTGTCTCCTTCTTTGTAAGTTTCAATGTCATCAATGTTAATACAGTAATCACATTTATCACAATACAAAATATTAGCTTCACCTGCATCAGATAAAACCTCAAACTCGTAGGATATTTTTTCGCTAAAACCTCCACCTGACGCTTCAGTTACTTTTGCAGTCAAACCCAATCTATCAAAGATTCGTAAGTAAGCATTTTTAGCCACTTTATAATATTTATCAAAATCCGCCTGATCTATATGAAATGAATATAAATCTTTCATCAAAAACTCCCGTCCGCGTAAGATTCCAGATTTTGATCTTAATTCATCTCTAAATTTCCAATTAATATGATATATAGATAACGGTAAATCTTTAAATGATTGAAGAAATTCTTTCGCAAGAGGAGTAACAGTTTCTTCATTACTCTGGGCAAGTGCATAGTCTTTTTTAGTTCTACTTTTAATTTTAAATAAAACATCTATACCATCCCAACCACCAGTTGTTTTCCATATGCTTGAAGGATGCATTAAAGGCATTAAAACTTCCTTCCCATTAATCGCATTCATTTCTTCTCGAACTATTTGACTGATTTTATTTAGAACTTTTAAACCAAACGGAAGATATGTATAAACACCTGCCATTAATTGTCTGACATATCCAGCCCTAACCAGAAGTTTGTGGTTTATGGTTTCAGCGTCTTTTGGAGCTTCTTTTAATGTCTTAATAAAACTTTCTGATAATCTCATGAGGTTATTGTATCACTTCATCATAGAATCAAGAAAGCCTGAAATAGAACCTGCTGAAATTAATTTTTGAATGTCATGCACTGTTATAGCTAAAATTAAAACTAAAAGTATTATCATCCCGACAGCATGAATCACTGCTTCTACTTTTGGAACTACTTTCCGGCCAATTATTTTTTCAATAAAGATAAAAAGAAGTCTTCCTCCATCAAGCGCGGGAAAAGGTAAAATGTTTAAAATTGCTAAATTTACTGAAATAATACCCAAAAGATTAATTAATGGCAAAATACCAGATTTAGCAGCTTCTGAAGTAACAGCAAAAACGCCAACTGGTCCTGAAATATCTTTGGGAGCTATTCCACGAAATAAATCTTTAAAGATATTCCCAAATCCAAACAATACGTTTTTACCCCAGAAGACCGCATCTTTAAATCCATAATAAATACCATAAAATGGTCTTTGCCAAATTGGTGGAAAATAAATCTCAGTTGAAGAAATAGAAACTCCAAGTGGTCCTTCACCTTGTGGAGGTTCAACTCTTGGTGTGACGGTTACTTTTCTATCACCAAGCTCTAAAATAACTTTTTTACCTTTTTTGGCTTCAATCTTATTTACAAATTCAGAAACACTTTTAACTTCCTCTCCATCAACCTTTTTGACAACGTCGCCCACTAATATTTTGGCTATGTGGGCGGGTGAATTTGTAGCAACATCCAATACCTTAACAGTATTGGTATCTTTCGGAATTCCAGAAAACGAATAAACAACAGCAAAGGCAACAATTGCAAGCAAAAAATTCATAATAACCCCCGCAACAATTACTGCAATTTTTACTTTTTTACTTTTGTTTAAGAATGCTCTATCTTTTTCAACAATATTATCCTCAGTTAATTCCCCGTGAAGCTTCACAAATCCTCCAAAAGGTAAAAGATTTAAAGAATAAAGTGTTTCACCAATTTTCTTTCCCCAAATTCTAGGAGGAAGGCCAAAGCCAAACTCTTCAACTAATATTCCATTTCTCTTGGCAACAACAAAATGCCCCAATTCATGAACAATAACAAGGATTGAAAGAACTAGAAGAAAAATCAAAATTGACCCTAACATAACTTAAGAGTATATAGCAAATTAGACTTGGGGTGAAGAACTAATTCAAATGCGACAGAAAGGACATTCAGCAAGCTCACGACATGTTAATTTCTTACCTTTAGCCTGTAACATCGTTAATCCTTTTATTCCATTAAGATTACACTGAGGATTATCTTCCGTTAATTGGCCACCTTCCCCTTCAAGTGTAATTATATTACCATTCTCATTGTAATCGACAGAAAAACCCACATTTTTCCTACAATTTTCAGGGATAACAATTCCGGTACTAACTATCTTTTCAGACATAGTAAGAAAATTATATCATTAAACACCTATAGTATCAAATCTGAAGAAGTTCTTGTTTTTTAAATTCACCTTTTGATTCAATATCAGCAATAAATTTATCAGTTAAGTCTTGCAAGATTTTTTCATCACTAAATTTTTCATCTTCTGTAATTTCTTTACTTTCAAATTTTTTCTTTATCTCATGCATTTCATCGGCTCTAACTTGTCTAATCATAATTTTTCCATTTTCCAACTTTTGAGAAAGTAGTTTGACATATTTTTCTCTGTCTTCTGTTGTCATTAGAGGGATAGAAATTCTAATAACTTCTCCGTCAATTGAAGGGTTCATGCCAAGGTTTGCTTCCAATATTCCTTTCCTTATATCTCCAATTATTGATTTGTCCCATGGCGAAATGACAATCATTGTTGGATCAGCTACAGTAATTGAGGCAAGTTCTACAACCTTTAAAAATTGGGTTCCACCATAAGCAGGACAAATTATATTTTCAACCATAGCTGAAGTGGCCCTCCCTGTTCTTATACCTGAAATATCTGAAGACACTAAATCAACTACTTTTTGAAATTTTTGATTTAATAAAGTTTGGTCCATCAAATTAATTATATATCTTAACTATGATATCCACATTTTTTATTCCAGCAATTTCCACAATCAACCTCAATCTCCTCACCTGTTACTGGGCATTTGCCTTTCCCTTGAGTTGATTTGCCCGATATAACTAAGTATTCATTAGGAAAATTGCATTCCCCAACATACTCTTGTCTTGCATCCGCTGATACCTTAGATTGAAATTCAATTACAACAGGTTTTTCTTTCATTTTCCTAATTCTACACGTACTACTCTGCCAAGTTTAATATTTTCTCCTGTTTTTGCAATGATTTCTTTAATTAAATCAGTAATTTTTTTGCTTGGGTCTTTAATATACTCTTGTTTTTCAATATCCTTTTCTCCCATTGATGCAACTTGAAGTTCAATATCTTTTCCCAAAGCTTCAAAAAGTTCATTCCTGGCAACGAAATCTGTCTCTGAAAACAGCTCAACTAATACTCCTACTTTACCTGTGTGGTGTGCATATGCAAAGACTTTTCCCTGTTTTGTTTCTCTATATTCTCTTTTGGCGACCTTTTCAAAACCTTCTTTTTTTAATATTTCTAAGGCTTTTTTTTGATCTCCCTTAACTTCTTCTAAAACATTTTTGACACGCATGACTCCTGCCCCAGTTTCTTCTCTTAATTTTTTAATTAACTTGGCATCAATTTTACTCATTTTGATTTTTTTGCTTTTTTGACTTGTTTTATTTTCTCTTTTACAACCTTTTCCTTTACTTCCTTTTTTACATTTTTACCTTCAAGAATAGCTTCTTTAATATATTCCAAAACCAAGTGCAAAGCTTTGGTAGCATCATCATTCATTGGAATTGGAAAGGTAACTTGATTTGGATCAGAATTAGTATCAACAATTCCAATAATTTCTACGCCTTTTCTCTTTGCCTCTCTAATTGCCGTATCTTCTTTTCTAATATCAACAACTATTAAAAGATCTGGGGTTGATTTAAGATTTGTAATTCCTCCAAAAAATCTCTCCAACCTATCTTTTTCTCTCTCTATTAATACTCTTTCCTTTTTAGTGTATTTGGCATAATAGCCATTAGATAGTTTTTCTTTCATATCAGCAAGTTTATCTAGGGATTTTTTAATTTGAGAGAAATTAGTAATTGTACCTCCAAGCCATCTTTCAGTAACAATTGAAATACCTGTTTCTTTACCAATTTCCAAGGCTTTGTCTTTAGCTTGTTTTTTGGTAGCAAGAAGAAGAATAGATTTACCTTCCTTTACAGTTTTTGTAATTTCAGAGAGTGCAGCTTCTAGACTTTCCTTTGTTTTAACAAGATCAAAAATATGAACTCCGTCTTGTTCACCATATACAAATTCTTTTACTTTTGGATTCCAACGCCTAACTTGATGCCCAAAATGTGCACCGCTTTCAAGTAAATCTTCTAATGATATTTTTACTGCCATGTCTAGTAATTTTTTTGTCCTCTTATCCCTCCATAGATTAGCGTAAGTGCCAGAGGACATTAATCTATGTGCGTAAACGAGATTATATTAAAAAAATTGACTTAAAACAAGTAGAATAATACGATTTGCTGTATCTTAAGGTCTATTAAAAGAACTAATTTATTTCAATTTATTTAAACTCTCCTTGTTTATCTTTATGTTTTCTAAAGCAGATTTTCCGGAAGCATGAGCTAAATAAATTGCAGTTTTAGCATCAGAAAGGGCTTTTTTATTTCCAATTTTACTAATTCTAAAACCTAGTTTTTCCAAATCTTGAGAAATTTTTCTAACTTCAAACGGAACTTCAATTGCATATTTTAGTGCTTTTTTAATTTGTTCTTTATCTTTTTTCCTATAAGCCAAAATAACTTTGTCGTAGGCTTTTTTGTCTTCTTCTGCTAAATTAGTAAGTCTCTTTTTTAATTCGATTGCATCTTTATGAATTTTGATTACATCTTTTTTAACTTTTCTATAATTTTCTTTCTCCAGAGTGAGATTACATACCATTTCAATTAACGAAGCTGCAAATGCCCCTGAAAGAGCAGATACTACACCACCGGCTGGGGTTGGTCTTTTACTACCAAGTTCTTTTTGGAATTCTTTTAATGTTTGAGAATTAATTATTCCCATCAATGCGTATTATATATACCTTTTTTTGATTTAATCAAATTATCAAGTAAATAAGAGATTGTAACCGGGCCAACTCCTCCTGGAACGGGTGTAAAAAAACCTGCTTTTTGAGAAACACTTTCTTCAAAATCCCCCTTCGGTGAACCAATATCAATTATTATTGCTCCTTCCTTCACCATATCCGCTTTAACAATATTAAATACTCCAGTTGCACTTATAATAACATCTGCCTTTAATGTTAGATTTTTAATATCTTTAGTTAGTGAATCGCATTCAATTACCTCATATCCTTCTTCCTTTAACTCTTTTACCAGAGGTTTTCCTACCATTCCAGTAGATCCAACCACACAAATTTTGGAAATTATTAGTTGGTTAATGTCTGAGAGTGTTTTTGCATAATTTAATATTTCAATTGCAGCCTTTGATGTGGGATGAATAAAAGGACTATCATCTCTTAAACCATCAACGTCTTTTTCTTTATAAATAGTACCAATTATTTCATCTTTAAAACTTGAAAGTTCTCCTGGAATTGGAAGTTGTATCATTATTCCTGAGACTTCATTATCCATATTTAAAGTATTTATTAGAGTTAGTAAATCTTCTTTTTTGGTTGTTTCTGGCAAATAATAAACATCAACTTGAATTCCAATTTTTTCTCCTGCTTTTTTCTTCAAACTAACATAGAGTTTACTAGCAGGATTATCACCTATCACAATTGATGCTAGGTGTGGAAACAATCCTTTAGTATTTAAGTCAAGAACGTCTTTTTTTAATTCTTCACTTTTTTGAAAAGCAAAAAGCTTACCATCAAATATAATTGCCATGAGGCTATTATATCAGAGATTAATGGATGGGGAATTTTTTGTTTAATGTCTTAACTTGAAAAGCAACATTTCTTAAAAATTTATCTTTGGGCAATCTATTTCTAAAATCTTTCATAAATATTACTCTTTTGTCTTTATCTTCTGGAAGTTTTTCGTCTTTGACATGATCAACTACATCCAGAATAAACTTGGAGATTGTCGTCATTTCTTTTTCTTTCATTCCCCTTGTTGTAACTCCAGGAGTCCCCAGACGAATTCCGGATGGAATAAATGGCGGAGCGGAATCGTTAGGTACTGAATTTCTATTAACTACAATACCTGCATGCTCCAATGCCTCAGCAACAACATTACCTGATAAGTTTAAGGGTCTTAAATCTACAACTATTAAATGGCATTCAGTTTTTCCCGTAACAATTGTTAGACCTCCTTTTTTAAGTTCTTCAGCCAAAAATATGGCATTTTTGACAATTTGTTCACTATATTTTTTGAATGATTTATCTTCTGCCTCGGTTAGAGCCTGTAAAATTCCAGCTGTTGTATTATTGTGTGGTCCTCCTTGAAGACCCGGGAAAACTGCTCTATCAATTTTATTTCCCATATCAGCATCTTTCGTAAGTCCTTTTTGGGTTACCATGATCATTGCCCCCCTTGGTCCTCTTAAGGTTTTATGTGTTGTGGTTGTAACAACATGTGCAAAAGGGACAGGTGAAGGGTAAACTCCTGACAGTATTAGACCTGAGACATGAGAAACATCTGCTACTAAGTATGCACCAATTGAATCAGCAATTTCACCAAATTTTTTCCAATTCAAAATTAATGGGTATGCAGTTGTACCTATAAACAAAAGCTTTGGTTTTTCACTTTTAGCCAGTTTTTCAACCTCGCCATAATCAATAATTCCATCATCCTTTGTTCCAAACTGGACTGATTTAAAAAATTTTCCAGAAAAAGTAATATCGGGGTGTCCATGAGTTAAGTGTCCACCGGAAGAAAGTTTTAACCCCATTATTTTGTCGCCTTGATTTAAAAGCGCAAAAAGTACAGCTGAATTGGCGGGACTACCTGAATAAGGTTGGACATTAACATGTTCTACTTTAAAAAGTTTCTTGGCCTTCTCGATTGTTAGACTCTCAATTTCATCAACAAGTTTATTTCCTTGATAATATCTCTTATAAGGATAGCCTTCAGAATATTTATTCATTAAGATGGAGCCTACTGCTTCACGAACCGTCTTTGAGGCATAATTTTCAGAAGGAATCATCATCAGGGTATCTTTTTGCCTTTGTTCCTCTTGTTTTATTATTTTTTGAACAATCGTCATTAGAAGATTATATACCATTAGCTAAATCTATTTGATGGTCTTGTTTCCCTTGATCTTAACAAAGTATATTTTTGCTTACTGGATCGACATAAAACCACTACATACTCCTCATGAGGCATAGCCAAAGGAGTTTCTAAAACAACTCCAAATCCTATTTCCCATTGGCCCAGTTTTTCTGGAAATAAACCACTCGAACTCCCACCCTTGTCATTGAAAATAGACCTCGGATGTTCTCTCATAATTTGGACTTCTGCCGCTTCGCGATTTAAACTTGTTATGGGCTCCCACCCTACTGTAAATATTTTTTTATCTTTTTCGCTTTCACCAATAGTTGGAAAGACAACTGAATCTCCTACCTGGATCTCTTCTAAAATTATTTCTCCGGTATGTACTCCTTTATTTTGTATCTCTTGTCTCATTCTTAACCGCTGAATTTATCCTAATTAAAGCTTTCTTGCAAGAAGAAAAATTATTTTAAATCTTTTCAAAAATTTTAGTAGTAAAAACATAATTCTCATCAGAATCCACTTCCGATGAAATTACTTTTTTAAAATCTGAATAATCTGGGAAAAAAGTATCACAGTTAAATTTTCCTTTAACTATTGTTAAGTAAAGACGGTCAGTAAACTCAATCATTTGTTTGTAGATGCTAGCTCCACCTATTACAAAAACTTCATCTTCCTTACTTTTTTTGATTCTATCTAATGCTCCTTGTATAGAATTAGCAACAAATGTATTGTTTCTTTTGCTTTTGAAGTTTTTATCAAAAGAAACTACTATGTATTCCTTTGCCGGCATTGGACGACCACTTATATCATAATAACTTGCCATGGAGTTATAGGACTTATCTCCAACCACAGCAACTTTACTTCGTGTCATTAAAGAAAGCCTTACCAAATCTTTTTTAATATGCCAAGGAATTTTATTGTCTTTGCCAATACCGTTTTCTTCATCAGTCGCCACAATAATACTAATTCTTGGAGATTTCATTTACTTTTTTTCTTTTTGATATCTTTAGGTTTTGCATCCTTTGCAAAAAATCCACCTGAAACAGTTAACTCTGCCTTTATAGGTGGATGTGGATCATAACCTATTAAAATAGCATGCTTTGGTCTAAATCCGTCAACTGTTTTCACTTTATTATCGATTTTTACAACTGGAAATTTTTTAGGTTTTCTTGCAAGTTGCTCTTTAGCTGCAGCAAAATGATTTTCGTAAATATGTACATCTCCAAATGTATGAATAAACTCACCCGGTTTATATCCTGTTAATTTTGCAAGTATTACTGTCAAAAGTGCATAACTTGCTATATTAAATGGAACACCAAGAAAAATATCTGCACTCCGTTGATAAAGATGTAAACAAAGCCTGCCACTTTTAACATTTAATTGATACATATTATGACAAATCGGAAATCTTGAAGCTTCATCGGGAAGTGCCATACCGTATAGATATTCAGGATTCCAGGAATTTACAATTAAATTGTGAGCATCTGGATCAGCTTTAACTTCTTTTAATACCCATTTGACCTGATCAATTGTTCTTCCTTTCTTAGTAGGCCACCTTCTCCACATCTCACCGTAAACACGTGGTAGTTCTCCAAATTTTGACGCATACTTTTTGTCTTTTTTAATTTTTTCAATAAATTCCTCTTTGGTAAGTTCGGGAACTTTTCCCTTAGACATCTTCTCCTTATATATTTTATAAGGGTAGTCGTCCCAGATATGTACATCGTTATCAACCAAATATTTTATATTTGTTTGACCAGATAAGAACCAGTATAGTTCAGCAACTACACCCTTCCACCAAACTTTTTTGGTTGTTAAAAGTGGGAATCCTTCAGCTAAATCAAACCTAATCTGTGCGCCAAACTTACTATATGTTTTAACTCCGGTACCTTTATCTGTTTGGGCCACACCGTGTTCAACAAGTTCTCTTAATAAATCTAAATATTGATACTCCGGATGCCTTTTTGTCATTTTTTACCTGTACTTCCAAATCCACCTTTTCCCCTTTCACTATTAGTAAGTTTTTTTGATTTAATAATGTTTGCATGAGGTACTATTTGTAAAATACCTTGAGCAACTTTGTCACCTTTCTCAAATTTGTAACTTTTTTTTCCTAAATTAACCATTATAACCTTCCATTCACCCCTATAACCCGCATCAATTACACCACCCATAACATGTAATCCAAAATTAAAAGCTAATCCGCTTTTATCTCGGAAGGAAACAAAAAAGCCTTTTGGAATTTCTGACGAAATTCCCGTAGAAATTGCTTTATATTCGCCCTTTTTTAAAACAACTAATTCATTTGAATAAATATCAAAACCAGCATCGTCATCGTGGGCATAGTTTGGAAGTTTTGCATTTCTTTCTAAGAAGACAAATTTAATTGTTGGTTTTTTGATTGTCATTGTTTACTTGACTGTGTAACACTTTGTTCCCATGATAACGTGGTGTTGTTCGGCTATAGGTGTTTTCAACCGGGAAAGAAAGTCTCTCAAAAGAAAATGCACAAATTTTGTCACCACAATAGATAACAACATCATTGTCGCTATTATTTCTTAACTCTAAAGCGGCTGGGCCATTCCACCCAGGATCAAATCTGGCTGATGTCTGATGAATAACTACCCCAAGTCTTGCAAAACTACTTTTTCCTTCTAATCTTCCAATAATATCATCAGGCAATGTTAAAATTTCTAAAGTTTCACCAATAAAAAATTGACCAGGTCTAATTGTAATAGGATCTCCAACTTTTAGATTTATTTCTTTATACATTTCTTTATTAACCCCCAGTCTTATATCAATAACAACATCTCTTCCCATGGTAGGAATAAGGATTCTTTTACCAAGATGAAAGTCCATTGAAACTTGGTCAATATCTTTTTCCCAATTTTTACTCATATTACCGATTTTTATTTTTCCAGATTTTATATATTCTTTAATCGCCCAGTCAGGAAGAGTACCATGAACATTTTGAAGTAGATAAGAATTTGTTGAAATCATGACTATTGTTTTTTATCAGTAACAAAGATTTATGTCAATATGGAAAGTGTAAATAAATTGTAATTTATTTTTCTTCTTTCTTTGGAAGTTTCCACGAAGCAAATTTGCAATCTGGATATCTACTACAACCATAGAATTTTCCTTTCCTGCTCTTTTTAACGATTACATCTCCTTCTTTACAATCAGGACATTTAACACCTACTTTTTCCAGATATTTTTCTGTGTGTTCACAATCCGGAAAAGTAGAACAACTTATAAATTTTCCAAATCTTCCAACTCTTATAACAAGTTCTCCATCTTTACAGTCTGGACATTTTTTACCTAGCTTTTCTGTTTCTATCTTTACTCTTTTTGCATCTTTCTCAACACTTTTTAACTTCTTCTCAAATGGAGTCCAGAATTTTTTCATTTCTGTTTCCCATTTTATTTTGCCATCTGCAATTTTATCCAAATCCTCTTCCATCTCTGCAGTAAAACCAAAATCAAGTTCTACCGGGAAATTTTTAACCAAGAACTCGGTTACAGCAAAACCTATTGTTGTGGGAACAAAAACTTTATCCTGTTTTTCTACATAACTTCTAATTTGAATAGTTGAAATAATTGGAGCATAAGTTGAAGGTCTACCTATTCCCAATTTTTCCAATGTCTTAATTAAAGATGCTTCATTATATCTTGCCGGTGGCATTGTAAATTTTTGTTCTGACCAAACTTTTTCTTTCTTAAGTTCTTCATCTTTTGCAACTTCAGGTAATATTACAATTTCAGAATCAATTGGAAAAAGTTTTCTCCAACCGTCAAACTTCATTATTTGTCCTGAAGCTCTAAGAAGATAATTGTCTGCTGAAACATCAATTGTGGTTTCATCATAAACAGCAGGATTCATTTGACTTGCCAAAAATCTTCTTCTTATAAGACTATGCAATTTCTGAGCTCCTTGTTCCGCACTAATTGTAGATAAGTCTTGTGTAGAATCTGTCGGTCTAATGGCCTCATGTGCTTCCTGTGCGGATTTACTATGAGTTTTATAAAAATGGGGTTTTTCAGGAAGATAATTTTTACCATATTCTTTTTCTATAAAAACTCTTGCCAAGTTAACTGCATCAAAAGATAAATTTAATGAATCGGTTCTGTGGTAAGTAATTAAACCTTCTTCATAAAGTCTTTGAGCAACACTCATTGTCTTTTTGGCACTCCAACCAAAAAGTCTGGCTCCAGCCTGAGTTAAAGTTGATGTGGTAAAAGGAGGATAAGGGCTTTTCCTAACTTCCTTTTTATTAACATTGGCTACCTTGTAATCGGCTTTTTCAAGGGTCGTCAATATTTCATCAGCAGTTTTTTTGTTTTCTACTTTCTCTTTAACTAGAGTAACTACAAAATCTTTATTATCATTCGTTAAAAGTTTAGCAAATATTTCCCAATATTCTTCAGGTTTAAAGGCCTTAATCTCGTTTTCTCTATCAACAATTAACCTAACTGCAACTGATTGAACTCTGCCGGCTGATAGACCACGTCTGACCTTTTTCCAAAGAAGAGGGGAAAGTTTATAACCCACTAACCTATCCAATACTCTTCTTGAAATTTGAGCATCAACTAAATTTTTATTTACCTTAGAAGGCTTTGCTATAGCTTCTTCAACTGCTTTTTTTGTAATTTCATGGAAAGTAATTCTGGAAACAGTTGCTTTAGTATCTAAAATGTCCTCAACATGTTTTGCAATTGCTTCTCCCTCTCTGTCCGGATCAGTTGCAATATAGACTTCTTTGGCCTTTTTAGCTTTAGATTTTAATGCTTTAATTACAGCCTTTTTCTTTTCAATCTCTTGATAATCGGGCTTGAAATTGTTTTTTAAATCAATACTTAACTTACTTTTGGGTAAGTCTTTAATGTGACCCCTTGTAGAATCAACACTATAATCACTACCCAAAAATTTGGATAATGTGGTAGCTTTTGTCGGCGACTCAACAATAATTAATTTCATATGTTATCTAAATAATCTACAATCTCTTTAGCCTTTTGTACAGCAGTTGCTCCATTTTCAATTAAATAATCAGTTGCCTCACTGCCGGCTATTGCAAAAACTTCTGTTCCTTCATTTCCAGCATGATTCGCGGTGGAGATTGTACCAGATCTTTTCATTCCTTCAATAACTAAAACGGCATGAGATAATTTAACAATTAATTGATTCCTTGCTAAAAAATTCTTTCCCTCAGGTTTTGTACCATATGGAAAACCAGAAACCAGTGCCCCATTTTTTACGATCGCTTCCGCAAGCAAACGATTTTCAGGAGGATAGATAATATCAAGTCCCGACCCTAATACAGCAATCGTTCTGCCACCACACTTCAATGCTGTCTCGTGAGCAATAGTATCAATTCCTCTTGCAAGACCCGAAACAATCGTAAATTTATCTTTAACAAGTTCTTTAACAAATTTTATTGTTAATTCTTTTCCTCTTCCACTTGGCATTCTTGTCCCAACAACGGCAATAGCCCTTCTATCTTTTTTTAATAATTTCCCTAAAACATAAATATCGTTCATGAAAATAAAATTTATTTTGTCCCAAAGTAATCATCAAAAATACTTCTTGCAATTGGGCCTGCAACTTTGCTTCCTTCTCCTGACTTTTCCACCATTACAGTTAAGGTCAAGTCATCAAGTGATGCAATAAACCAAGCATGGGTTTTATTGTCTTCGTTTGTCTCCGCTGTCCCGGTTTTACAAAAAACTTCTCCCAACTGCAAATCCAGATGTTTTGCTTTCCAGTCGAAAAATGTATATCCGGTTCCGCCTTCTTCACATACTTTTTGCATTCCATCATTAACCAATTTTAGATTTTCAGGTTTTAGTTTTAAATTAACACATTTTGTATCACCAACAATTTTTAAACTACAAAGTTTTCCTCCATTTAAGACTGTCAAATCAGCCCTGTGAATTCCGACCGGAGTTAAGGCCAAATCTCCTTGGCCTATTGAAAAATGGTAAGTGTTTCCTAAAAACCACTTTTCATTTTTTGTCTTTTCTTTCCAATCAGGTGATGGAACGAGAGACATTATCTCGCCGGGAATATCAATATCTGTTAATTTTGTAAGACCAAACTTTTTCATCCATTCAACCAAGTCATTAATTCCTACAAACTCTCCAATTTTGTAAAAAAAAGTATCGGTTGAGCGGGCGAGAGCGCGGGTTACATCAATCTCACCCTCACGTCCACCATACTGAGTAAAGTACCAATTTGTGTATGAGTAGTTTCCATACATTGATTCAACTGTGACAACCCCAGTATCATTGTACCTAAAATTACTGTCAATCTTTTCTTCTTCCAAAGCTGCAATTGTCACCAGTGGCTTAAAAATTGAGCCTGGATGATAAAGGCCACCAACTGCTCGATTGAAAAGCGGTAAGTCAGGATTATTAAGTGAAGACTTGATATCGTTAGGATCATAACTAGGTGATGAAAAAAGAGCTAAA
This sequence comes from Patescibacteria group bacterium, assembly GCA_035291405.1. Classification (GTDB taxonomy): domain Bacteria; phylum Patescibacteriota; class Microgenomatia; order UBA8517; family UBA8517; genus UBA12026. The sequence continues at coordinate 663 of DATDSD010000008.1, read as the reverse complement.
ACATGTCCTTTTTTATCTGTCGCTATAACTGAACCTAATTTGCCTTCCATACTTTTAGCAATTACCTTTTGTAATTTGAAATCAATATTGGTTTTTACGTCGCTTCCTGCGATGGGAGCTTTGGCTCCGATCACTCTTATCTTTTCACCTAAACTATTAACTTCAATTAGTTCCTCACCATCAGTTCCAGTTAAGATACAATTATATTTTTCATTAAGTCCACTCCTCCCAACAATTTGACCCAACTTATAAGGTCCTTTTTCAATACAATTTGGGTCAATCTTACCAACCTCCTCTTCATTAGTTTCAGCAAGATATCCAGTAATATGAGAAAAATCAGAACCATCTAAAACTTCTCCGCCACGGGCCGAAATTTTTCCACGTGTTGCAGGAATCTTAATCCTTTCAATTCTATTTCCCTCGGATAATTTTCTGTAGTAGTCTCCTTTAATAATTTGAAGTTCAACAAGTCTTCCTACTAGAATTAAAAACCCTAAAATTAAAACCCCTCTTAAAAACCAAGAAAACCAAGACTCTCCTTTATTAGAAGTTGCTAATGTTTGCATATCACTATAATATCAAATAATTCAACTTATTGAGTTTAATTAAAATAATGCATAAATCTACATGGACAAAGTCAAAGTAATAACAACTGTCCATGAA
>DATDSD010000007.1:0-6846 GCA_035291405.1 Patescibacteria group bacterium | reverse complement strand
TTTTTCTTGCATTGGATGAAGTCCTTTGTATGCTTCTCTATCAATTATCTCTTCCACTGGAGGTTTGTTGAATCCTCTAATTTCTTCTTCCTTTTTTTTCTTTTCAGAAACAAAGATATCTGGCATGGGCTAATTATAACCCGAATATCACTGGCTATCAAATTTTTTCTACATTAAATAGACTTGATTTTAAACCAATATAACCAGGGGCTCTTAAGTTGAAGGCTTTTTTAAATTCTTCCCCTGTCATATTTACACTTCCTTTGTTTGTTCCAAAGCTTATAGATTGTGTTGATCCATTGTTGTTATAAATAACAGATACTGAAGACACGGAGCTAAAACCACCAATTCCAGCAAGCTCTGAAATTGAATATGGATTTCCTCCCCAACAGGATGTATCAATTGGGGAAATTCTTCCCACATCTCCTCCACCTGATGTTAACACCTTCCATGCATTTAGAATGTCGGCCAGTTCTTCGGATTTTAACCAAGGATTTGATTTTCCACAGGTTGAACCACTCCTACTTTTATACCAGGCTTTATAAAACCAAGGTGATCCTCCAACTTTTTCATAAGCAGTTGCTGGCCAATCCCCACTAGTGTCTTTGATTCCACTCCAGCCCCATTGAGAAATTGTAAATCCTCCAGTGCTTGCTGAAAAAAATGTTTTAGCTGGAGCTCCATCTTTAATTAAAACCCAGCCACGTGTAGCCCTGACAGCTTCTGCCCATTTACCAGTTTTAAGTTGTGGTTTATACACCTGACAACTTTCACTAGCACAAATTGTTCCCGCACCATTACTAGTTACTGAGAGAGCATAACTCCTTGCAGCAACCGCCTGAGCCTTAAGAGCTTCAAATCCTCCATTATCTCCCCAACTTTCAGGTACTTCATAAATTCCAAGCAAATAATTATCTTCAAAGGGAATTCTACCGTAACCTGTTACTCCAATTGTCGCTGGAGAGGCATAACCTTTATTAAGAGAAGATCCCTGATAATAAGCAGATAGTATGGTTTCAGCATTTTGTCCAGATTTACTTCTTCCATAGGCTCCATACTGGCTCATGCCTGTTCTATGGGGTGCCCCAAAAGAAAAAGCAGCAAAAGCTGGTCTAAAACCAGGATCACAAAAATTGGAAGATCCTGGAGGTCCGGAGCATGGTTCTAAAGTTGGTGGTGTATCACCAACTGATGTTGAAAAACCTCCAGCTTTTAGGGCCTGCAGTTCTGTTTGTTTTGAAGAAAGCGTTGTTAGATAGTTTTCTACCTTTCCTACCTCACTTGCCAAAAATTTTTCTTTTTCAGCTACTTGAGACTTCAAAGCGGTTAGGGAAGTTTTTGATTTTTCTAAAATTTCCTTATCACTTTTGAGTTTAATAAGATCATTGGCATATTCTTCCATTTGTTTTCTGTCTGAGTCTGCAGCTTTTTGTCTAAAGTTAACTTCACGAAATGCGGTTGATGCATCAGACGAAGAGAAAAATGGCATTATTGGATCATAAACTCTTAAAAAGAGGTAGTGACTTTTGGTTTTTTCTTCAAATAGTTTTCTGGCCAGTTCTAAATCCTTCTCCCTTTCTTTAATTTCACTTTCATTTTTAACAATTTGTTTTGAAAAGCTATCAATTTTTTTATTTAACGATGTAATTTGAGTTCTCAAATTATTAAGTTCTGTTTTATTTTTCTCATGTGCAGGAGACAGTGCATCTATTTCTCTTTGAATCTGATCTATTTGGCATTGGAGATCGCTCCCACAATCTTGACCTTTAACTGGAGATGTTAAATAAAACATCCCGATTATTAATGCCACTACTAAAACAATTTTTTTAATCATATTCTAATTATATCAGTTAAAAACTGTTTATAGTTTGTGTTAAAATAGATTTATGAAAATTATTTTTGTCACTGTCTTTTTATTTCTTCTCACTTTAACAAATTCTTATTCAATTACTTTCGCGACTACACCAGATCAATACAATCCGGCATGCAACGGGTCTGATGTTTCAAGCGGTATCGACACAGCCATAGGTTGTATTCCTGTCTCTAACAACAACGAATTTGTGGGTTGGATATTAGGATGGGCAGTTGGGATTGCCGGAGGAATTGCTTTTTTATTAATTGTTTATGCATCCTTTTTAATAATGACTTCGCAGGGTGATCCTACAAGATTGAAGTCTGGTCAGGAACTTTTGACATCAGCAATTTCAGGACTCATAATGCTAATCTTTTCTGTTTATATACTAAAGTTTATTGGAATTGATATACTTAAACTAGATTTATTTGGATTTGGCCAATTTTAAAATATAAAAAATATGGGAAGCAATACTACTTTTGATGCTATTCAGTTCAATTCTGGCTTACCTGCGTGGGTAACTTTTGTAACTCCAATGTTTTTTTTGCTTGCTGCGCTTCCATATTTATTTGGTATTGCAGGTATTGTGTTAATTTTCAATGTAATTTCAAGTGGCTATAAAATGATGACATCTGTAGGTGATCCTAAAGTTTTGCAGGCAGCTCAGGCAAAATTAAATTCATCATTGATAGGCCTTTTAATTATCTTTGCTTCGTTTTGGGTAGTAAACTTAATTTTAAAGTTTTTTGGAATTAGTTTTAGCGTTCCGATTATTATTAACTAATATGAATTATTTAGCACAAATCAACATTGGTGACGCGTTTACCGCCGCCAATACGAAACTTACAGAAATTACAAGTATAAATAAAATTGTTTCCGCGGTCATAACCGGATCAATATCTATTGCTGGAGTAATTTTACTTTTTCTTTTAATTAGTGGGGGGGTTGGAATAATTGCTGGCGCTGGAAAATCAGATCCACAATCTGTTGAAAAGGGTAAAAAAACAGCAACTTCTGCATTAATTGGCTTCATAGTTGTCTTTTGTGCATATTGGATAGTAAAATTGATAGAGTTGATAACGGGTTTAAGTTTATTGGGTTAAAAATTAAAAAATATGAATCCATTTGGAAGTATTACAGTACCAGCAGGTCTACAGAATTTTGGGACAGACCCTGCTGTTGCTATTGGTAAACTTATCCAGTTTGCCCTTAGGGGTTTAATTGTAGTTGCCGGCATTTATGCCTTATTTAATCTTGTCTTAGCAGGATTTTCTTTTCTTTCCGCTGGAGATGATACTAAAAAAGTTGCCAGTGCCTGGGCTCAAATTTATCAGACAATAATTGGACTTGCTGTAGCCGCAGGAAGTTTTGTCCTAGCAGCAATTTTTGGAGAATTATTATTTAATAATTGGTTATTCTTATTACAACCAACAATACCATTACCATAATGAAACTAACACAAGACTTACAATTTTATGATCCAGCACAGGGAAACTTAAAAGGTTTTGGGGCTCTTGGGTTAGAGATCCCAGCGGGTTCACCTATTCAGATTTTCGCAAAGTTTGTTTCTTCAGCAATTGGTATTATTTCTTTAATTAGCATAATTTGGTTTGTATTTGTTATTGTAACTGGATCATTAAGTATTATTACTTCAGGAGGCGACAAAAACTCACTAGAAAGTGCAAAGAAGAAAATTAGTACTGGTTTAATCGGTCTAATTATATCAATTTTTGCTTTATTTATTGTAAGATTTATTGGTTATATTTTGGGTCTTACAGATATTTTGAACGTTTCAAATGTTTTTCAAGACTTAATAATAAAATAATGAATAATTTATTAGCCGGTGGTGTGCCTGCATATCAATCAGACATAAAAAATCCTCTAATCAAAGGTGTGCTTCAAAATCTATTTGAGGCACCGGACGCCTCAATCCTGTTATCAGCAATATTGCCAAAAATAATTGGTTTATTAATGGTATTTGGAGTTGTTGCCTTTTTATTTATGCTTATTTGGGGAGCCGTTAGTTGGATCCTATCGGGCGGAGATAAAGCACATGTTGAAAGTGCAAGAGCAAGGATAACTAGTGCTTTGACTGGTCTAGTATTGATGTTTTCAACTTTTGCAATAATCAAACTAATTGAAACATTTTTCGGTATTGATATTTTGTCTATTGACATCGGTCCATTAGTTATTCAATAATACAAAGTAGCTATGTTAAACACTCTTTTGGCTGATACAGTGAATCTTAAGCCCACAGGTGGACTTGCAGGAAGTCTTACAGGTCTTACTCTTGATAATATTGTTGGAGGAGGGTTAAAGCTCATTTTGGTAATAGCTGCGTTAGTTTTCTTTTTTATTTTAGTCTTGGGTGGAATTAGCTGGATAATGTCAGGTGGAGACAAGGCCAAGACTGAAGGCGCTAGAAATCAAATTACAGCAGCTTTGGTTGGGTTGGTAATTGTTTTTTCAGCTTGGGCTATAGCGACATTAGTTGGCACATTCTTCGGAATTGATATATTTAATCTTGAACTTCCTTCTATACAATAATCTTCTCTTGCTCAAATTCTTTATATAGTTTAAACTAAGTTTGATATGCCACCAGCAACGTTTGATAATCTTATTGTAGTTTTTACTTCAGTTGTTTTATCTCTGATGTCTCTTGGAGGTATTACTTTATTTATTTTAATTTTTACTTCTGGATTTAAATATTTAACCTCGGGGGGAGATCCTAAAGCTTTGGAGGCGGCAAAAAAAACATTAACTTATGCTATTGGCGGGTTTGTACTTTTTATATTCTCTTATTTAATCTTAAAAATCATAGGAACAATAACGGGAGTTGAAACAAACGTCCTACATCTTATTACCAATTTCCAGATAGTACGCTAAAATGATGTTTAATGAAAAACCTGTTTAAATTTTTACTTGTCCTGGTTTTTATCTTTACACTATTCGTAATTCGATATTCGTCAATCACTGTTCGGGCATCTGAGGACAATCCCATCCCCCCCCGACCGATTATTCCCTGCGATCCAACATCTGTTGATGATCCTGAATTTGATTCACTTCGCCCCTATCAATCCCATCCTTGTGGTACAGCTCCACAATCAAAATTTTGTGGAAATAAAATAATCATCACGGAATCAAAAACCGAAAGCAAAACATTTCCAGCAACTCAAGGTTGTGATCCAACCAAACAGGTTAATTGGGTAAATGACAAAGATTATTGGATTGATATGACTGACCTAGAACTTCCAATCTTAGGAAATACCCAAGATGTTCAAAACAGTCAAAATGGAGATGATAAATTAGATAATTCTCAAAAGATGAATGAATATGCAAGTTGGTATTTAAACGGTGTAATTAATAGAGCTGAATATGGGGACACCAACAACACAGCAGCAGAACTTATTAACTTTTCAGGTCCAATAAATAAACTCATGCCATCAGTAATTTTAGAAGCACAAAGAATTGAAACAATTAAAAATCCAAAAGATGAAGAAAATGGTCCAAAAGAATCATCAAGCCATAACCAAATTGTTGTTTGTGGTAAAGAAACAACCTTTGGCTTAATAGGAAACCTGCTGGATCTTGGCAAGACCGTTCCTGTTGAGTGTTATTTGCAATCAGGAGATAAGTATAGATTGGTTGATGATAAAAAACCTCTTTCTAAAAATCGTTCTTGGGAAGGAGACCTTTCGTTTTGGAATAGCTATGTAGATAGCGTTGTTGGATTTATTGTTTCCTTTTTACCAGATATTGCTGAAGATGTTATTAGAAAATCCGTTTTAGAACATTGGAACTCTAGAATCCCCCCCCTACCATGGGAAAAGGATCCTCATACTGGTGAGGAGCCAATGACAAATTTAAAATACAGAAAGTATTACAACGAATGGAAAGGTAAAACATGTGTTGTTGTTCCTTTGATAAATTATTTAGCTTGTTTTGAAAATATTTTTGTACCAAACAGATATGCAGATCTTTACCCATATGTACCACTTGCTAATACATCTGACAAACATTACCCAATTCCAATAAACACAGTTACTATTCAAGGGTCTGGAAGTGTAGATATAACATCTAAAAGTTGGGATGTTCTCAAGGATGGCTTACCACTTCTTTATTATCCTCATGCTATAGAAGTTAAGGAATTATCTGATTTTTTAAATAAAACTTATTTGACAGGTGATCCTAGTGAAAATGTTGATACTAAAACATCTGAAATTAATTCATATAACCCAACAGATCCCGAGCAATGTAGAATAATTAATGTAAGGTCTAATGAAGGAGACAATCTTTTTCCAATAGGAGGAGATGGAGAACATGATATTGGGGTTCATGTTTATTTTGAAGTTGACGAACTGCCACTAGTTGCTTGTATACCATTTACTGATCCAATAAGCGGGGAGGATAAAGTAAGGGGAAAATATTATGGAGAAGTTGCAATTGAAATACACACTGATCCTGTACAGGTTCCAAATGCAGATCAAATTTGGAAAAGTACAGTGTCTTCTGAAACATCAACTTTCAGAAGAATATTTCCAAAAGTTGAAAAAGGGGCTCCTGTTGAATGTATTGCAGACATTCCCGGAGTCAGTAAGGTTGCCTATACTCCAATTGAAGGAACTGATGAAATTGGTGTTAAAAGTTTAACTAATCCAGAAGTAAAATATGACCCATTAGAAGCCAGGCTTCATTTTCCCCACCTAGGAACAGTGTATGAATATTTCTTAAAAGGAATTCAAACAGCACTAAGGCCTAAAGGATATGGCACCCCCATCATAAACGGGACATTGTGTGATTCTAATGATATTCCTTGTGGAGAACTTCCAGACCTACCTCAAGCTTCAGGATCATGTGCATTGGGCGGGGTTAGTTCAAAGGTTGGAAGTATTCCACCAACATTTAAGGAAATCTTAGAGGCTGCAGCTGAAACTTATAAAACACCTCCAAATTTAATCTTAGGTGTTATGTATGGAGAAGGAGCTTTTAACTCG
>DATDSD010000006.1:0-2834 GCA_035291405.1 Patescibacteria group bacterium | reverse complement strand
TATATGAAAAAAATCGTTGTTTTATATTCATTTGTAATTACTTCTTTCATGGCCATTTCAGGCATTTTAAATGCAACAAGCCTTCCTGAAGTTGCAAGTGCTGTGATGCTCTTTACCCCACTGGCTTTCTACTTTACTGTTCTGATGTTACCAAAAAAACACCACAGTGTTCCCGCTATTGAACCAATAGTTGACATTATCCCCAATGAACTGAAAAAGATAAAAAACACTGATTATGACCCAGAAAGAAGGAAATTTCTAAAATTAATAGGTGCTGCTGGAGGATCTTTATTCATGCTTGCCATGTTTACAAAAAAGGCGGAAGCTGCTTTTTTTGGTAGTATGCCCGGCCCTGGAACAGTATCAATTAAAAACACAAGTGGAACACAGATTGACCCTGCCGAGAAAAAACCAACAGATGGTTATAATATTACAGAAATTGATGACTCAGCAGCTGATATCTACTATGGATTTGTAAATAAAGAGGGAGCTTGGTACATACAAAAAGAATTATCAACTGGTGCCTATAGATATACAACGGGGGCTTCAGACTTTACAAATGTAACCACAGGATGGCCAAATAAAGCAAATCTATCCTACGGCTATTTTAACGAAAAATTTTAACGTATCGGTTACCCTGATGTGTTTTAACACTTAAATTTCCTTAAAGTTTTTTGGTTACAAGTGGTAAACAAAATGCAAATGTTGTACCCTTGTCAACTTGGCTATTATCAAGCCAGATTTTGCCTCCCATGCCCTCAATCATGAGTTTACTGATGTAAAGCCCCAGACCTGTCCCCTTGGTAGTGTCTCTGGTATAAAGGCTACTTCCAGCCTGTTGGAATTTCCTGAAAAGAAGTCCTTGATTTTCGGGAGGAATTCCTCTTCCTGTATCGGTTATATAGATACATGCATTACCGCTTGCCAATTTTGTTGTTATAGTAACCCCTCCCTCATTTGTAAATTTAATACCATTTCCAATTAAATTAATTAAAGTCTGCCTTGTCCTTTCTTTATCAGCCCTAACAATCATTTTTTCCTTAGGCTCTTCAAAATTTAAGTATAGTTTTTGCCTTGATCCTGTTACTTGATATTGATTAATTGAATCTCTAACAAGTTCTGCCAAATCAAACTCTTCCAATTTAAACTGCATTCTTCCCTGTTCAAGTCTGCCCATATTCAAAAAGTCATTCACTATATCAATAAGCCTGACACTTGACTCTTCTATGTCATCAATCATTTCAACAAGCTGTGGATCCTTAAGTTTTTCTTTAAAAAACTCCTTAATAAGCGAGGCATTTCCTCTTATGGCTGTTAATGGGGTCCTTAACTCGTGACTTGCAATTGAAAAAAACTCTTCTCTGGAACGCTCTAGGGCCTTTTCTTCAGTTACATCCCCTACCACAATCAAAACTCCCATAACATTCTTCTCATCAAGCAATACGGGGCCCATATGCATGCGTAAGAATTTGTTCCCCGGGGAAATTTTCTCAACGGTTATTGGTTTTTTACTACCAAGACACTCCTTAAAAGAAAAGGCCAGATTAAAATTCTCGCCCATCTTCTCCTGAAGTTTTGATAATGACCAAGCTCCATCAATTTTACCTAAAATACCATCTACCTGTTTATTGGTCAAAATTACATTTCCACCCAAATCTAACAAGATATAGGCTCTATTCAAGGCTTCTATTGAAGATATTAACTTTGCTTTTTCTTTACTTAATTCATTTGTCCTTTCAATAACTTTCTTCTCTACAGACTCTTTTTCAACTTTTAATTCCTCTTCAAGCGCTCTTGAATCCTCCAACAAATTAATCATTGCGCCCTTGTTATCTTCAAGAAGCCTGTTTTGTTCTTGAGATTTTGCCAAAATTTTGGATAGCTCAGAAGTCTTTTCAATTACTCTTTGTTCCAATTCGGCATATGAACTTTTTAGCTTTTGTGCCATTTGGACATAGGCCCTTGAAAGATCTGCTATCTCATCATTTGTCTTGTTATCTATCTGTATATCAAAATCTCCATTCTCTATTTTTTTTGTAGCTACAATTAATTTAGATAATGGATTTAAGATAATTAGTCTGGCAACTACTAAAACAATTAAGATAATCGAAACAATTGAGACAAGTGATACTAAAACAATATTTTTAGTCTGTGAATTTAGTGCTTCATTTAAAACAGCAAGAGATATTACAATATCGTAAGTACCAACCACTTTTCCTGATAAATGCATTGGAACAATTACACTTAAAGCATTCGTGCCTTTATAAATTTCCTTATGATAACGACTTTTGTTTGTATTAAACGATTCCAAATTCTCTTTACTGTCTTCATCTAATGCTTCCTTTGTTAATTCAGAATCTTCAGTACTTACCAGCTGTTGAAACTTACCATCCTGTTCCAAATTCACAGATATCGCCAAAAGCTCTGGATCAAGCAGTAACAATTTAAGAAGTCGTTCTTTTAAACCTTCAGTATCTTTAAGGTCATTTTCTGATATGTTTGCGTCAAGTGATCTGGCTGTAGAATTTGCAAAGCCATAATAGATATCCTCAGTTATCCTTCTTTGTTGACTAGAAAAAAGATAGATTGAAAAGCCTCCAATAACAAGAGCTACCGACAACACAGTAATTACTAACTTTGAAAAGATATTTAATTTCATATACCAATTACCTACTAAACCAGATGCTCTCAAGCCTATCTAGGGTGCCGTTTCTTTTTAGTTTTGATAAACTGCCGTTTATTTTATTTAAGAGATCCTGATTATCCTTTGCAACAACAATCCCATAAAATTCTGAGGTAAATGGTTTTCCGACGACTTTAACTACTTGATTATT
>DATDSD010000005.1:0-9270 GCA_035291405.1 Patescibacteria group bacterium | reverse complement strand
GGTGGGTACTTTAGGATCATTATACTCTCATTATTCACCGAATCTTCAATATCTTAAGTTTTGTTGAATTTACTTGATAATTTTAAAAGTCTTGATTATTTCATCAACCTCAGACTCAAGGTTTGTATTTAGAAGGGAAATATAAACATCGCCAATTTTTTTAATGGTTATATTTGACTGATTTTTATATTTGTCTTCATATTCGGATTGGGTGTTCCAGTGTTCTATCACCAGATCATATGATTGTCCACCCCCGTAGATTAAAACAATTCCATTTGGATAGCCATAAAGATTGTTGGTATCGTCTAGGGATTTGTAGTTAGAAGGAAAAGAAATTTCAAAACCATATTTTCCGTTACTGTAAGTTTTCCAGCCTGAAGGAATATTTGATGTTGGAACTGAGGTCGGGATAGAAGTGGGAGTAACAGACTCTGTTTTATCCAAATTATTTTGATCTTCAATTTTAGAAGAATCTTTTTGTTGAGTACCGTAGTAATATGCAAAAGCAACGCTAACGATTACTAATAAAATAATGGGTAATACCTGGCTAAATCCTTTTTTCATTTATATTATTATCTCACAAATAGTCAATATTTAAAAAATGGCTGAGCGTTACGGTCTATAACCTTTAGATTCCATAACCTCATCTCTTAATCTCATCCAAATTTTACCTAATTCATTTCTTCCTTTTCTTTTTTCTCCCCATCCCCAGAAATCATCTTTTGGAGAATCTTCAACAATTTCCCGTTCCCCAGTTTGCATTAGTTTATGCATCAAATATGGATTTTGTTCTAATTTGCTCTTTACTATCTCTTCCATTATCGCAATCTTTCTATCGTCCCAATTTTCTGGTGTTTTATCTGCATTCGCTTTTGCTATTTTGAAAGCTTCGTGTGCTGATTTTGCTTTAAATATTTCTTCAACTAATTCTGGAGCAGTCTCAAAAAAGTGTGATGCCTGATATGCATGTTCTGATGTTTGCCAAGTTCTTCCTCTCCATTCAACCTGAAAACTGGAAAAATTAGAAAAACAATAAAACTCCCTTTCGTAAAAACCAACAATTTCTCCTGAAGTATCCAATTGTGGATCTCTATTTTGATATGTTTCTGTACTCATAATTTCTTGGCTGGGGGACAGGGATTCGAACCCCGATATACAGCTCCAAAAACTGCAGTCCTGCCGTTAGACGATCCCCCAATGAAACAAAGCCTATTGTATCAAATTTAAACCTTAAATTCTTTATAAATACCTTGAATCCAACCTGTTACTTTTCTATTTAAATCAGTACTTCTTTTTACTGAGATTCGTAAAACTCCAAAATACTTTTCTTTGATGTTTTTTCTGAATGTGTGGACCTTGTTTTTCTTAAAGTAGATTTTTTCAAATTTGTTTGTTGGAAAATCTGTTATTTTAGACCAATAAGATATAAGTTCATCTTTTGTTTTGTCGTAAGTTTCATGAATGTATATTTCAAATACAATATCAGTTGTGTTAATAAATAAACATTTCTTAAGCCATAAAAGATAGATTTTAATCATTTTTGGGTCAGAGTTACTAAAAACAAGTTCTTTGCTCGGATTGTGATCTTTTTGTTTGCTGCCTTCTGTCCAGTAAAGAGTAGCTCCTATAATTTTAAGATGGTTGATATTTAATTTTTGTATATCCAAGATGGCTTTACCAATTATTTTTCTGGTTTTTTCAATACGGTTTTTCTTAAGTATCTGACTTCCTAATTTTCTAGCCCTTTCATTTTTCAGTTGCAATCTGTCAATTTGAGATTTTGTAAGTGTTATGTTTCTTAGCCACAAGGATAAAGAGGATCTTGAAACTTTTATCTGTCTAAGTATTTCTGAATGTGAATAACCCCTTTTTCTAAGCTCAATTGCTTTATTTCTCTCTATTAATTTTTGATTCATACATTTATGATATACCGAATTAATGACGAATATCAAGCGTATTGAGATTAATGAATACAATAAGGTATAATATGACGTTCATGGGCCCGTAGCTCAGGGGTAGAGCAGGAGCCTTTTAAGCTCTGTGTCGATGGTCCGATTCCATCCGGGCTCACCCATGGCCTCGTCGTCTAGTGGCCTAGGACAGTTGGTTTTCATCCAACAGATCGTGGGTCCGAATCCCACCGAGGTCACCATGGCTATTGATCTCACTTTTTGTGGTAAAACCTATACATTTGAAACTAAGGCTGGATTATTTTCAAAAGACAAGATTGATAAAGGTTCACTTTTGCTTCTTTCTAATGTAAATATTAACAATGATGACGTCATTCTTGATATTGGTTGTGGTTATGGAGCGATAGGTTTAGTTATTGCTGGTCAAACTTCAAGAGGAAAAGTATACATGGTAGATACTGATATTAGGGCAGTTAAGTATAGTAAAATAAATGCTAAATTAAATAGTATTAGTAATGTAGAAATTCTACTTAGCGATGGCTTTGAAAATGTATCAAAAGAATTAAAATTTGATGTTGTTTTGTCGAACCCTCCAAGTCATATGCCTAAGGAAACAATTATTGAGTTTATTGAAGGATCTAGAAAATATCTCAAAAAGGGTGGAAAATTATATTTTGTGACAGAAAAAAGAATTAGACCGATGATCGAAAGGGAATTCTTAAAAGAATTCCATAATTACGAATTGATAAAATCGGATTCAACTTATGCTATCTCGTTTGCCAGCCAAAGTTAATTGAGATCTAGATTTGCAATTTAACTTTCAAAAGTATTAAAGTTAATTAATGGCAACTTCAAATGCTGAACCTCCTTTAGTGACTGTTACCAATCCTGTTACATACCTTCGTCGTTGGTGGAGTAAAGTAATGGGAAAAGAGGGAATTGATTTATCTTTTAAAATTCATCCAATAACAGCAGTTTTAATGGTTGCTGTTACTGCAACTATTGGTTTTGGAGCGGGAAGAATCTCTGTTCCCGATGGTATTAAAATTCCATTTTTTGAATTTGGTGATGTGCCTTCGGCAAAACCCACACCTTCTGCGGAAGCTGTTTGGAAAGAAACTGCTTTTACAGGCAAATTACAATATTCCAAAACAGAAAACAGATACTTTTTGGTTACTACTTCGTCTGAAGCGATTACCTTAAACATATTAGGAAATCTTGATCTGTCAAGTCTTGTAGACAAAAGAATCTTTGTTGTGGGGGATTATAGTAAAAGTCTAAGAATTTTAGAGGTTACGGATGCCAAAGATTTAGAAATACTTTCTAAAACTCCGATCCCAATTCCAACTTTTGAGGTAACACCAACACCAAGCTTGATACCGACACCTGTACCGTCAGAACCATCTACTAGCGCAACACCTATTGTTACTGATACAATAGAAACAGAATGAAAAATAAAAAAGTATTAGTTATAGTCATTGCCGTATTACTTCTTGCATTGGTGGGTGGGTTTATTTTTATGAAGTCTAAATCTTCTAAAGTTGAAACAAATAATATAGCTACTGGCAACAAAAGTGTTATTAATTCTGTAAAAGATGCATTAACACAAAAGCTAACTCTTAGTTGTGAATTTACTGATGAATCAGGAACTATTGTTAAGTCCTACATCAAAAACGGTGCAGTTAGAGTTACTTCAGTAGGGAGTGAAACTGATAAATCTGGAGAGATTATTATGAAAGATAAAAAGATGTACATCTGGGACACAACTTCCAAAGAAGGCTTTGTCTATGTAATTGAAGATCAAGCGGTTGATGGAGCAGAAAATTCATCTCGGGAGAATATCACTAGTGACTCCTATCTTGACATGATTGATAAATATAAAGATTCATGCAAAGTAGCAACTGTTGCTGATTCATACTTTGTTCCACCAGCAGATGTTAATTTTCAAGATATGTCCAAGTTTCTTGAAAATATGCAAAATCAAGTTTCTCCAATAGAGATTCTAGGTGAATAAATGGATTCGTTATTAAAAATTAACAATCGGCAAGTCTCATATTCTGATATAGGAGAGGGAAAAGTGATTGTTTTTCTTCATGGTTGGATGGATTCTAAAATAGCATATGAAAAAATTACAGCAATTCTCTCTAAAAAATATAGATGTATATGCATCGATTTGCCGGGATTTGGTAAATCTGATTACATAAAAGATGTAAGAGTAGAAAAAATATCTACAATAATTCACAAGGTTATTAAAAAATTAAAAATTAATAACTTCTATTTGGTTGGGCATTCTTTAGGAGGTGCAATTTCAATTGTATATGCAAGTAAACACCAAGAAAGAATTGAAAAAATAGTTTTAATATCTCCATTTGTTAAATATACCCAGTTTCCCAAACTTACATTTTATTCAGTTAGATACCTTGCTCCATATTTGGTAGATAAAAAGATAATTTCCCCAATTTTTAAATTAGTTAAAGCTGTTAATAAAACAATTATTGATAGAAAAATTGATGTTGATTACATCAAAAATTTAAAGAAGGAGAAAGTAAAAAATAAAGCAATAAACGCTTTGAAATATGCATATCAACTTAATAGTCTTGACCTTTATTCTTACTTAAGGCGTATTCGAAAGAATGTCTTAATTGTATATGGCACAAAAGATTCACTTTTAAGTATTAAGCCTCTGGAGCCCCTTTTTGGTGTATTAAATAATATTCATCTAGCTATATATCAAGATGTAAGGCATTACATATTTAGCTACAATGCGGAAGATTTATCTAAAAAAATTGACTTGTTCTTTGAGAGTAATACTGTACAATAAAATCTTGTAGTAAATAAAAAAATATGGAAATAATTCTAAGTATTATTAATTTTATACTTCATATAGATACACATTTAGGAGAAATAATCTTAGAGTATGGTACTGTCTCATACGTCATTTTGTTTTTAATAATTTTTGCTGAAACCGGATTTGTTTTTACACCATTTCTCCCCGGGGATTCACTTTTGTTTGCAGCTGGAGCCTTTGCAGCATTGGGTTCATTTAATATATTTTTGATACTTATGGTTTTATGGATTGCTGCGTTTTTAGGAGACACTGCCAATTATTGGATAGGTCACTTCTTTGGTCAAAAAATAATTGACAGTCCCAAGATCCCATTCATAAATAAAGAACATATTGGAAAAGCTGAAGAGTTCTATAAAAAACATGGTGGTAAAGCTATATTTTTGTCTCGTTTTGTGCCTATTGTTAGAACCTTTGCACCCTTTGTAGCTGGTATTGGGAAAATGCATTATGGAGATTTTATTAAATATAATTTATCCGGAGGTTTCGTATGGGTATTTGGCTTTACTCTTTTAGGATTTTTCTTTGGTAATATACCTTCAGTAAAAGATAATTTTTCTTTAGTAGTTCTTGCTATAATTTTAATATCGGTTGTTCCAATTGGATATGAATTTATTAAACCCAAGCTCTCCAAAACAAAGAAATAACTTTGTATCTTTGTTGATTTTGACATTTGTATTTATTCTGTTTGTTTTTTTAAACAGACAAAGTCTTTTTCAGAAATTTAACCCAAAAGTAGTTGATGATTATTTAAGGTCACAGGATATCGAAGACAGAGAAAATAGGATAAAGGATAGGATTTTTATGTCAGATAGTGATATCTATGTAGCCTCAGGCTATCTTTATGCAAACGGAGCAGATCCAAAAGATTTTAATTTACACCCTCCATTTATTAAATATTTGTTTGGTTATTCATCAAAATATTTTAATTTGCCACTATTTCCAAATATTATTTTAGGTGCAATTTTAATTTTAGAAATTTTTCTGCTGGGAAAACTAGTATTTAAAAATACGTTGATTGGTCTACTAAGTTCTATTTTGATAATGTTTGATCCAGTATTTAAGGAAGTAACTACCTATGCCCTTTTGGATTTGGGCCAAATGGTATTTATCTTGGGATTTTTAATTACTACTCTTTTTTATAATAAGAATTTGTTGCTTCGCGCAATTCTTTTAGGACTTTCCTTTGCATCTAAATTTTATTCACCAGTGTTTGTTTTGTTGGGACTGACATATATATACGAGATCTATAACAAAAATTTTAATTTAAAAGAGGAACTGTTGGTACTATTCATATCCCTTTTGATTTTTAGTTTAACTTATGTTGTAAGTTTTCCATTTAATATATTTTTCTATCAAGCAAGAGTTATTAAATTTATGTTAAGTCACAATGGTGCTACCGAGTGGGGAGGAGTATTAAAAATGTTTTTTACAGGATATTTTCTTTGGCCAATTTTATTTTTAGTAAATTTATTTTTACTTTTTAAGGAAAAATTGTTTAGCTTAAAATTTTTAATTTTTGTAATCCCTGTTGTTTATTTTTTAATCTCTACCTTTCAATTACCGTTTACTCGCTATTTCATTTTAATACTACCTTTTCTATACTTAAGTTTAACAAGTTTAATATGCAAAAATTGTTTAAAGTAATTGTATTTTTGTTTGTCTTTTTTGTAGCTCCTTTACCTGTTTTGGCCAAAGATTATTCTATTGAAACCGTGGATTTCGAGGTCAGATTGAATAAAGATGGTTCTGCAAACGTAAATGAGAAGCGCACCTATAATTTTGTTGGTAGTTTCTCCTGGGCAGATGAATGGATTGAATTGGGGGATTATAAAGTAAGAGATTTAAAGGTAGCAGGAGCAAACAGATTTGAAACCAACATTAACCCAGACAAGGCATATGTTAAATGGTATTACACAGCACTAGATGAACAAAAGACTTTTGTGGTTAGTTATGTGATAGAGAATGCAATCACAAATCACTTGGATATTTCAGAATTTTATTGGAAGCTAATCGGAAATGATTGGGATAAAGAAACAAAGATAATTAAAGCAAAAGTATTTTTACCTTTAAATGTGCCAGATGATCAAATCTGGGCCTTCGGACATGGTCCATTAAATGGAAAAGTAAGTATTGTTTCAAATAATGAGATAAATTTTGAAGCAAGCGGGCTTAATCCTAATAAATTTTTTGAAGTAAGAGTCCTTTTTCCCAAGGGTGATTTTATAAATGCCAATAAAGGTACAAGTAATTTAGAGTCAATTTTAAAAGAGGAAGCTGAGTTTGGTAAAAAAACAAAAATCACCAACACAACAAACCTTTTGATCTCGGGGCTTATATCTTTATTTTTTATTTATAGAATTATTGTTTGGTTTATAAGGTGGAAAAAATATGGTGATGATCCAAAACTTCCTGAAGTAAATTTGGCTGGAAAACTTCATGACCCTCCGTCTGATATGGAACCGGTATTGGTAGATACTTTTATGTCCCATGCCACAACAAACAAGTCAATTGTGGCTACAATACTGGAGTTGGTTAGAAAGAAAATATTGTCAATTGAATTTGTAAAGGGTGGTAAAAAGACTCTATTTGGCAAGAAAGATCAATATTTTTTGATACTTAATGGTGAAAATTCAAAGATAACCGAGTTTGAGAAAAAATTAATAAATTTTCTCATGCCTTCAAATACTAAAAAACTTGATTTTGATGATATTAAAGTTATGAATAAAAGATATCCAGTGAAGACCTCTGTTTTTTGGAAAGATTGGACAGATAGTGCCGGTAAAAAGTTAAAATCAATGGGTTTTTATGAAGAAGAAAGCCTAAATCTTCAAAAAAAAGCATTAGTTGAAACATTTATTTCTTTTGTTGCACTAATAGCATTAGCGGCCTTCTTTCAATCACCAATTGTAATTTTTTATGTTTTTTTCATGATTTTGATATCTATCTTTATGCCTAAACGAAGTAAATGGGGAGGAGAAGAGTTGGCTAAGTGGAAAGCGTTTAAAAGATGGCTTAAAGAATATTCTGTAACTAAAAATTATCCGATTGATTCAGTAATATTATGGGAGAAGTATCTTGTATATGGTACTGCCTTGGGGATTTCAGTTAAAGCGCTTTCGCAACTTCCAATTAAATATTCTGAAAGTTTTAACTCATCAGGTATATTTTTAATAGCACATAATTCAGGAAGCGATTTTGGAAACAACATGAGTTCTTTTTCAAATCTTTCTTCTGCCTTAAACACAATGTCTTCAAGTTTTGGAGCAAGTGGTGTTGGTTCCTCGGGTGGTTTTTCAGGTGGTGGTGGAGGAGGGGGAGGCGGTGGTGGAGGAGGAGCTGGTTAACTAAAAAAACAACTACAAGTAAAAACTACTTTATTAAGAGACAAATTAGTTACTTTGTTATTTGATCTTCTTTTTCACCTTCTTTATCTTTTTTCTCAGATTCGGACTTCGGTCTTACCGGTTTAACAGGTGAAAGATCAGTTGCTTTAGGTTCTATCTTAAGATAACTTCCTCCATGAGGAAGTGGTCTTTCAGCCTCGACTCGTGCTAAAAGTTCCTCAGATGTTATTAACCTTTCTGCCATTTTTAATCACCCCCTTTCTAAATAATTTTTTTGAAAATAAAAAAAAGAGCCTTTCGGCTCCCTTGGAGTTTTTAACAGAAACCTAAATAAAATTAAGTTCCTCATACCTTTTTAGTGGGTACTCCTTATTATACTACATTGGTCAACTTTGTTTGTAATACTCCTTGGTTTGGAATACCTTATTGAAATTAATAGATAGAGTGTTATAATTCCCATACTAGTTTAAAGGTTGACTCGTCCTTCAGGATTGATAACCTCCAAATCAGAGAACCTTTACTTTTAAAAGAAATCTAATTACTAATAAATAAGTTATAAATACAGGGAAAGCCTTAAGTTAATTTTATATTGTTCGCTTCGTTCGTGTTTACAGCTTATTTATTGATAATTACTTTTCCTTTCGTACTTTGAAATTGAAATGTAATATGACAGTAAGGCCAGATACTTTAATAGTATCTGGTAAAAAGATGATTCATTTTTGTGGTGAATCATCTAGTTCAAGATGTGACTAGGAGTGTGTAGAGATGTTTCTAAAACATTAAAAATTTAGAACCGTCACTTTTTGAGGATTTGATCCTGGTCCAGGATGAACGCTAGCGACGTGCTTTAAGCATGCAAGTAGAACGAGTTGTAGCAATACAATTAGTTGCGAACGGCTGAGTATAAAATAGGAATCTACCCAATGGTGTGGAATACCTTATCGAAAGATGAGCTAATACCACATGACCCCGCAAGGGAAAAGCGCTTAACCGCGCGCCGATGGATGAGCCTATTTCCCATCAGTTAGTTGGTAGGGTAATGGCCTACCAAGACTATGACGGGTAGGGGATTTGAGAGGATGACCCCCCAGAACAGGACTGAGACACGGCCTGTACACCTACGGGTGGCAGCAACTGGGAATCGTGCGCAATGGACGAAAGTCTGACG
>DATDSD010000004.1:0-15477 GCA_035291405.1 Patescibacteria group bacterium | reverse complement strand
CATAAGTTTAAACGACACGATCGTTAAAAACTTACTCCTTTCTCACCTAAGGCAGCGGATATAATCTTTAATGATTTTTCTCCCAAGTTTCTTACCTTTACTAATTCTCCCTTATCAGCACTAACCAAGCTTTCAACTGTTTCATAGCCTGCTTTTGCAAGTGCATTAGCTACCCTTGTTGGAAGTCCTATCTCTTCGACAGAAAGTCTTCCTATAAGTCCTAAGTCATTGGTAACTTTTTCAACTGTCTGTTTAGGTAAAACTATTGGATTCACTATTTGATTAAAGTATGAAACCAAAACTTCAGATGCTTTAATTACTGCATCTTTAGGATTAATTGTTCCATCAGTCCAGACCTCTAGGGTTAATTTGTCGTAATTGGTAAGTCTACCTACACGAGTTTCTTCGATTTTGTAATTGACTCTTACAATAGGCGAAAATGATGCATCCAGTGGAATCATTCCAATCTCCTCTGATGATCTTGTGTCTGCAGATAAATATCCAACTCCAGATTCAATTACCAAGTCAGCATCAAGTTTTGCGCCCTTATTTAATACTGATAAAACTAAGTCAGGATTTGTAATTTCAACTCCAGCAGGGAGTTTAATATCTGATGCTTTTACTTCACCAGCTGTTGTAACTTTTAATGATGCATTAACTGGTTTATCACCGCCATATGACACTCTTACCTTCTTAAGATTAAGACAAAATTCAACAATATCTTCTTTCATACCAGAAAGACTTGAGAATTGATGTTTAACTCCAGCAATCTTAACTGAAGTAATAGCTGCTCCAGCAAGAGAAGTTAATAAAACTCTTCTTAAAGAATTACCCAGTGTAAAACCATAACCCTGTTCTAGGGGGGTAATAATTAATTTACTATAATTTTTTTGTTTTTCTTCTTCTAATATTTCAAATATTGGTTGCGACATAAAATATCACCTCCTTAAAACACGAATGTGAATTTTACCAGTTTACTGGCTGAGGATCAATATGATCCTCATTTTCATTATCGTGAGTAAAATTCTACTATATCTTGTTCAGAGACTAATTCAACAATGTCAGATCTAACAGGATCTCTAACAATTTTACCAACGCTTACCTTTCTCTCTAACCAACCTTGTACCTGATATTCATCATCACTTATTAATTTCTTAACCAAAGGCATTTCGATTATTTTTGAGGACAGAGAAATAACATCCCCAGCCTTAACCTGATATGAAGGAATATTAACTACTTTGCCATTCACTAGAACATGTCTATGAGAAACAAGTTGCCTTGACATTGGTCGAGTAGTAGCAAAACCTAATTTGTAAACTACATTATCAAGTCTTTTTTCTAATAAAAACAAAAGGGCTTCTCCCGTATTTCCTTTAGATTTTAAAGCCTTTTCCACATATTTCTTAAATTGTTTTTCTAAAATACCATAAATTCTTTTAACTTTTTGTTTTTCTCGAAGTTGCCTACCGTACTGTGATGGAGCTTTTGTTTGGCCTTTAGGTCCATGAACCCCAGGTAAAATATTTAAACGAGTTAATTTTGCACCTTTATTAAAAAGGTCAACTCCTTCTCTTCTGCTTAATCTATCTTTAGGTCCATTATATTTTGCCATAGTTAATAAGATAACTTATACTCTCCTTTTCTTTTTTGGTCTTGGTCCATTATGAGGAATAGGGGTTACGTCTGCAATCAAGGAAATTTTAATTCCTGATGCTTTAACAGCACGAAGCGCTGCATCCCTTCCAGGCCCAGGTCCTTTCACATATATTTCTAATTCAGAAATTCCACTATCTTTTGCTTTTTTCAAAGCATTTTCAACTGCTGTTGTAGCTGCAAATGGTGTTGATCTTCTTGTTCCTTTAAATCCAGCGGCACCAGATGAACCCCAGGCAATTGTTCCGCCCCTTTCATCACAAATATTTACTAATGTGTTGTTAAATGATGCAGAGATATAAATCTTAGCTTGTCCACTTGTTTCTTTGTTTATTTTTTTGATTGCCATATTAATTTATCCTTTTTTTGTATCTGTTTGTTTTGTCAACATTTCTTTCTTAAAGGCTCCAACAGTTTTTCTCTTTCCTCTTTTGGTCCTAGCATTAGTTTTTGTTCTTTGACCCCTTACTGGAAGACCCTTTGAGTGTCTTATTCCGCGATATGATCCTATTGCCTGAAGCCTTCCAATATTTGCCTTTACTTTTCTAGCCAAATCTCCTTCGGTTGGATGTTCATCAATTTTTGCGGTAATTTTACTTAAATCATTAGCACTTATATCTTTAATTCTTTTTGAAAAATCAAAATCAAGAGAAGATAGTATTTTTTTAGCCAATGGCCATCCAATACCCTTTATTCTAGTCAGAGCATAATCTACTTTCCAATTGTCGTTTAATTCAATTCCTGAAATTCTTGCCATATAATTTAACCCTGTCTTGCCTTATGTCTAGGATTTTTACATATAAGACGTAAAACCCCAGCTCTTTTTACAAGCTTACAATCCTTACACCTTTTTTTAATTGACGCTAATACTTGCATATATACCTAATTTTTTCTAAATTTAATATTTATAAACTATTCTGCCTCTGGCATCATCGTATGGTGTCATCTCAACTCTTACCCTATCTCCAGGAAAAACCCTTATATAAGCTTTCCTCATTTTACCTCTAAGAGTAGTCAGAACTAATCTTCCATCAGACAAGCTCACCCTAAACATTGTGTTTGGCAAAAGTTCCTTGACCTCACCATCAATTTCTACATTTTTAGTATCCATGGCAAAAAATAATCACCTAGGTGATTATTTCATATCCTTCCTTGAAAACAACAATTGTCTCTTCGAAAAGTCCTGCTATTTTACCATCCTGAGTTGCGATTGTCCACCCATCATTTTCTTTGACTAAAGAAGGCTTCCCGTGAACATACATTACCTCAATGGCTATGGCCATTCCAGGAATTATTTTAGGGCTTTCAATTCTTAACCCTTCAGCAAAACACGGAATATAAGGATTTTCGTGTAAATTCCTACCTATTCCATGCCCCGTAAGGTCTAATATTGGTCTGTATCCGTATTTTTTAACAGTATCTTCTATGGCTTTAGAAATATCATAAACATATGAATTATCAGGATCAATTGTGGCTACAGCATTATCAAAAGCTTCACGACCAGCATTTAAAAAACTTTTTACTTCTTTGGAACCATTTAAATCAAAACTAACGGAAGTATCGGTATGAAATCCCTTGTAATATAACCCTAAATCAATACTTACCAAGTCCCCTTCTTTAAAAATTAGATTTTTGTGAGGTATTCCATGTACCACCCCATTATTTACGTTTATGCATGTTGTCCAAGAGTAATCTTTAACCATTTTAAAAGAAGGTTTTCCTCCCGACTCTAAAATTAAATTTTCAGCCAAAGTATCAATTGTGGCAGCAGAAACTCCGGCTTTAGTAGCCTTAATTAATTCTTTTTTTATTAATGAAAGTTTTTTACCTCCTTCTTTCATTAAATTTAACTCTTCTGGAGTTTTAAGTGAGTATTTATTCATTACGAAGTTTTTCTATTGCGCTAACCAGATCTTTTTGTATTTCATCAATCGATCTTTCTCCATTAACTTTTGTCAATTTACCGAGTCTGTCAACATAATCAATTAGTCCTTTAGTATTATTTTTATAATACTCAAATCTAACCTTAACTGATTCTTCACTATCATCAGCTCTTTGTATTAACCCACTCCCACATTTGTCACATTTTCCGTCTGTTTTTGAAGGTTTAGTTAAAATATTAAAATTCTCTCCACAATTTGAACAAACTCTTCTCGAAGAAATTCTTTTAACCGCCTCTTCTTGACTAACTTCTAAAGAAATGACCAAATCTATATCATCCCCTTTATTTTTTAAGAAATTATCTAAAGCCTCATATTGTGTAATAAATCTTGGGAATCCTTCAAATAAAATATCTTTTAAATCAGATTTTTCATTTGTTAAAAAGTTAATAACATGCATTGTTATTTCTTCCGCTGGTATTAATTTCCCAGAATCAATTATTTCTTTTATTCTTTGGTCCGTCTCTGCCAATTTTCTTGAAACATCACCAGTTGATAAATGATATAAATTAAATTTCTCGCACAATAAATTTGCTTGCGTACCTTTCCCCGATGCTGGTGAACCAAGTAAAACAATATTCATCTTGTATAGTCTCCATATTTGCTCATTAACAAATCTCCTTCTATCTCTCTAATAATTTCCAGAACAACAGAGATTGCAATTAAAACACCTGTTCCTCCAATTGCTAAATTGGATACTCCAATTGAATTTTGAAAAAGTGATGGAAGTACAGCAACTAATCCTAGAAAGGAAGCTCCAACCAAAGTAATTCTATTTAAAACATATGAAAGATATGTAATAGTTGCTGATCCTGGTCTGATACCTGGAATAAACCCACCTGATTTTTGCAAATTCTCTGAAATTTTTTGTGGATTGAATACAACAGATGTATAAAAGTATGTAAAGCCAACAACCAATAAAAAGTAAATAATATTGTATACAACAGACTGAGGACTAAAGTATTTTTGAATATTATTTGCAATTTCCACTACTGCCTGATTTCCAGATGCCCCTAAAAACTGAGTAATCATGGATGGCATTAAAACTAGGGACACTGCAAAGATTATTGGGATAACGCCTGCTTGATTTAAGCGTAATGGAAGATATGATTTTTGTTGTTGAAAACCACGAGATGCCTTGGCATAGCTTATTGGAATTTGTCTAATGGCTTCATTAACAAAAATTATTAAACCCATAACAACTAGAGCAGATATTCCAAATATTAAAAGTTTTAAAGTATCTTCTGATTTAAAGGTAGAAATTGTTTGTCCTAAAGTAATGGGTAATCTTGAAATAATACCTACAAAAATCAAAAAGGATACTCCACTCTTAAAAGCGTACTCTGTTATTAAATCTCCAAGCCAAACGGCAAGCATAGTTCCTGCAGTCATTGTCAAACAAAGAAATATTAATTGGATAATGGTTAAATTACCAATAATAGATTGGGATTTCAAAAGTGCATACATTCCGAAACTTTGAAAAATTGCTAAGGGGACTGTTAAAAATCTTGTATATTGGTTTATTTTTTCCTGTCCATATTCTCCTTCTTTTTGCAGTTCCTCTAAGGCGGGAATAACATAACCTAATAATTGTAAGATGATTGAAGCGTTGATGTAAGGATTAAGTCCTAATGCCATTATTGAAAAATTGGCAAGAGTTCCTCCAGAAAAAACATCCAAAAGCGAAAGAAGGGGGCTGCCCAGAAAAAGTGCGGTTAGACTATTTTTGTCAATTCCTGCGGCAGGTATGTGGGCTGCAATTCTAAATACTAAAAGAGCAAGAGCTACTACGAGGATTTTTTTTCTCAACCTTGGCTCAGTTACTGCTTTTTTAAAAAATTG
This sequence comes from Patescibacteria group bacterium, assembly GCA_035291405.1. Taxonomy (GTDB): domain Bacteria; phylum Patescibacteriota; class Microgenomatia; order UBA8517; family UBA8517; genus UBA12026. Next base: position 10,042 of record DATDSD010000004.1, on the reverse strand, counting down.
GGCAATATATGAAAACATCAATTTATAAATTACTTTGAGACAGGAACTTCAAAATCAAGATCTTTTTTGAATTCGCTTTTACCTATTACTTTTACACCATATTTTTGGGCATCTTCTTTTGTAACAAGTTTCATTTTAATTAATAAATCTACATTAACTTTTGCTCCTTTTTTAAGTTCTTTTAGCTTGGAAAGTTTTATCTCAACTGGTTTATGTTTGGCATCAAACTTTCCCCTTCCTCTTAAGAGAGGCAATCTTTTGAGAGTAGATTTTTTTACCTTCAATCCTTGGAAGAGAATATGAATATCCGTTCTTGCTTTTTGACCTTTTTGACCACGACCGGCAGTATGACCTCCCTTTCCACTTCCGTAACCTCTACCTAATCTTTTTGCCATTATTTCTTTCCTTTCTTTTGTACTTCACCAGAAGATTTTTGATAATTTTTTTTGTCTCTTAGTAATGATGCTTGCTGCAAAGCTAAGATCGTTGCTCTAACGTTACCAATCTTACTATTACTCCCCAAGGTCTTACCTACAACATCATGAAGCCCTGATGACTCCAAAACTACCCTCATTGGGCCTCCTGCAATAATACCGGATCCTGGAGGAGCTGGTTTTAAAAGAACTTTTGATGCTCCAAGTTTTGTAACAACAGAATAGGGAATTGTTGTTCCCTGCATAGTAATTGTAACCATATTCTTCTTGGCATCTTCAATTGCTTTTCTAATTGCATTTCGAACATCTTGAGCTTTTGAAATTCCCATCCCAACTCTACCTTTCTTATCACCCAAAACAACCAAGGCTCCAAATCTAATCTGATTTCCACCTTTTGTCTTTTTGGAAATTCTATTGATTTGGACAACTGTTTCGCTAAATTCTCTTTCTGGTTGTTGATAATTATTCATATTTAGATAACAAGCTTCGCTTTAAAATTCTAATCCTCCTTCTCTTGCGCCCTCGGCAACTGCTTTAATTTTTCCATGATATTGATAACCACCCTTGTCAAAAACAATAGACTTTACTTTTTTTAACTTTGCTTTTTCAGCTAATTTAATTCCCACCTCTTTAGCAGTATCTATTCCTTTTTTACCTAATTTCCCAATTTTTCCCAAACTCTTACTACTTACAGAGGCCAAAGTAATACCTTTTATATCATCAATAATTTGAGCATCAATATACCTATTTGATTTATAAACTGATAGTCTAGGCCTTAATTTTAAAAGCTTAGATCTTGTTCTTAATTTTCTCGTATCAAATTTAGTTTTCATAATTATGCTGTAGTTTTAGCAGCTTTACCTGCCTTTTTTCTAATTACTTCATCAATATACTTCACTCCCTTACCCTTATAAGGCTCAGGTGGTCTTACACCTCTAATATTAGCTGATATTTGACCAATTACTTGTCTATCTGTCCCATCAACGGTAATAATTCCTTTTTCTACTTTAAAATTTACTCCCTCAGGAGCTTCAATTTTAATAGGATGAGAATATCCAACGGTCAAGATTAAGGTTTTACCTTGAACTTCTGCCCTATAACCTGTTCCCACTAACTCCAATTGTTTTGACCAACCTTCAACCACTCCTTTAACCATGTTATCAATAAGTTTTCTAGTTGTACCCCAAATAGATTTTGCAAATTTAGTTTCCTTTTTTACGGAAACTAAAAGATTATTTTCTTCTTGTTTTAAACCAACTAAATCATTTAAAGTAATTGAGAGTTTTCCTTTAGGTCCGTTAACACTTACTGTTTTACCAGCAATTTCAACTGTTACCCCGCTTGGAATTAAAATTGGTAATTGTCCTATTTTACTCATATATTTAAATTACTTTGGCGATTAATTCTCCGCCAACCCTTTCTTTTTTAGCTTTTGCCTCTGACATTATTCCTTTGGGGGTAGTTAATATTAAAACATCGGGCTTTTTATAACTTTCTATTTCATCAACATTCATATAAATTCTAATTCCAGGTTTTGAAATAATTTTTATATTTGAAAGGACTGGTTTTTTGTTAAAAATTGCAAGCTTTACAGTAATTTTTTTCTTGTCTTCTACAATCGATTCAATAAAACCTTCTTGTTTTAATGTTTCAGCAACACCTAAAACCATTCCAGATTTAAAGAAGGTTATTTCTTTAATCCCCGCCATTGCAGCATTTTTTAATCTTATTAAGAAATCTCCAATTTGATAGTTTGTCATATTACCAACTTGCCTTTCTAACTCCTGGAATTTCACCTTTTAAGGCGTGTTCCCTGAAGCAAAGTCTACATATCCCGTATTTTCTCATATAACCCCTTGGCCTTCCACAGAGCTTACATCTATTTCTGTAACGGTCTTTATACTTTAATTTTTTTGTTTCTCTAACTTCTTTTGATGTTTTTGCCATATTTTTTTATTTTGTTTTTTCAAAAGGCATACCTAAAAGTTCAAGTAATTTTTCACCCTTTTCTTTAGTCTTTGCGTTGGTCGTAAATGTTATTTCCATTCCATGCGCCGGTGCAGCCTTCGCTATATCAATTTCAGGAAAAACTGTATGGTCAGTTAGACCAATTGTATAATTTCCAAATCTGTCAAAACTTGTCATTTTGACTCCTCTAAAATCACGAAGGCGAGGGAGTACTATATTAACAAATTTATCAAAAAAATCATACATTCTATTACCTCTTAAGGTTAATCCCAAGCCTACAACCATTCCCCTTCTTATGGCAAAAGTAGCAACTGAGATTTTAGCTTTCCTCTCAGAAGGCCTTTGCCCAGTAACTAAAGATATGTCCCTAATTAATTGCTCTTTAACTTCCTTATTTTTAATGAGTGATCCAATTCCCAAATTAATGCTAATTTTGGTTAGTTTTGGAACCGCCATGGTATTTTTAATACCAAATTCTTTGGCCAATTCTGGTTTTATTTCTTTTTGGTATATATCGTTTAATCTACTCATATCTTTTTGTTACATTTTTTACAAAATCGATTTATTTCACTCTTTTCCTTAACAATTTTTATTCTAGTAACTTTTTTACAATTGGAACAAATTAATGAAACCTTGGCAACATTTAAGGGCCTTGGAATATCATAAATTCCTGCTTTTACACCACCTTGATTTCCTTTAATGTGTTTTTTATACAAATTAACACCTGTAATTAAAACAGAATTTTTCTTAGGTAATAATTTTTCAACTTTACCTTCTCTACCTTTATCTTTTCCTGCCATTACTTTTATGTTGTCTCCAATTTTTAGTTTCATATTTTTTTTAATTTTTAAACCACTTCCCTTGCTAATGATGCAATTTTGTTAAAACCTACTTCTTTCACTTCTCTTGCAATTGGACCTAATACCCTTGTTCCCAACGGCATACCTTGTTTATCTATGACAATACCTGCATTATCATCAAATCTAACATAAGTTCCATCAAATCTTCTGACTTCTTTTTTAGTTCTAACTATTAATACCTTAACTTTCTCGTGATCTTTAACAGCACCGTTCGGATCAGATCCTTTAACAACACATAAAACTACATCCCCCAAAGTTGCAATTTTACCAATTCTTCCTGGTACCCCAATAATCATCAAGCGCTTTGCACCTGAATTGTCTGCTGGATTTAAGAAAGATCTTAGTTGTACCATAATTATTTACCCTCCTTCTTCTTTGTAGAAACGGTTTTTACCTCATCTTCTATTACCTTCCATCTTTTTAGTTTACTAATAGGTCTTGTTTCAACAAATTTAATTACTTCTCCAATTTTGTGTTCTTTTTCGCTGTGGACATGGTATTTTTTACTCCTCTTAAATCTTTTTTTGTAAACAGGATGGGCCAAAAGTCTTTCAACTTCTATAATTAAAGTCTTATTGTTCTTGTTAGATACTATTTTGCCTTGAAAAATTTTCATACTTTTTAATACAAATTTTATTTATTTATTTGTTTCTCCTTCTCCTTAATAATCGTTAAAATTTGAGCAATTTCTTTCTTGGCTATTTTCAATAGCTTAAGATTTTTCTCTTTGGCTCCTGATATTTTAACTGCATTTTTAATAACTTCAACCTCTTTCTTTGCAACCAAGGTATAAAGATCTTTTACCTCTTTTATTCTCAAATCTTTTAATTCTTTTATTTTCATATTTTCAATTTATCCTAAATAAGTTTTACTTATTTTTCCACCATTCTAGTTGCTATAGGCAATTTTGCCGATGCTCTAATAAATGCCTCTTTTACAATTTCTCTGGGTGCACCTGCTACCTCAAATAATATTCTACCTGGTTTAATGACAGCTACGTGTTTAACTACTTCACCTTTTCCCCCACCCATTCTTTTTCCTGCTGCTCGCCCTGATATAGGTTTATCAGGAAAAATTCTAATCCAAACTTTTCCCCCTCTTTTCAAATGATGAGTAATAGCTTTTCTACAGGCTTCAATTTGAGAAGCGCTTACCCAAGCAACCTCCATTGCTTTTAATCCGAATTCTCCGAAAGATACCATACTACCTCTTAAGGCTGTTCCCCGTCTTCTACCTCTAAAATTTTTAATAAACTTTTCTCTTTTTGGTTGTAACATAACTTTAGCTTTCCTTTCTATGAATCCAAACTTTTACACCCACATAGCCTCTTTTTGTCAAGGCCGGAATCTCTCCATAATCAATATCTTCCCTTAATGTTTGTGTCGGCACCGAACCTAAGTGAAACTTTTCAACTCTTGAAATTTCCGCTCCATTAATACGGCCCCCTAAAACAACTTTAATTCCACCGGCACCGGCCATCATGACTCTATCCATTGCTTTTGTAATTGAGCGTCTATGGGGAATTCTTCTTTCCAAATCGGAAGCAATCCTTCCTGCCACTAAATATGCTGAAAGCTCCGGATTTTTGACTTCCTGAACCTTTAGATCAATTTTCAGACTGGCCATCTTAGATTTTTTATTTGTTTTTAAAATAGTAATGATTTCTTTCTTCAAATCTTCAATTCCAGATCCTCCCCTACCTATAACAACACCTGGGCGAGAGACAAAGACCAAAATTACAATACTTTTTGGAAGTCTTTCAATTTCAATATTGTTAACTCCCGCCAGAGCTAATTTTTTAAGTAAAGTCTCTCTAATTTTTATATCTTCAATCAAAAAATCTTTGTAACTAACAGAGTCGGAAAACCATCTGGATTTCCAACCAAACATTCTTCCTACCCTAAAACCAATTGGATTAACTTTTTGTCCCATCTTTTGCTCCTTTCTTAACTACTTTTATTGATTTAGCTTCTTTAATTACTTCTTTTTTTTCTTCTACTTTTAACTTTTTCTTCTCTTCTATTTGTTCCTTTTTAACAGTTTCTAAGATTACTTTGATATGACTCATTCTTTTTTTGATAGGGTGCCATCTTCCGCGAGATACCGGCTGACCCCTTTTAAGTCTTGGTCCTTCACCAATTTGAATTTCCTTGAACTTCAAATCTGTTATACTTACTCCTTTTTGAGTGGCATTTGCAACGGCCGACTTTATAACTTTTAAAAGAAGGTCTGAACCTCTTTTTTTAATAAAAGGTAAAGAATCCATTGCTTTCTGAACACTTAATTTTCTAATAACATCGACTACCGGCCTAATTTTCCTTGGGCTAATAATTAAATATTTTTGTTCTGATTTTATTTCCATATTTTTTATTTATTGTTACGTCTTACCAATTTTTTCTAAAAATTGGCCAAGGCCTTTAGGTCTTATCCATTGTTCTCTTGACAACTTCTCCATGTCCCTTAAATGTTCTAGTTGGAGAAAATTCTCCCAGGGTGTGTCCAACCATATCTTCTGTAACAAAAACATCAATAAAAACCCTACCGTTATGAACTTGAAAATATTTATTAACAAATTCGGGCGAAATTTTACAATTTCTTGACCAAGTCTTAATAGGTTTTTCCTTTATTCCCATACCAGATTCAAGCTTTTTAATAAGCCTTTCATCTACATATGGTCCTTTTTTACTGCTTCTGCTCATATTTATTTCTTGCCTCTTGGTCTTCCCTCAATTATCAAACTATTTGAATATCTTTTCTTAAACCTAGTTTTTCCAACTGCTTTTTTACCCCAAGGTGTCTTTGGATATTTTAGACCTACTCTACTTCTACCTTCTCCTCCACCGTGTGGATGAGCATGAGGATGCATTGCTACTCCTCTTACTGTTGGTCTAATACCTCTCCACCTTGATGCACCCGCTTTTGTATGTTTTTTGTTTTTATCATCAATATTACCAATTTGACCTATCATTGCCCAACAATTTGGGTCAAACTTTCTTATCTCACCAGAAGGCATTTTTATTAAAACATTTTTATCGTCCTTACCAAAAACAAAAGCAACTATACCGGCGCCTCTTGCAATTTGCCCTCCAAATCCCGGCTTTATTTCAATACTGCTTACCTCAAAACCAACAGGAATTTTTGAAAGTGGTAAAAAATTACCTGCCTCAAGAGGTGCTTCAGATGAGGCAACTACTTTAGCTCCTTCCTTTAAATTGTTAGGAGCTATTATATAGGATCTTGTACCGTTTTCATAAACCAATCTAGCAATTCTAGCATTTCTATTTGGATCATATTCTAATGCTTCAACAACAGCCCATACATCCTTAAGATTTCTTTTTGTGTCAATTGTTCTTAAAAATCTTTTGCTTCTTCCTCCTTGATGTCTTACGGTTAATTTTCCACCGCTTCTACCCGAGTGTTTTTTAAGTAATGTTTTTAGTTTCATAATTTTAATTTCAAGCTTTATTAATAATTTTATTTATTTTTCTTTGATTTACTTCCAGATGCTTCACTTTCAAAAATATCAATTTTTCCTGATTTAAGTGAAATTATTGCTTTTTTCATGGCAGGTTTATTTACTATTCTCCCTCTTAAATTTTTTGTTGTTAGTCTTTTGTAATTTATGGTTTTTACAAGTTTTGCTTTAACATCGTAAGCTATCTCAAATAAATTTTTAATTTGATTTTTGGTTAAAGTGGGTAAAACCCAAAAAGAATACTTTCCAAGTTTTGCTTGGTTCATACTCTTTTCTGTAAAAATAGGTTTTATTTTCATTTTTTATTACTTTCTTTTCTATCTTTAGATACTAAGCTATCTACTAAAATATTTTTAAACTTAATGACTTCATATGCATTTAAATTATTAAAAGATAGAGTTTTTGTATTTTTAATATTTTTGAAAAATCTTGCTAAGTTCTGATTCTTTTCCGCAAGAACCACTAATGTTTGACCTTTTAATTTAAGTTCTGCAATCTTTTTGACTGCGTCTTTTGTCTTTTTGATTTTTTCAATATTTTCTATAAAACTAGCTTCTTTTCTATCAAATTTGATTGCTAAAGCCAAAGAAAGCGCTTTCTTTTTCATTTTTAAAGGCATTTTTAATTCACGCTTAACCCCTTTTGGCCCATGAGCTTTACCTCCACCAACAAATATTGGGGCGGATCTGGCACCATGTCTTGCTCCACCCGTTCCTTTTTGTTTATACAGTTTTTTCCTTGTTCTATTAACTTCTGACCTTGTTTTAACTTTGTTTAAACCAAAGTGAGTTCTATCTTCAAAAACCCTGACTATTTGGACTAATAATTTTTCAGCTTTTTTAAGATCAAATCCTTTTGGTAATGAAAAATTAATTTTGTCCTTCATTTTTTACTTCCTCCTTAGCTCCTTCTGGTGTTTCTACTTTCTCTGGTTCTTCACTTTCAACAACTTGGGCAACAACTTCATGTTCCAAATCCTTCAAAGATCCAGCTTTAACTTTTTTAATTGTCATGAATGATCCTATTCCACCTGGAATAGCACCTGAAATTAAAATTTCATCTTTTTCTGAATCTACACTAACCACATGAAGATTTTTAATTGTAACCTGAATATTTCCCATTCTGCCTGCCATTCTTTTACCTTTGTAGACTCTACCTGGAGTTGTTGTTTGTCCTATTGATCCTGGAGCTCTGTGGCGATCACTTTGACCGTGGGTTTTTGGTCCACCTCTAAAGTTATATTTTTGTATTCCACTGGCAAAACCTTTACCCTTGGTATTTGCTGTTGCAAAAATTACATCACCGGGATTAAAAATGTCAGAAGCTTTAATTGTATCTCCTACCTGAAATTTTGGCTCATCTATAACTCTTACTTCTTTAATGTATCTTGGGTTTATTTTTCCTTTTTTGAAGTGTCCTTGAAGTGGTTTTGTTGTGTTTTTGAGTTTCTTTTCTCCTAGACCTAACTGAACTGACCAATATCCGTCTTTTTCTTGATTTTTGATTTGCATGACAGTACAAGGACCAAGATTAACCTTAGTAACAGGAATCCTAAAACCTTCTACATAGGTCTGTGTCATGTTTCCTTTTGTTCCAAATAATGTATTCATAGTCGTTAAAACCAAAAAAAGCGCCGAAAGCGCCTCTTGCCTTTCGCAAATCTAAAACGAGGTTATTTGATTAAAAACACCTCCATAATTTCTAAGTGTGAATTATATCAACTTAAGAGGATTTACGCAAGATAAGTCTTTATGTTAAGTTGAGTACAAGATGGCGATAGGTGTAGAAAGAATTACTCAAACCATACTGCTCAGTGATACTCATATTTTAGTTCCCAACAGAAATGGCGAATTTATGATTGTATCAGGATCTGCAACCAGTAAAAATTTAAAACAAGCCTCCGCAAAGACAGAACAGGAAAACATTATTGGATGATCCATTGCCAAAAATTACAGCCTAAATTCTCCAACTATAAAATATATCAAACAGCCACATTCAATCAAAAATTGATAACTATAACCCATAGTCCTTGACAAAATCCGCAGAAATCCATATAATTCAGATAGTTGCAAAACTAAGTTGGTTTACCAACAAAGAAAAAGAGCCGAAAGGCTCTTTTTTTATTGCGGTGGGGACGAGATTTGAACTCGTGTTAGTTGCAAAACTAAATCGGTTCTGGAGACCGAAGCAATAAACCTCACTCTGCCACCCCACCATTCAAACACTTTCACTCTGAATTTCGCTATCTTTTGATTCTGACATTAAACCGACCTTTTTGGCAAACTCTATAATCTTCAAACGAGCATCAGAAAAATCACCTGAAATAATAGCATCTTCAACTCTCTCGTCTTTTGGAAACGAAATTCTTATCCCTGTGGTAGAGATATTCATACTAAAATAACTATTGTCTATCACATCATCTTTTATTGTTTCGTTTGATTTTTGTAAAGCAGGATCACTTTTCTGATTTTTCTTTTCACCGTATCCCCCCTCAGCCTTATTTCTTGGTCTTGATACTATCCCTTCGGAAGTTTCTAATCCAAACTTTAAGCACAACCAAAGAAAAGTTAATACTGCTGGTTTAGCCAATCGTTGGCTTATTCCATAGTTGGCCATAAGTTCATCATATAACTCATCTTTTGTTAGTTTTTCGGCGCTTGGAACGGTTTCAAATATTTTTTTGTACGATTCTCGAAGTATATTTTGAAGTTTTTCTGTCTTTTCTGACCCTCTCATGGCAAAAAGTCTCATCTTTTCCGTTGTCTTACCATCTAATGATAAAAGGCCTAAAAATTTGAGTGTTTGAATGGCTAAAAACGAGTCTTGTTTTGAAAAACCTCGAGCTACAAGATCAGATGAAGTTATTCGAGAAAGACTCCTTGTACTAAGAAGGTCAAACAGTTTTTCAAGTTTAGCCACACTTAAATATGGTGGTACAACTTTCTTATCAGATGTCTGTTGAATTTGATTCATAAGATCATACTATCACTAAGTTCATATTTTGTCAAATTTAGCCTTAAATACTGTATGAGTGTGACATGTCCAAGACAAATTATGTGAAGATTTACATCTTTATTTCTATTGATACTCCAGCAGGAAGATCCAAATTTCCCAGTGCATCAACTGTTTTTGGAGTTGGGTCAATAATATCAACCAATCTTTTGTGGGTTAAAACCTCATAATGTTCTTGGGCATCTTTGTCTGTAAATGGCGATTCTTTAATAGCCATGACAGATCTATCTGTTGGAAGTGGAATTGGACCTATTATTTTTGCACCTGAAGAAAGTGCTGCATCAATTATTTTT
>DATDSD010000003.1:0-2351 GCA_035291405.1 Patescibacteria group bacterium | reverse complement strand
ACTGAATATAATGGTTTATCTTCTAGTGCATGGCAATATGAATACAAAGAAATATTTCAAAAAAAGAAAGAGGGTTGTGTCACTGATAAATATGCACAGCCATATATATTTGCCCTATTTTATAATAAAGTAGATCCTAACTATTTTAGAAGCACCAAAAAGCTAAATGACGTTTCTGATTGGGGATTTTCAACTGTAAAATCATTTGGAAATTATGTTTTTCCCAAAGAATGTGATGAAATGTAACTTATGAATGAAATAAAATTATCTGTTGTTCTTGCAACAAGGAATGAAGAGGCAAATATTGAAAGGTGTATAAGAAGCGTTGGCAATATTGCTGATGAAATTATTGTTGTGGATGAATACTCAACTGATAAGACGAAAGAATTAGCGGAAAAATTGGGGGCAATAGTTTATCTTGAACCACATCATGATATTTTTCATGTAACGAAGCAGAAAGCATTAGAAAAAGCAAAGGGAAAATGGATCTTGCAACTTGATGCAGACGAAGTAGTAACAGATGAATTGGCAAAAGAGATTGTGAGTGTTATTAATGGAAAGAAAAACGATAAATACATTAACCCGCTTTTTTTAAGACATCAAAAATTATTGGAGGACAGAGATGGACAAATAGGAAAAGAAAATGGGGAAGTAGTTGGGTATTTCATACCCCGTAAAAATATGTTTTTGGGAAAGCCATTAACACATGCCGGCGTCTATCCAGATGGCGTCATCAGGCTTGTAAAATACGGATCTGCAAGATTCCCTCAAAAATCGGTTCATGAACAAATAGAGCTAAACGGTAAAGTTGGTTGGCTTAATGGTGACCTCTTGCATTATGATTCTCCAACAATGTCGCGCTATTTGAGCAGACTAAATCGTTATACTGATCTCCACGCCGAAGAGTTGAAGGAAAAAGGTCTGAAGAAAAATCTACTCAATTTTATTAATTATGTTTTTTGTAAACCATTCATAACTTTTTTAAAATTATTTTTAAGACACAAGGGTTTTTTAGATGGACCGAATGGTTTTCTTTGGAGTTTCTTTTCGGCTCTTCATTTTCCTATTGCATATTTTAAATATCTGACAAATAATAGGGAGAATAAATAGAATGAAATTATCTGAAAGGGACAAAAAAGAAGTCTTAAATTTTTTAGGTAAACACAAATTAATGTCTTTAAGTACCTATTACAAACTTCCATGGTCTGCATGCGTTTACTATTTGTTTGATGAAGATTTTAATTTATATTTTGTCAGTGGAATTAAAAAAATTCATTCTCTAAATATTTCTAAAAATCCAAAAGTCTCTTTAACAATTGCAGATTCTACACAAAATCCTAAAGGTAAAAAGATTGGATTTCAAGCCAGAGGTATAGCCAAGGCTGTTAATTCAGCTGAGGAATTGAAACAAATAATAATTGCATGGAATAAAAGAGGATTTGTCCCCGTAACATACAAATTATTTATGAAGGCATGGAAGTCTAGATTCTATAAAATCAAACTTACAGATATTAAAATATTTGATGAAAATAAATCAAAAGAAGAAGAAGATAGGATGTGGAAATTATGAATTTAAAAGATAAAATTGTCGTCGTAACTGGCGCAACCGGAGGAATGGGAAGGGAGATTGTTAAAAGTTTGGATAATGAAGGGGCAAGACTTGTTCTAATTTCAAAAACTGAAAGTGAACTTCGAAATCTTCTGGAGACTTTAAAGGGTAAAGATAATAAATATTACGTCTGTGATCTGTCTAAGGAAAGTGAAACTGTAAAAGTTGCAAAGGAAATTTCAAATGATTTTAATACTATAGATGTATTAATAAACGCTGCAGGAATCGGAATTTATAAACCTCTTGAAGAACTATCATTGGATGAATGGAACTTATCAATGGAAATAAATCTGAATTCCGTATTTATAATGATTAAGGGACTTATTAAATCATTAAATAATTCTAAAGATTCGGTAGTTATAAGTTTAGGTTCTGGAATGGGAGTAAAACCCGAGCCGGAAAGAAGTGCATATTGTACTTCAAAATTTGCACTTCGCGGATTAATGTTAACTTTAGCTGAAGAATATGAAAGATTTAAAAACCCCAAGTTTTGTTTGTTCACTTTAGGCAGTGTCCTAACAAGCTTTGGACCGATGACTTTTGAAGAAAAGAAACAAAGTATGGAAAGTGGAAAAGGATATCTAACCCCCGATTGGGTGGCTGAAAAAGTAACCGAGGTAATAAAATCAGATGATATAAAAACAGAATATTCTTTTTCTTCGCCTGACTACTAAATCTGATATAATTCCAATATGAGAAAAGCTTATTTTTGGGTTTTTGGAGTACTTATTTTGTTGGGTCT
>DATDSD010000002.1:0-5689 GCA_035291405.1 Patescibacteria group bacterium | reverse complement strand
TCTTCCTGAAGAAACTCTTTTGGTTAATTCTCTAGGAACACTTAATATTTTAAATCTTGCAAAAGAAACCAAAGCAAAAGTATTAATTGCTTCAACCTCGGAAATTTATGGAGATCCACTTGAACACCCCCAGAAAGAAACATATTGGGGAAATGCAAATAGTTTCGGACCAAGAAGTTGTTATGATGAGTCAAAAAGATTTGCAGAAGCTGCAACTTATGTATTTTTACAAAAACACGGAATAGATGTCAGAATTGTTAGAATTTTTAATACATATGGGCCTAATATGCAAAAAGATGACGGTAGGGTAGTAAGTAATTTTATAAACTGGGCAATAAGTGGAGAGGATATAAAAATTGACGGAGATGGAAGCCAAACAAGATCATTTTGTTATGTTACAGACTTGGTAGATGGAATTAAAAAGGCAATGTTTACCGAAGAGACAAAAGGACAAATATTTAATTTAGGAAACCCTGAAGAATATAAAATAAAAGAACTTGCAGAAAAAATTATTGAATTGTTAAATTCCAAATCAAAAGTAACATTCTCAGGATCATTTAGGCCTGACGACCCCATGCAAAGATGTCCAGATATAACAAAAGCTAGAGACGTTCTAAACTGGGAACCAAAAGTAAAACTTACAGAAGGACTCCAAAAAACCATCGAGTACTATAAAAATCAATTCTAATTACTACAATGATTGATACTGTCACAAACTCTTCAGAATTCAGACACGTTGTTCATGAACAGACATCTCTTGACAGTAGGATAACTAATTGGCAGGCGGATCTATCAAGGCTTATTCGTAGAAGTAAAATCTATCAACAATTAGGTTCCAATCTCCCACTAGATGAAATAAAAGCTGTAGTGAGAGAGCATGAAAGGGATTTGGGTGTAGACAGACTCATTGATAATTTAGTTACAAGTGAATTTGTTGTTTCACCAAAAGTCGTTGCATTAACAGAAGAATTGCATGACAAACTTAAAGGATTTGAATTTGTGGAATGTATAGTTCTGCAGGGGAGTGCCGTAAATGGTGGGGGTGTTATTCGTAATGTCATGTCTGGAGCTGACAGTCATGATCTTGATTGGGGAATAATTTATAAAGGAGAACATGGTCCAAGTGACGATGAGTTAAAAAAATTAATGACTAAAGCTAATCGGGTAATTCCAAGACTAGCTAAGAAATACGGTCTGGCTCCTGATTTCCGTTCTTGTCATGGTGAAAAAGCTGTAAATCCAGCTGAGGGGTGTTATATGCCCAAAATCAAAGACTTGGAGCATGCAAAATATATGTGGAGGCATTTTAATGGTGGATCAGCAAATGTAAAAGATCTGATGATGTACTTTCAGCCATCGTTTCCACCAAATTCAAATATTGAAAATCGTAAACTTCTTTTAGAGGCACTTTCGTTATTTTCTGAAGACACCCTGTTTTTTAATCGAGTCATTGAAAGATTTTTAAACGATTGGAGCGGTTTTCATATCATTAAAGATAAACACTTAGAAGGTGCCGATACTGATTCAAGGTTATCAGCTTTAAAAAATAAAGTGGTAAAAGATAGTGGTTTTGTTATGCGTGCTGCAATGGAAGTACTACTTCGGGAAACCTCATCTGGAGCGATATTCTCTCGGCCTACTACATATTTGGCATAATCTGAGTTTTGCCTAACATTTTGCTACTAAATCGAAATAAACTACACTTTCTCAGTTACCTTATACTGAATATATTTTCCAAGCATTAAACGGGTGTGTGCATCAAGACCTGGAAGGGCTGAAAAGAAAAAACCTGCTATAGGCATCAAAATAAATTCAAATGGGAAAAGAATTGATCTCCAGACAGATAGATTTTCTGGCCTCTTGGGTTTATAAATATTGTCTATAAAAATTAAAGATAACAAGAAGAAAAGTGAAAGAGTTAGAATGTATGATGAAAGCTTTGGAACCATAAAGCCCAAGGTTGTCCTACCAAACGCAGGATTAAGTAAGGTTGGAAGGGTTAACCCAATTGTAATTAAAAACCAATTAACTGGCCACATAAAGTGTGACCAAAGAACATGAAGGAGCCTAGTTGTTTTGTCCCAAAATGGAATTTTTGTATCTAATAGATAGTTTCTAATAATCCATGAATCATCAGAAGCGCCCCAAGCCCAGCGCTTGTATTGTTCATATTGGTTTTTAATTGTTTTCCATGGCGATGAGGATTGTGCAGCATCAGCATGAAGGGGAAGATATATTGGTTCAACTTCAAGTCCACCTCCAACTTTGTAGTAAGCTTTAAAAAATATTCCCCAATCCTCAGGAATTTTATCGGCATCCCAATAATTAACTTCATCAAGGAGTTTAAACGACAGAGAATAATTTTGAGCGTTGATTAATCTGTCCCTTCTTGAAAGTTGGGATAAGTTCCAGATCGAACCTAGGGTATTTGGGACTCTGGTTATGGCCGGTATCTCCCAGATGTTATTGTAAAACATTACAGCCGGTTGCCAAAAAGTACGATATCGTTTTGGATTATCCAAAAATTTAAAGGCTAAATAGGCAAAATGGTTTGGATGATATTTATGGTCAGCGTCACAACTTGTAACTGTTAGATAGTTAATATCATATTTACCTGTATCTATAAGATTTTTTTTAAACCACACTGCGGCGTGTCTTTCATTTGATGCTTTTCCCGCAACTTCCCCATGTTTAATTTTGTGTACTGTTTGAATAAAATTTTTAAAATTTTCTCCATACTTTGAGTTTAATGTTTGAAATTTAGAATCCCTGACGTCTTTTGTCTCCTTTTCTTCCATGGCAAGAATTACTGATATTTGTTTGGTTGGGAAGGTTTGATTAATTAATGACATAATTGTTCTTTCTAGGATATGCAAAGGTTCCTTGTAAGTAGGAATAATTACAAGATGGTTAACTCTATTGGAATCTTTAAAAGTTTTTACATCTCCCATCCAATCATATTTAATAGATGCTTGGATTCTTGTATGAGAAACAATTGAAGTGATTGCCACCAAGAAAGATTGATAAAACCAGTAAATGTTAAAAAGAAGTATAAAATAAGCAATTGCATTAGGAAATAAAAATATTCCCCAGTAGGGAAGTAGAATCATGTTCCAAGAAAAAAACCCAGGTAGAATTTCCAAGGCTCTTAGGACCTGTTTTTCGTGTTTAAGTATGTATCTCCTCATATTCTAGGGAAAAGAGGCTCGTGTGATGTTATTTTTTTGTTGGTAAATATATTATTAATTTTTTCTGCAGTTTCTGGTAAAAATGGAGTCAAATCAAACGAGAGATCCAATATTTGTTGTGCAATTGGTTTTATGACTTTAATTAATTCATCGTTATTCTTTATTTCCCAAGGTTTATTAGTACTTAATTGTTGATCAATGGATTTTATTTTTTGCCAAACTGTGTCTAGAGCATTATCAAACCTAAAAACTTCTATATTATCTGAAATTTTTTTGTCTAATTTTTCCTTTTTTATTAAATTTCCAATTTCCGCCTTTTCGCAAAGTTTTGTAACTCTGGAAACTAAGTTGCCTAATCCGTTTGCCAGATCTGCGTTATAGACATCTTTTAATCTTTCCTCCGAAAAGTCTCCGTCTGTAAATGGCGAAAATTTAGCCAAGAAATAGTAACGGAGTGCGTCTACGCCGTATTTTTTAATTAATTCATTAGGATCAATCACATTACCTAACGTTTTGCTCATCTTTTGTCCGTTAACAGTAAAATAGCCATGAACAAATAAAGCTTTAGGTAAAGGTAACCCGGCTGATATTAAAAATGCAGGCCAGTAAACAGCATGAAATCTGGTTATACCTTTTCCTATTAAATGAAGATCTGCCGGCCAGTATTTTTTGTATTTTTCTTCGTCCCAACCAAAGCCAATACCGGATTGATAGATATTTAAAGCATCGAACCAAACATAAATCTTTTGAGAATCGTCGTTTGGTACAGGAACCCCCCAGTTTTTTGCTCTCTCGTTGGACCTGGAAATTGAAATATCCTGCAAAGGTTCTTTTAAGAATGAAAGTACCTCGTTTTTGCGTTCATCTGGATATATTTTTAATTTATCACTGCTAATTAGATCAATTAATTTGTCTTGGTATTTTGAGAGTTTAAAAAAATAGTTTTTCTCGCTTACCTTTTGAAGTTTTTTGCCCAAGTGTTCTAAGCATTCACCATCTTCATTTAGGTCTTCTGGAGTGTAAAAAGTTTCACAACCTACACAGTAAAGACCTTCATATTCCTTCTGGTAAATATCACCCGATTTCTCACAAAGTTCCCAGAGTTTTTGAGAAGATCTAAAGTGATTTTTTTGATCACTTCCTTTTTGCCAGACATCAAAGCTACAGTTTAAATTTTTGGTTAACTCGATAAACAAATTATTGTTTTTGTCTACAAATTCTTGAATTGGTTCTCCTGCAGCCTCAGCGGCCTGGACATTTTTTAATGCATTTTCATCTCCTCCAGAAAGAAGAAGAACGTCATCTCCTAATAGTTTATGATATCTCGCAATTACATCTCCTTGAACAAATTCAAGAGAATGTCCCACATGGGGCCTGCTATTGGTGTAAGGGATTGCGCACGTAATGTAAAATTTGTTAGCCATATGAAGCTATTATACTAGTATCTAGTGTCTAGTAGCTAGTTTCTTTATTTTTCACTCCAAACATTGTTCAGTTCTTCGTTATTTAAGAATAACTATTGTATTGTAATTTTGCTTTGAATTATTGCCTCATCGAGATTTAATAGACTTGTGTTTTCTGTCGATATCTTTGTCCACAATTTACCATCAGGCAAACGAAAGCATGATGCATTAATTTCTTCACCTACAGCATGAATAATAAATGGATTTATGCCTTCTCTCGGTAGTTCAAAAACTTGTATTCCACTCTCTAGAGATAATGGATCTTCATTACAAGCAATAACGGCTCCAATACATGGCATTTTATTTAAATCAGCCCATTTATTATATTTAGTAACAGTGTCAGCAATTGGTTGTCCATTTAAAAATTCCCACTCTTCGTCTCGTCTAACACCATGTGCAATTATAACCGTAACATTTTCAAGCACTACTGCGGATTGATGGTCCTTGTCTCGTAATGAAAGTTGATCGGTGGTATAAACGTAAGGGTTACTTGGAATGTAAAATTTTCCCCTTTTATCCAAAGGTGCACCTAGTTGTACAGAGAGATTATTACTTATTTGAATTTTTGTTCCATCAGTAGGGCAGTGAAATTTGCCTTCAAGTGTATTGGTTAAATCGGATTCTAAATTTTTGGTGTCTGACATAACTATAAAATGATTATACTATTTTACAAACTTTTTAATCTTTTCACTCCAGACATTTGCCCATTCTTCAGCCTCCATTTTTTTTAAGGCCAATTTAAATCCTTCCGTATTAAGTAATTTTTCTACAGTTGCAATTGTGGCTGAGGAAACCTTTAAGTTGTTTTTGATGTTTTCGTAACTTCTTTTCTTTTTTAACCAGTAAGCAATTGCTAAGCGTTTGCTGTAAGTTTCAAGTTCTGCGTTGTTAAAGAAGTTTTTAAAGAATGTTTCTATCTCGTTTGTTCCTTTAAGGTCGTCAATTGTTTGGAAAAAAGTTCTAATGATTTCTTTTTTTAAACTATCATTTAGTTTATTTTTTGAAATGCGCATATATTTCGACAATTATAGCAAGTCC
>DATDSD010000001.1:0-6060 GCA_035291405.1 Patescibacteria group bacterium | reverse complement strand
GTATTTCACGGATATATCCCACAAGTTTTCACCACTTGAAACGACGTGAGTTTTTTGTGTTAATTCAATGGAATTGGGTTGGTTTAATAATTCAGCAGGAATTGTACCTCTATCATTTTTTAAGTATTTGATAACTAAACTTCCAACAATAATCACAACTAATGCACCCATAACCATAGAAATTGTTGACTCGTTTAGTTTTATAGTTTTCAAAAAATTTTTTAAATTAAATTCTTTCAATTTATTTCACCCCGTTTTCTTCAAGGCAGAAGATCTTAGTAATTGCAATTTAAACTAGAAGCTAATTGAAGTCAAGTAGGTTTTACTATAAAATAAGGGCTTGGTTTACAATGTGGGGTCGTAGCTCAATTGGTTAGAGCGCTTCCCTGTCACGGAAGAGGTTGCGAGTTCGAGTCTCGTCGATCCCGCATTGTAAATTAGGCACAAATAGTATATCTAAATATATCATTTCACGACTCCAAGCAATTATTTTCGAACTTTTGATATAATCAAAGTGTGACAGATAAGCAAGTTTTTAAACATCTTTTCAGGATTGCAGTTAATTCCAAAGATCCTGAGGGTGTTGTTGGTGCCTGTATAGTTTCAAGTAATAAAATATTGGTATCTTCAGCTAGTGCAGATGATGGAATAAGACATGCAGAAGATTTGGTTATCGAAAAGTTTAAATCATTAAATGTACCGATAACTTCAGAAATGGTTCTTTATACGACACTTGAACCATGTAGCTATAGAGACGCTAAAAACAAAGTTCTCGATTGCACTAGTATTGTCATTGATTCCGGACTAAAAAATGTCGTCTACGCAGCTCCTGACCCAGAATTTAGCAAAGAAGCCAAAAATAGATTTTTAAAGGCAGATTTTACATACAGAATGGTAGATAATAAAGGAATAACAAAAACTGCAATAGAGTTGTTTAACTCTACAATAAGAATTCCACTTACATCCATGAATCTTCCGAGAAAGAAGAAGATACCTATTTATTAGCTCTAGACTCGTACTATTGATTCCACATTGAAAATCCGCCGGCAGGCGGAGCTTCTGAAAGTGTATCAAACTGCATATACCCCGTAACAAGACCCAAACTTTGATATAATTTACAAATATATGAACATTCTATATTTATTACTCATTATTTTATATGCCACATTATCTCCACTGTCTCTTTTTTATTCGCAAAAGTTAATTTATAAAGACAAAAACAAATATGGTGTACATATACATTATTTAGCAAAGTATTTGTCTACACTTTTATTTTTGCCTATACTGTTTATTCCGAACGTAAATCTGGCTTTAATACCACAGAGAGGTTGGTCAGTTGCTTTCTTGGTTTTGACATTTGTTTTGATAGTTCTTGGAGTTAAAAGAGCAATAAAAAGAAAGGTGATGTTTTTTTATTTTGGTGGTGTATCAGCTGCTTTCATGGAAGAACTTTTGTATAGAAGTGTAATTTTCGGTTTGTCACTGTCTATTTGGAGTAATCAATGGATTGCTTTGATTGTTTCCTCATTTCTTTTTGGAACATGGCATCTGAAAAATTATTATTGGAGTGGAAAAAGATCAATTATCATTCAATTTTTCTATACAGCTTTATTCTATGGTCCTATATTTGCTTTAATGAGGATATATACGGGCGATATATATTTAGGAATACTTTTTCATTTTTTAACAGATGCAACTTGTGCTCTAGCACCCGATTGGACAAGGGGTTGGTTAGTTCATGGAGGAAAGGGAGGCAATTATTCAGATAATGTATTACCCAAAGTATAATTCATTAGTTTCGTGATTCTAAACTCGTACCATCGATTCCGCATTGTAAATTAGCTTCAGGAACTATATCAAACTGCATATACCGCAAAAGGATTAGAACTAATATATTTTTTCTAATATTTCTTTTGCGATATTTCTTGGGGTTTTATCTGCATCAATAATTATTGCACCTTTTTCTTTCATATTTTCTTCCCACGCGTCTTTCCAACCCAAGACAACATTTCTGCCTTCTTGATTATTTCCAATATCCTTAGTCCCCTCCCTATTTTTAAGTCTATAGTTTAGTGCTTCAGAAGTAAGATAAAGAACAATAAATTTATCAAATAAAGGTAGAATATCGTCCATGTTTGAGGCAATTCCACTATAAAAAGCAATATTTTCTTTTTGGGAGTTAAATTTCTTTTTTAATCTACCTATATTACAAATCCATTCAGCGTTTATCAAATGATCAGGATTGGAATTATCGTAATCTTTAAAAATTATATTAGTGCCTTTATGAACCATTTTGAACATTCCTTTAATATTTTCTATATCTACGGCTTCATAACCCATCTTTTTTAAGACCTTGCATGTAGTAGTTTTACCGGTACCTGATACCCCCGTTATCAAAATTTTTTGCATATAGAATGATTTTAACAAATTAATTCTAAACTTGTACCATTGACTCCGTCATAATTTTTATTTAAACATTCATATAGGTTATAATAAAAATCCAATGTTATGTTACAAAACATCAAAATTGCTGCTCTAAAAAAAGAAGACATTCCACTGTTCACAAAGTTGTGGAACCAAGATCCTACATTATTAACTTCTAGTAGATTTATTATGACAAATGAAAAAGCTTTAAAGGGCTTTAATGAAAAAATGTTTGACTATTTTGGACTTTATAAAAAAAATAAATTGATTGGATTTGTTTTATATCAACACATAGATAATGAAATTTGGCTTAAACACATTCTAATTGATAAAAAAAATCGTAAATTAAAATTTGGATCAAAACTGTTGAAAGGATCATTAGCTTTGTATAAAGACAAGGAAATAAAAACTGAAGTTATTATTGGTAACGATGCTGCCAAAATTTTTTTCATTCTAAATGATTTTAAAATTTTATTTAGGGACGAAAAAAACAAACAGGATATTCTATCCTACAAAACAACAAACTAATTTCAAGCATTACTGAAAAGTTCTAAACTGGTACAATTGATTCCGCATTGTAAATTAGCCACAAAAAGTATATCTAAATATATCATTTCTTCAGTTTTAACAGTTATTTTAGAACTTTTGATATAATGAATATATGAATCTAAACGAAATTGAAAATAGAATTATTAAAATTGAGGAAAGAAATAAACGTGTAGAATTAGATAAAGCTTGGGAAATTTCTTTTCAACGAAAACTTTTAATATTTATTTTAACATATTTGACAATTGGATTATTCATGAGTTTTATAAACGTTGATAGACCTTTTTTAAATGCCATCGTTCCCAGCCTTGGATTTCTATTTTCAACACTTTCAATACCTCTTTTTAAAAACATCTGGATTAAAAGTCAAAAGAAGTTTTAAACTTGTACTATTCCTCAACATTACAAAGTTAATCCTATAGCATTGACTTTAGCCTCACACTGTGTTATATTTCCTCACAAATTTGGAGAAATCTCAGGTTCAATTTGTACCTAATTATTTCTCCATTTTTTATTTATCTTGTTCTTTAACATCTTCAAGATTTGAATTTTAAGACAAAGCTAACATTGAGAATTTGTTACAAATAAACAAATTTTTACAGTTAGTTTTGTCGAAATTTTCATATTCAATTAAACAAACCAAAAGGAGATGAGAAAATGTCTGGTGTTACTATCTACGAACGGTTATGGGATTGCCCTGCGTGTCGCACAGTGGATATTTCTGCTCTACGAAAAAAGAAATGTCCAAATTGTGGTTACAGTAAGACCTCACAAGAAGAGGAAAGAAGAACTTGTATTAAGGTCACAGATGCAGAAGGTCTTGCTCTTGCAATGGGCGGTGAAAATTGGACGTGCTCAAATTGTGGTTCTGTTAATCTGAAGAAACACAAAAAGTGCTCCTCATGTTCTAATCCTAAAGATGAGAGCGACCATGTAAATGAGGTGCGTAAGATGACAAGTCCTCCTCCACCTGTTTTTACTGCAAAAGATGAAGATCAGCAGTGGTACGAACAGGAAAAAGTTAAGGAAGTAGTTCATCCAGAAGCAAAACGCACATTACCAGTAAAGACTAATTGGACTTCACAGCCCATGACGATAATTACTGAAGAAGTGTCTAACCTTGACCCAATCATGATCAGAAACGGCATCGTTGCCTTTTTTGCTATTGTTTTGTTGGGACTACTCGGCTACGGCATTTTTCATACTAAAAGTGTTGATGGAACAGTGACAGGATTTTCGTGGTCACGTGACGTTGTCATTCAACACTATGTGGCAGTTCATCATACAGACGAATCGTCAACTCCCGCTGGAGCATACAACATTACGTCTCGAGAAGTGTCGCGACAGGTTCCAGTCTATCGAACAGACGAAGTTCCATACGATTGTTCCTACGACATACCTGGAACTTGTACTGATCTTGGCAACGGCGCGGAAAGCTGTACAGATGATACCCATGTAAGCAAAACTTGCTATAACGATGTGCAGGTAGTTGACCACTACGATACTGTCTGGGATACCAAGTATTCGTATGATCTAAACGAGTGGATATACGCACGAACTGAACATTCAGAAGGTAATGACAGAAAGCCTTATCCTCCCAAGTATACGGTTTACCTTGATGGACAACAAATTATTGGAGCAGAGAGAGTAAGTAGCACTCCTGAAAAATATGTTGTTTACTTTGAGGTAAATGAAAAAGATGAGACCAAAGTCTATACCTATTCAACTTCTGAATCCGAGTGGAATCAGTATAATGAAGGTGACATCTATCCACTGAAAGTTAATCTGGCAAGCATGATCATCAATAATCCTTTGCAGGATAAAATCAGTGCCGCTTTAACTGCACAGCCCAAATAATTGAATAACTTGAAGCATGGCGTGTAAACCACTCACATCCCAAAAAGATGAAGAAGTTTGCACGTCCTTATATAGCTGTGTTGCTATACTGATGAGCTCAAAAGAGCGAAAAGGTTCTAAACATGTACCATTGACTCCGCATTGTAAATTAAGCACAAACCTTATAAATATATGACTAAATCTTAGCAATAACCACAGGAGTTTTCTTTTTCGATGTGCCTTCATAACCAAAAATTCGCAATGCGCTATAACCTCTCTTTAAACATAATTCTAAATACTCAGTACCAAATAATTTTTTTGTATCTTTTAAAAATAATAATTTATTAATCCATTTTCTCCAGTCATCATCGTTGAGTAAATTTAGTCCGTAGTAATGAAATGAACGATCAGTACGAAGTATTACGCCTTGCGATAATCTCAGAGATTTAATTTCATCCATATTTGCCTCGTCTTCAGAAAAATCAAAATCTAACATTTGTAGTTGTTTTGTTTTTCCTCCAACTACAACTTTTGAGCCTATTGCCAGAATATTATGAATACTGATAGCTGCTCCTTCAATGTCAAATTTTTGTATAGTCTTGTTGCGTGTAGCTTCAGATAATCTTTCTATGCCATCTATTCCTGACCAATTATCTCTCAACAAAGTCTGATCATTTCCATCTGCAGGATAAGTTGATTCAGGATCATATTCCGTATGTGAAAATTGTTCTATGCCGTAATAATCAAATATTCTACTTACAACTTCGCTCGCATTCATACCAATTCTGAGAATCTCTTGATCGGTAGACATGTCTTTTCCACCAAATAAAGTATCTTGTTTATACCTCCACAATAATTCATTACTCATGGTACATAATGTTTTAATTTACTCTGCGAGAAATATACCAAGTTATTAATAAAAGTCAATTTAAGACGATTTTCGAACAACTTGTTCAATAATAAATCACCAACACAACGTTTTAATTGATATTAGTCTGAATAATTCTTTTCAAGGCAAAGACCATCAGTAGATGTTGCATTATTTACATCAACAGTTAATATCTCGTGCCTATACTTTTTTTCTAAAAGCATGTTTGGTACACCAACATGACTTTTAACTCTACTAACTATTTGTGGTAGATCTTCTGGACGACCTCGATCTTCAGCAACAATTGTATGGCAAGAATTACACACAACAATAGACCGTGAATTTACTCCAATTAACGTAACATTAGAGATAGCATCTTTTAACAT